>JAVHVD010000327.1:0-6990 GCA_032160745.1 Pseudonocardiales bacterium
CCTGGAACGTGCGTTTGTAGAGGTAGAGCACGTAGATCGCGGCCAGCACGATGCCGGTGGTGGCGAGCACGGCCAGCCCCTTGTGCCGGGTGAACGTGCCCACCAGGACGAGGAACTCGCTGATGAAGGTGCTCAGGCCGGGCAGCGCGAGCGCGGACAGACCGGTGAGCAGGAACAGCCCGCCCAGTATCGGCGCCACCTTGGCCACGCCCCCGTAGTCATCGACGTTGCGGCTCTTGCCGCGGGCGATGAGCAGCCCTACGACGATGAACAGCGCTCCGGTCGAGAAGCCGTGATTGACCATGTACAGCACCGCGCCGGTGCCGCTCTGCGTGGTGAACGCGAAGATGCCGAGGCCGATGAAGCCGAAGTGGGCGATCGACGTGTAGGCCACGAGCCGCTTCATGTCACGCTGGCCGATCGCCAGGAACGCGGCGTAGAGAATGCCGATCACCGACAGGATCAGGATCGCCGGCGCGAACCACCGCGACGCCGCTGGGAAGAGCGGCAGGCAGTAACGCAGGAAGCCGAACGTGCCCACCTTGTCGAGGACGCCGACGAGCAGCGCGGCGCCACCGGCCGGGGCCTCGGCACCGGCGTCCGGCAGCCACGTGTGGAACGGCACGAGCGGAGCCTTGATCGCGAACGCCAGGAAGAACCCGAGGAACAGCCACTTCTGCGTGTTGTTGTCCGGCAGCGGGTGCGCGATCAGCGTGGTGATCGAGAACGACTTGACGTCACTGGTCACGTACAGGCCGATGACCGACGCAAGCATGAGCAGCCCGCCGACCAGCGAGTACAGGAAGAACTTCATCGCCGCGTACTGCCGGCGCGGTCCGCCGAAGCTGCCGATGATGAAGTACATCGGGACGAGCATCGCTTCGAAGAAAACGTAGAACAGGAAGACGTCCATCGCAGTGAAGACGCCGACCATGAAGAACTCGAGCAGCAACAGCAGCGCGAAGTAGTTCTTCACGCTGCGGCGCTTCACCGCCGGGTTGAGTTCCTCCGCGCCGGACCTGCTGTCCAGGGCGTTCCACGACGCGAGGATGACGGCGGGGACGAGCAGCACCGACATCGCGACGAGGACGAGCGCGATGCCGTCGACGCCGAAGGCCAGGTGCACGCCGAACGCCTTGATCCAGTTCCAGCTGCCGATGTACTGGAAGCGGGAGCCGTTCGCGTCGAACGTGAACAGCAGGACGACCGCGTAGACGAGCACGATCAGCGAGACGGCGAGGCTGATCTGCTTGGCCAGCTTGGCCTGCGCCTCCTTGAGGCTGAACACGGCCAGCGACCCCAGGAGCGGGATCAACACCAGGATCAGCAGGACAGGGCTATGCATGTTGGCCCTCCTTCCCGCCGCGAGGGGCGGGTCGTCGGGTCAACCGCGGCATCGCCGCGGCGATGACATTGATCGCTCCGCAAGCCTCGCTCACTGGTAACGCACCGCCAGCAAGACCGCGACGACGGCGATGGTGCCGCCGAGCATCGACAGCGCATAGCTCCGGACGAAGCCCGTCTGCGTCTTGCGCAAGCGTGCCGACCCTCCCCCGAATCCAGCGGCCATGCCGTTCACGGCGCCGTCGACGCCCCGGTTGTCGAAGTACACCAGAGCCCTTGTCAGCCATTGCCCCGGCCGCATCAGCACCGCCTCGTTGAACGCGTCGGCGTAAAGGTTGCGCCGCGCGAACGTGGTGACGGGCGAGACGCCGACCGGCTGGGTGACGGGCACCGGCCGCCGCCCGAACGCCACCCATCCACCAAACGCGCCGAGCGCGACCACGACCAGCGTGAGCAAGGTCAGCACCGTGGGCGAGACGGTGTGCGCGCCGACCTCGACGCTCTTGCCCACCGACGGCTCCAACCAGTGCTGCGTTCCGCCGCCGAAGATCAGCAGGAAGCCACCGACGAGCGCCAGGGCCCCCAGCACCATCATCGGGATCGTCATGGTCGCGGGCGCCTCGTGCGGGTGGACGTCGTCCTCCCAGCGCTTCTTGCCGAAGAACGTCATCACCAGCGCACGCGTCATGTAGAACGCGGTGATGCCGGCGCCGAGCAGGGCGCAGATGCCGAGGATCCAGCCGGACGTCCCACCCTTGTCGAAGGCGGCCTCGATGATCTTGTCCTTGGTCCAGAACCCGGTCGCGCCGGGGAACCCGATGATCGCGAGGTAGCCGCAGGCGAAGACGCCGAACGTGATCGGCATGACTCGCCACAGACCGCCGAAGCGGCGCATGTCGATGCGGTCGTTCATCGCGTGCATGACCGAGCCGGCCGAGAGGAAGAGCGCGGCCTTGAAGAAGCCGTGCCCGAGCAGGTGAATGATGCCGATCGCGTACACGCCGGGGCCGAGCCCGACGGCGAGGAACATGTAGCCGATCTGGCTCACCGTCGAGTTCGCGAGCACCCGCTTGAGGTCGTCCTGCCCGCAGCCGGCGATACAGCCGTAGAGCAGCGTGATCGCCCCGATGATCGTCACGACCGTGCGGGCCGCGTCCGATGCATTGAAGATGACGGCCGAGCGGGCGATCAGGTAGACGCCGGCGGTCACCATCGTTGCCGCGTGGATGAGCGCGGAGACCGGGGTCGGACCCTCCATCGCGTCGGGCAGCCAGGTCTGCAGCGGGAACTGGCCGGACTTGCCGCAGGCGCCGAGCAGCAGCATGAGCGCGATCGCCGCGGCGACGCCGTTGGTGAAGTGGGTGTTGCTGAACAGGATCGCGGAGAAGGACGTGCTGCCGAAGTACGCGAACATGATCATGATCGCGATCGAGAGGCCGACGTCGCCGACCCGGTTGGCGAAGAACGCCTTGTTGCCGGCGGTGGCGGCGGAGTCGCGGGTGAAGTAGTAGGAGATCAGCAGGTAGGACGCGAGGCCCACGCCCTCCCAGCCGACGTAGAGCAGCAGGTAGCTGTCGGCCAGGACGAGCAGCAGCATGGCCGCGATGAACAGGTTGAAGAAGCCGAAGAAGCGGCGGCGTCCGTCGTCGTGAGCCATGTAGCCGACGGCGTAGATGTGGATCAGCGAACCGACGCCGGTGATGAGCAGGACGAAGACGAGTGACAGCGGGTCGAGCAACATCCCGGCGTCCACGCGGAACCCGCCGACGTGCACCCAGCTGAACAGGTGCCTGTCGACCTCGCGGTTCTCCTGGCCCTTGACCGAGAAGAAGAGGATCACCGCGTAGACGAAGAGAAGCACCGGTACGGCGGCGCCGAGCAGAGGCCCCCAGCGGTCGGCCCGCTTGCCGCCGATGAGCAGCACGGCCGCCGACAGCGCGGGCAGCGCGACGAGCAGCCAGACGCCGGTCTGGATCCCGGTTGCCTGGATCATGAGTGGGCCGCCGGCGTGAGCATCGCAGCGAGCGCCAGCGAGCGAGGAGCGGAGCGCCGGAGGGCCACGGGAAGCACAGTCACGGTCCTGTTCTCTCTAGTACTTCAGGAGGTTCGCGTCGTCGATGGACGCGGAACGTCGGGTGCGGAAGATGGCCATGATGATCGCGAGCCCCACCACGACCTCGGCGGCGGCGACGACCATGACGAAGAACGCCATGACCTGCCCCTCGAGGTCGCCGTTGATCCGCGAGAAGGTCACCAACGTGAGGTTGACCGCGTTGAGCATGAGCTCGACCGACATGAACACGACGATCGCGTTGCGGCGCACCAGGACACCGACGGCGCCGATGGTGAACAGCGCCGCCGACAGCACCAGGTAGTACGTCGGCGTCATCGTTCCACCCCGCTCTTCGCGCGAGCGCTCATCGCCTCGTTCGCTCCGCTCCTCGCTCGCTGGCGCTCGCTACGATGCTCACTCATCGTCTGACCTCGCCGTCGGAGTAGTCGGCCGGGTCGAGGGCGAGCTCTTTCGGCGGCCGGACCGGGAACTGCTCGTCGCCGACCATGACCGACTCCTGCGAGATCGAACCGTCGGGCAGCAGCGCGGGAGTGCCGATCGAGTTGCCCGTGGCGAGCACACCCGGGCCGGGCAGCGGCTGCGGGCGGCCGGAGCGGATGCGCTCGCGAGCCAGGGACTTCTGCGTGCGCTTCGGTCCGTCCCGCTCGATGTGTCCGAGCACCATCGCACCCACCGCGGCGACGATCAGCAGCGCCGACGTCAGCTCGAAGGCGAACAGGTACTTGGTGAACAGGAGTTCGGCGATGCCGTGGACGTTGCCGCCGTTGCCGTTCGGGGTGTCGAGATTGACCGCCTTGCGCCCCTTGAACGCCCGGCCCACCGACAGCGCGACGAGCAGCGCGAAACCGATGCCGAACAGCGCCGCGGCCCAGCGCTGCCCGCGCAGCGTCTCGACGATGGAGTCGGTCGAGTCACGTCCGACCAGCATGAGCACGAACAGGAAAAGGATCATGATCGCGCCGGTGTAGACGATGATCTGGACGAAGCCGAGGAACGGGCCCTGCTCGATCAGGTAGAACGCGCCGAGGCACATCATCGTCGCGGCGAGCGACAGCGCCGAGTGGATGGCGTTGCGGAACAGCACCATGCCGATCCCGCCGGCGAGCGCGATCGGGCCGAGGATCCAGAACGCGATGGCCTCGCCCAGCGGCACCTGGCCGTTCATCAGCGTTCCGGAGGCCAGGGTTGCGGCGGCGCTCATCCGCGGCCTCCGTGGCGCCCGACCTCGATGGCGTTCCCGGTGAGCGGTTTGCCGGCGACGTTGGCCGAGCTCTGCGGCGCACCCTGCTGCAGCGGCGCCTGCGACTGGATCGTGTAGTAGTCCTTCTCGTCGTCGCCGAGGCGCATCGGGTGCGGCGGAGCCTCCATGCCCGGAAGCAGCGGAGCCATCAGCTGCTCCTTGGTGTAGATCAGCTCCTGCCGGTTGTCGAGCGCCAGCTCGTACTCGTTCGACATCGTCAGTGACCGGGTCGGGCAGGCCTCGATGCACAGCCCGCAGAAGATGCAGCGCAGGTAGTTGATCTGGTACACCGCGCCGTAGCGCTCACCCGGTGAGAAGCGGACCTCGTCGGTGTTGTCGCCGCCCTCGACGTAGATCGCGTCGGCCGGGCAGGCCCACGCACACAGCTCGCAGCCGACGCACTTCTCCAACCCGTCGGGGTGCCGGTTGAGCACGTGCCGGCCGTGGTAGCGCGGCTGCGTCCCGTAGTAGTCGAACGGGTACTGCTGCGTGTACACCTTCTTGAACATCGTCGCGAAGGTGAGCCCGAAGCCCTTGGCGAAGCCGAGCGCGCTGCCCCTGGGCTCCGGCGACGTCGCGGACGGCCTCCCCACCGACGGTCGAACGACCGACGAGGTGGAGCCGCGGTCCGGACGTACTGGTTGATCAGTCATGGGAGTCCCCTTCCGAGGAGTCGCCGGGGAGTTCGGCCGGAGCCCGGCTCACCGTCGCCGACGTCAGCATCCGCGGTGGCGTTGGGACCACGAGGTCCATCGGCGGCACCGGGAACGTGGGCTCTTCTTCGGCGGCATCCAGTTCGTCTTCGGCCAATTCCGCCGCGCGCCGGGCCCGCGCGCCCTCCCAGATCATCAGGCCGGGCACGACGACGACCAGCAGGACGACCGCGGTCGGCACCGCGATCGCACGCCACCATTCCCAGCCGCGATCGCGCAGCACGTGCACGGCAGTGATCACCAGGATCCAGACCAGGTTGATCGGGATGAGCGCCTTCCAGCCGAAGGCCATGAACTGGTCGTAGCGCAGCCGCGGCAGGGTGCCGCGCAGCCAGACGAAGACGAAGATCCCGAGGACCACCTTGGCGGTGAACCACAGCATCGGCCACCAGCCCTGGTTCGCGCCGTCCCACAGCGAGAGCGGCCACGGGGCGCGCCAACCGCCGAGGAACAGCGTCGTGGCGAGCGCCGAGACGGTGACCATGTTGATGTACTCGGCGAGGTAGAACATCGCGAACTTGAACGACGAGTACTCGGTCTGGAAGCCACCGACCAGTTCGGACTCGGCCTCGGGCAGGTCGAACGGAGCGCGGTTGGTCTCGCCGACGACGGCGACGGCGTAGATGGCGAACGAGACGAACAGGCCCAGCACGTTCCAGTAGTGGCGCTGCCCCTCGACGATGCCCGAGGTCGACATGGTGTTCGCGAACAGGAACACCGCGACCATCGACAGACCCATGGCGACCTCGTAGGAGATCATCTGGGCCGCCGAGCGCAGAGCGCCGAGCAGCGGGTAGGTGGAGCCGGACGCCCAGCCGGCCAGCACGATGCCGTACACGCCGAGCGACGAGCAGGCGAAGACGACGAGCACGCCGACCGGCAGGTCGGTGAGCTGCAGCGCGGTGTGATGCCCGAACATCGACACCTCGGGCCCGAACGGGATGACCGAGAACGCGACGAACGCCGGCACGGCCGAGATGATCGGCGCCAGGAAGTAGACCGGCTTGTCGGCCAGGACCGGGATGATCTCTTCCTTGAAGGCGAGCTTCACACCGTCGGCCAGCGACTGCAGCACACCCCACGGCCCGGTGCGGTTCGGCCCGATGCGGTTCTGCATCCGGCCGACGACCTTGCGCTCGAAGACGATCGAAAAGAGCGTCATCACCACGAGGAAGACGAAAACGCCGAGCGTCTTGATCAGCGAGATCCAGATCGGCTGGTCGCCGAACCCGGGCAGATTCTGGGAGGCTGCGACCAGAACGTCGGCATGGTGCGACGCGGCGGCGAATGGGCTCACGATTCACCTCCGACAACCGGCGGAGCGTCGGTTCGCACGAGCGTGACGGTGGCGCCGGCCGTCGCGCCGAGGGTCGCGCGGACCGCGCTGCCGCGGGCGTTGGTGGGCAGCCACACGACGCCGTCAGGCATGACATCGATCGCTACCGGCAGGATCAGTGCACCGTGGTCGGTGCTGATCGACAGCTTCTCGCCGTGGGCCACGCCGATCTGGGCGGCGGTGCCGCCGCTGATGCGCGCGTGCACCGGCTTGGCCGTCCCGGCGAGGTACTCGTCGCCGACCTGCATCCGGCCGTTGTCGATCACCTCGTGCCAGGTGGCCA
>JAVHVD010000328.1:0-8671 GCA_032160745.1 Pseudonocardiales bacterium
AGAGGAAGCAGCAGATGCGAATCGGTGCGGTGTTTCCCCAGCTCGAGATCGGCAACGATCCCGCGACGATCGCCCGGTGGGCGACCGAGGTCGAGCGGATGGGCTTCCGGCACATCCTCGCGTTCGACCACGTGATCGGCGCCGGCGTCGACACCCGCCCCGGCTGGCGCGGCTACACGAGTGAGAACCCGTTTCACGAGGTGTTCGTGCTGTTCGGTTACCTCGCCGCGGTGACGACCGACGTCGAACTGGTGACGGGAGTGCTGATCCTGCCGCAGCGGCAGACCGCCCTGGTGGCGAAACAGGCCGCTGAAGTGGACGTGCTGAGCGATGGCCGGATGCGGCTCGGGATTGGCGTCGGCTGGAACCAGGTGGAGTACGAGGTGTTGGGCGAGCGGTTCGACAACCGCGGTGCCCGCGTCGAGGAACAGATCGAGCTCATGCGGGCGCTCTGGGCCGATCCGACGATCACCTTCGAGGGCAGCTCGCATCGTGTCGACAACGCGGGGATCAATCCGCGTCCGGTGCAGGGCCGGATCCCGGTATGGATCGGTGGGTACGCGGAGCCGGTGCTGCGCCGGGTCGGGCGGCTCGCTGACGGATGGCTGCCGCAGGGGGCGCCGGACACGAAGATGGCCGAGGACGTCGCCCGGGTGCGGCGCTACGCCGAGGACGCGGGCCGGTCGGCGACCGACGTCGGCTTCGAGGCGCGGTTGACGGTGGCGCGCACCCCGCGGGAGTCCTGGGGTGATTTCCTGGCCGGCTGGCGCGAGCTGGGCGCGACGCACCTCGCCGTCGACACGATGGGGCTCGGGCTGACCGACGCGCAAGCCCATCTCGACCTGTTGCAGGAGGTGCTCGCCGCCGAAGCGTGATGCGGCGCGACCGCCATGGCGAGCGCGGCGCATCACCTTCGCACGGACCGGACGAGCGCGAGGGCAAGCCGCGGACTCAGCGTTCCCGCACCGAGGCCGATCTCGGTCAGCTGGTCGAAGGCTGGTTGGTTGGACCGCGCCGCCGCCGTCCCGATGTCGAGCAGCGCCGGCCGGCGGACGAGCCGGGCGAGCAGATCGGTGTGGCGCAGATGCCGGCCGAGGGCGCTTTGCATCGCCGCGCGGTAGCTGCGCGCGGGATCCGGGTCGAGCGCCGCGACTCCGGCGAGCGAGCCCGAGAGCACCGCGTAGAAGATGCCCTCGCCCGTCAGCGGGTTGATCAGGGACGCCGCGTCGCCGGCGAGCAGGACCCGACCGGCTCCGACGACGGGCCGACCGGTGGACAGCGGTAGCCGATGCCCGCGCAGGGGCAGCGCGGCGACATCGGGGAGCAGCGCGTGCAGCCGCTCGATCAGCTGCGCGCGGGTCGGCGGGCTGCTGCGGATCAGCTCGCCGTATCCGACGTTCACCGTGCCGTCGCCGACCGGGAAAGCCCACGCATAGGCCGGCCAGTGCGACCGGGTCATCGTCAACAGTTGCTCGCCCGGAGGCCAGCCCGCGGCCGGCGCGTAACCGCGCAGCGCGACGGCCACCGTGCCCGACGGAGCCGGGCGGGCACCGGACTGGCGGCGCACCACGGACTCCGCGCCGTCCGCGCCGATCACCGCGCGCGCGCCGATCTGCCCATCGATCAGGACGCCGTGTGGCGACGCGGTCACCGTCCGCACCCGACGCCGCTGCAACACCGCACCGACAGCTTGCGCCGCCTGCACCAGCCGGTCGTCGAACGCGAGGCGGGTCACCACGCGCGCGGGTCGGGCGAACGGGCGCGCCGCTTCCACACCGCCGGGTGACACCAGACGCAGCGTGTGGATGGGCTCGGTTCCCGCCACCAGCGCGTCGATGTCGACGCCCAGTTCTTCGAGTACGTCCAGCGCCTGCGGCGCGATGCCGTCGCCGCACACCTTGTCGCGCGGAAATGCCGCAGCGTCGAGCAGCAGCACGCGGGCGGCCGGATTCGCGCGCAGGGCAGCGAGCGCCGCCGCGCTGCCGGCGGGGCCGGCGCCGACGATGACGACGTCCCACTCAGTCATCGGTCGACTTGAGAGAACCGCTCGGTCGTCACCCCTGCCACCGTACGGATCCGGCCTAGGCTCGCGTCCATGACCGGCTCCGCAGCATCGGCGCGAGCCGGGCGGCCCAACCTGATCCGCGGCCTGGTCGCTGCCTGCCATCCGGTCCCGACCGTCGCGGTGACCGCGGTGACGGTGCTGCTGGCGGCCGGAGTCGGCCTGAGCGCGAGCCGGGTCGTCCTGATCGGCGCCGCCGTGCTCACCGGGCAGCTGTCGATCGGCTGGTCGAACGACCGCATCGATGCCGCGCGCGACCGCGCCACCGGCCGCACCGACAAGCCGACCGCGACCGGGCGCATCTCGGTGGAGGTGCTGACGGTCGCGGCCGGCCTGGCGCTCGCGGCGACGGTCGCGCTGTCCGCCCTGCTGCACGTCCAGGCCGCCATCGCCGCCCTGCTGCTGGTTGCCGCCGGCTGGGCGTACAACCTGGGTCTGAAGAGCACGGTGTTCTCCGGGGCCGCCTACATCGTCGGCTTCGGCGCGCTGCCGGCTGCGCCGTATCTCGCCTTGCCCGGCCACCCCTGGCCGCCGTGGTGGGTGCCGGTGGTGGGCGCGCTGCTCGGCTTCGGTGCGCACTTCGCGAACGTGCTGCCCGACCTGCGTGAAGACGCCGCCATGGGCGTGCGCGGGCTGCCGCATCGGCTGGGGCCGCGGGCCGGCGTGATCGTGATGGCCGCCTCGCTCGCTGCCGCATCGGTCGTGGTCGGGTTCGGACCGGAGTCGGCATCGACGGCGTTCGCGTTGAGTGCATCGGCCGCCGGCCTCCTCGGCGCGGCCGCCGCAGCCGTCGCCGCCGCCCGAGCGCCGGACGGCCCGGTTGCCTTCCGCATCACCCTGGCGATCGCCGTGTTGGACGTCGCCCTGCTGATCGTCGTCGCCAGCTGAACGTTCTCAGCCGATCGTTGTCAGTTGATCGCGGGACTCGCTGGCAGGTTCTCCGGCAGCAGCGGCACCTGCAGCACCGCCCATGGGCTGAGCAACCACGGCGACCGCGTCGCGATCTCGCGGAACTGCGGCCAGTCCGCCCAGTGCCACGCCACGACCTCGTCCGGGTTCGGCACCGGGTCGTGGTCAACGGTCGCGACGAAGACCGGGCACACCTCGTTCTCGACGACGCCTTCGGGGGACGTTGCCCGGTAGGCGAAGTCGGGCAGCGCCACCTCGAGCGAGGACGGCGTGAGCCCGAGTTCCTCGGCCAGCCTGCGGCATACGGCGTCGGCGGGGCGCTCGCCCGGACGCACGTGGCCGCAGCAGGAGTTCGACCAGATGCCGGGCCAGGTGACCTTGGACAGCGCCCGCCGGGTCACCAGCAGCCGGCCATCGAGGTCGAAGACGTAGACGGAGAACGCCAGGTGCAGGGGAGTGTCGGCGCCATGGACGTCGGCCTTCGGCATCGTGCCGATCTGCGTGCCCTCGTCGTCCAGCAGCACGACGAGGTCGTCGTCCATCCCGATAGTCTGCCGCACGGAGCGCGTCTGACCTGAGGTGACCTCCGTGCCGGGCTGCAGAAGCCACCCGAGGATGGGTAGGAGTACAGGATGAGCGAGCCGACGACATCCGATCCACAAGATGAGCCGACCGGCGACGAGATCCGCCAGCACTCGCAAGATCCGGCCGAGGGCCCCGACCCGGACGCGGACGAGCCGGCCGCCGTCCCGCGCGAGCACACCCAGGATCCGGCCGAGGGATAGCGTCGGGCTACGGGTAGCCGGCGTGCGGGACGGTTACCTCGACGGTGAGCACCTGCCCGGTCGCCTCGCCCGTGAACATCTGCTCCGGGCCACGCCACTCGGCGGCCACGATGAACAACGTTCGGCCGTCCGGTCCGCCGAGCGCGCAGGAGAAGCAGCCCCGGTCGATTGCGATCGTCTGCAGCACTTCGCCGCCCGCGCCGACCCGGACGCAGTGCCGGTTCGGCACGTCGGCGTACCAGACAGCGCCCTCGGCATCGAGACAGATGCCGTCGGGTACGTCCGCGCCCAGGTCGGCCCACACCCGCCGGTTCGACAGGTTGCCCGACGCATCGATGTCGAATGCGGAGAGCCGGTTGCGGTACGACTCAGCGACGATGAGGGTCGAGTTGTCAGCCGTGATCGCCATGCCGTTCGGGAACCACACGTCGTCCGCGACCTCGCGCGCCGCGCCGTCCGGCGTCACCAGCGCGACCGTGCCACTCGCCGGCTCCGCGCCGCTCATCAGGTCGAAGCCGACCTGGTTGATGTAGGCGTTGCCCCGTCCGTCCACGACGATCTCGTTCCATCCGGAGGCGAGCCCGGAGACGTCGGCGTGCGGAACCAGTGAGCCGTCGGGCTCCTGCCGGTCGAGGCCGCTGGACACGATGAGCAGGCGCCCGTCGGGCAACCAGTCGAGCGAGAACGGGAACGTCGGCATGCGCTGAATCACCTCGCGGCGCCCCGCGAGGTCGACGGTGATCACCTCGCGGGTGCCCCAGTCGGAGAACCACAGGCGTCCGTCATGCCAGCGCGGTGACTCGCCGAACGTGACTCCGCTCAGCAGAACCTGAGGTTCGCTCACAACATCTCCTCGCGTCAGGGGGCGAATGTTACGACCGCGCGATGCTGTGGGCCGCCGCCGCCGGATTCCGATAGCGCCTGATCGGGTAACGGCGGCGTCAGGCACCCTGGGCAGCGACATGGACACCACCGCCCGCGACCTCGCGCCGCCACCGGCCGGCGATCCGGACGCGCTCTACGCCGGATTCGCCGACTGGGTCGCCGAACAGGGCATTGAGCTGTATCCCGCGCAGGACGAAGCGCTGCTCGAACTCGTCACCGGCGACAACGTCGTCCTGACCACGCCCACCGGGTCGGGCAAGTCGCTGGTCGCCGTCGGGGCGCACTACTTCGCCTTGGCCGCCGGCATCCGGTCGGTGTACACCGCGCCGATCAAGGCGCTGGTCAGCGAGAAGTTCTTCGCGCTCTGTGCGGTGTTCGGCTCGGCGAACGTCGGCATGATGACCGGTGACGCCGCGGTCAACGCCGACGCGCCGATCCTGTGCTGCACCGCGGAGATCCTCGCCAACGTCGCGCTGCGGACCGGAGCGACCGGCGACCTCGGCGTCATCGTGATGGACGAGTTCCATTACTACGCCGACCCCGACCGCGGCTGGGCCTGGCAGGTGCCACTGATCGAGCTGACCGGCGCGCAGTTCCTGCTCATGTCGGCCACGCTCGGCGACGTCACCGAGCTGGCCGCCGACCTCGCCCGGCGCAGCGGGCGGGCCACCCACGTCATCGGCACGAACGTCGAACGGCCGGTGCCGCTGCACCACTACTACGCGACCACGCCGCTGCACGAGACGATCACCGATCTGCTCGCCGGGGGCCAGGCACCGATCTACGTCGTGCACTTCACCCAAGCCGCTGCGTTGGAACATGCGCAGTCGCTGACGAGCATCAACGTCGCCACCCGCGCCGAACGGGACCTGATCGCCGCGGCGATCGGCGACTTCCGATTCACCGCCGGCTTCGGCCGGGTGCTGTCCCGCCTCGTCCGGCACGGCATCGGCGTGCACCACGCCGGCATGCTGCCGAAGTACCGGCGCCTCGTCGAGCAGCTCGCCCAGGCCGGCCTGCTCAAGGTCATCTGCGGTACCGACACGCTCGGTGTCGGCATCAACGTCCCGATCCGCACCGTGGTGTTCGCCGCGCTGTCGAAGTACGACGGTCAGCGCACCCGCCAGCTCCAGGTGCGCGAGTTCCTGCAGATCGCCGGGCGGGCCGGGCGGGCCGGTTTCGACACCGCCGGCACCGTCGTCGTCCAGGCGCCCGAGCATGAGGTCGAGAACGAGCGGCTGCTGGCCAAGGCCGGCGACGACGTCAGGAAGCGTCGCCGCATCGTCCGCAAGAAGGCGCCGGAGGGGTTCGTGTCGTGGGGACGCAACACCCACGAGCGGCTGCAGACCGCCGCACCCGAGCAGTTGAGTTCGCACTTCCAGGTCACGCCGGCGATGGTCCTCAACGTGATCGCCCGCCCGGGCGACGCGTTCACGTCCATGCGCGACCTCATTTTCGCCGCTACACCCGACCCGGCCGTACGACGTCGGCACGTCCGGGCGGCGATCCGGGCCTACCGGGCGCTGCGCGCCGCCGGCGTCGTCGAACGCGTCGACCCGCCCGACGAGCTGGGCCGCACGGTGCGCCTGGTCGGCGACCTGCCGCTGAACTTCGCGCTCAACCAGCCGTTGTCGACGTTCGCCCTTGCCGCGCTCGACCTGCTCGACCCGGAGTCGGACAACTACGCCCTCGACGTCGTCTCCGTCCTGGAATCCACCTTGGACGATCCGCGGCAGGTGCTGGCCGCGCAACAGAACATGGCCCGCGGCGAGGCGGTTGCGGCGATGAAGGCCGAGGGACTCGAGTACGAGGAGCGGATGGAGCTGCTCACCGAGGTCACCTACCCCAAGCCGCTCGACGAGTTGCTGTCGGCCGCATTCGCGATCTACCGGCAGAGCCATCCGTGGCTGTCGGAGGACCAGCTGTCACCGAAGTCGGTCGTGCGCGACATGTGGGAACGCGCGATGACGTTCACCGAGTACGTCGCCTTCTACGGCTTGACCCGCAGCGAGGGCCTGGTGTTGCGGTACCTCACCGACGCGTACCGCGCGCTGCGTTCCGGCGTGCCGGACGCTGCGCGGACCGAGGCGGTCAACGACATCGTCGAGTGGCTCGGGACGCTCGTCCGTCAGGTCGACTCCAGCCTGCTCGACGAGTGGGAGCAGCTGACGTCCGGCGCCGTGGTGGATGCGACGGCCGAGGCCCGGCCGACTACCCCTGAGACGCTGTCGGGCAACACCCGGGCGTTCACCATCCTGATCCGCAACGCGCTCTTTCGCCGGGTCGAGCTTGCCGCGCTGCGGCGGACGGCCGAGCTGGGCGAGCTCGACCGGGACGCCGGCTGGACGGCCGAGGAATGGCGCGCCGCACTCGATCGGTACTTCGCCGAGTACGACCGCATCGGCACCGGTGGCGATGCCCGCAGCGCGGAGTTGCTGCACCTCGATCCCGGCGAGCCCGGCGCCCGGACGTGGCGGGTGCGGCAGGTGTTCGACGACCCGGCCGGCGACCACGACTGGGGCATCACGGCCGAGGTCGACCTCGACGCCAGCGACGCGGCGGGTGAGCCGGTCGTGACCGTGCTGGACGTCGGGCCGCTCGGGCCGGCCTGAGCCGATCTTCCTGCGCTTGGTGCCTGGTGCGGCACCCCGTGCAGGAAGATCGCCGGCGTCAGAGCTGCGGCAGGATGAGCGCGGCAAGCTTCTTCTCGTCCGGTATGCCCTCTTCACCGCGGGGCGATCCGTTGGCCCGGCCGACGAAGACGATCAGGCCGGTGTTGCCCTTGCGCAGGTTCAGGTTCCCGTTGGAGTAGAACGCCTCGTCACCGACCGCGCTCACCGGCAGGTAGTCCGACTGCGTCTGCTCGGACGCCCGGTACTGCCCGAAGAGGGACTTGCCGTTGCCGCCCAGATCGGCGACCGCGACCATGACGCCCGGAGCGTTGCCGGGATCGAAGATGTAGTCGCAGTAGTTGAACGGGACCGGCCCGGTGTTGAGCTTTCGCGAGACCCCCGCTTTGACGGGTGACTTGGCGAGGGCAGTGGCTTGGGCAGTGGTGACGTACTTGCACGCCCCGGACCCGGTCGCGGCAGGCGGCTTCGAACTCGTCGGCTGCGATGGGGCGGCCGTCGTCCCGGCCGGCGCCGCGCTGGTGGCCGGCACCGACGGGCTGCTGACCGCCGTGGTGCTCGTCGGCGTCTTGTCGCCGCCGGAGCCGTTCGACGAGCACCCGGCCAGCACCACCACCAGGCCACTCGCGAGCGCCAGTGCCCGTGCTGTGTTGTGTCGCGTCATGTTGATCCCCCTTTCCGTCGAGTCTCACGGCGAGTGATCGGGCGGAGAAGGGTGCTAGCCGGTCTTTACCGGGAGCGCTGACATCCCGGCCGGCCACCGGCGACGCGGACCGCCGGGATGGCCAAGTGAACCGGCCGGATCAGTCCTGTCAGCTCGGGCTGGTGACCCGCTGGGGCCTGGTACGCCACCGCTGGGTGCTCACCAAGCTGACGCTCACCACCATCACCACGGCGTTGAGCATCTTCCTGCTGCGCCCGGGCGTCATGGAGGCCTACCGCAACAGCGGGCCGGGCGGGGACCGGGACGTGCTGCGGCAGGCCGGTACCAACTTGCTGTACGCGGGGGTCGGTGTCGTCGACGACCTATCTGGTGATCACGGCAATCTCGATCTTCAAGCCATGGGGGACGACGCGCTGGGGCCGCCGGGCTGCGTGAGCACGGCCGACCATCCAGCGTCAGGTAGCGAATTGCAGGTCTTGCCGGTGGTGTGCGGTATTGCGGATGGGTTTTCGCTGCGGGTCGATCCAGGGTGGCGGTATCCATTGGGGGAGGCCGTCGGCCATTTCGACGTGCCAGCCGCGTTTGGCGAATTCGCGGTGGTGGTAGCGGCAGAGCAGACACAGGTTGTCCAGGTCGGTGTCGCCGCCGTCGTCCCATTCGTGGATGTGGTGGGTCTGGGTCCAGGCCGGGGGGCGGGTGCAGCCGGGGAAGGTGCAGCCGCCGTCGCGGGCGACCA
>JAVHVD010000329.1:0-4681 GCA_032160745.1 Pseudonocardiales bacterium
GCCGGCGACTCACTCGGCGGCGACGCACCGACCTCGGATGTGGCCGCAGACTGCTCCGGTTCGCGCGGCGGCTGTTGCGAAGGCTCCTGCGGCGGCGTGCTCGTCATGTCGTTCCTCCCGTGCCTAGGGCGATCACCGTAGGCACATGCGGTAGGTGTCGCCTGTGCTGCGGGAGCAATTCGGGCATCGTGGGAGCAGGCATAAAGCATCAAGAGGGTCAGCGGCACGCGCGCCCGCTGGATGAGAAGCGCCGGGAGGCGGTTGCGGGTACCGCGGCCAGATTCGGGACACTCGTCGCGTGGGCGTCGACGATGAGCACCAGGGGCAGGTACTCGACTACCGCATGAGCTTCGCGGCCGAGCGCACCTATCTCGCCTACGTGCGCACCGGGCTCGCGCTGCTTGCCGCTGGCGTTGCGATCGTCGGCGCGCTGCCCGATGCCGGCGCCATCAACCTGCGTCGCGCGATCGGAATCGGCTTGGTCGTGATCGGTGGGACGCTGCTGGCGTACGCCCCCCGCCGGTGGGCCGCAGTCACTCGGGCCATGCGCGCCGGAAAGCCGCTGCCGCCGACCCGGCTGATGACCGCGGTCAGCCTCCTGCTCGTCGTCGCCGCCGTCCTCGCCGGAGTCGTCGTCGTCCTGGCCTGAGCCACCCGAACGCTGTTCGGGGCGTTGAGCCGCCTGTCGGGTTCGAACCGACGACCTATCGCTTACAAGGCGATTGCTCTGGCCAACTGAGCTAAGGCGGCAGCGCCGTAGAGGTTACCCGTCGGAAGCGGTGACACCGTCACGTCTGAGCCGCAGGATGAGGGCGTGACCATGAACGGAACCCGGTTGGTGTTCGCCCGCGAAGAGCAGGCAGACTTACCTACGCAACCGTAACCAGTCGGAGGGCGATACATGTCGAGGCTGCACAAGCCGAAGGCCGGGTTCTGGATCCGTACCTGGGTGGCGATCCTCTACCCGATCGACGGCCTGCTGTTCCGGATCCGCTGGCGCAACCTCGAGCGCGTCCCTGCCCCCGAGCAGGGCGGTGTGCTGATCGCGATCAACCACGTCTCGCAGATCGACACCGTGTTGATGGCCCGGCTGGTCTGGCAATCCGGGCGCGTCCCGCGGTTCATGATCAAGGCCGGCGTCTTCGGGTGGCCGATCGTCGGCGGGATGATGAAGGGCGCCGGCCAGATACCCGTCTACCGCGGAACCACCAATGCCGCTCAGTCACTGCGCGACGCCGTCACCGCTCTGGAGTGTGGCGAGGCGGTCGTCATCTACCCCGAGGGGACGACGACGAAGGATCCGGACAACTGGCCGATGCAGGCGAAGACCGGCATCGGCCGGCTCGTGCTGCTCTCGCCCGACACACCGATCGTCCCGATCGGCCAGTGGGGACCGCACCGGATGGGCGGCTTCAGCCTCAAGCGACTGGGGCGCCGCCGTCCCTCGCTCGCCTCGGTCGGCGAGCCGCTGGACATGAGCCGGTTCCGTGGCAAGGAGCCGACCGGCGCGATCCTGCGCGAGATCACCGACGAGATCATGGGCGCGGTCCGCGCCGAGGTCGCGGCCCTGCGCGGCGAGCCCGCGCCGGCCGAGTTCTTCGCGCCGAAGGTCGCCTACGTCGACAAACGCTGAGGGGTTCGCAGCCACTACGCTTCCCCGATCATGGGCGACGCCGATCCGACAGCTCTGGTCGCTGATCTCCGCGCTCGGCTGACCGGCCCGGGCGGCGACTTCGAGCTCGCGACCGAGAACGTCTGCGGGATCGATCTGCCGGTGTTCGCCCGGCGACGGCCGGCGCTGCGCGATTGGCTGCTCGAGTCGGCGAACTACGGCGACCGCGAGTACCTCGTCCAAGGCGATCGACGGCTGAGCTTTGCCGAGCACCTCGCGGCGGTCGCGTCCTTGGCGGACGTCCTCGCGGCCGACTACGGCGTCGAGCCGGGCGACCGGGTGGCGATCCTGGCGTCCAACTCCCCGGACTGGGTCATCGCGTTCTGGGCAGCGGTCTCGCTCGGCGCGGTCGCAGTTGCCGGCAATGCGTGGTGGACGGCGCGTGAGGCGCAGTACTCGCTGCACCGGACACGGCCGCGGGTTGTGGTGGCCGACGGGAAACGCGCGGAGCTGCTGGACGGCCTGGACCTCCCGGTGCTGCGCATCGCCGACCTGCCCCGCCTGGTGGTGGCCCGCGGACCGATCGAGCTGCGCGAAGTCGTTCCGGATCAGGACTCGCCCGCCGTCGTCATGTTCACCAGCGGCACGACCGGCCACCCGAAGGGCGCCGTCCACTCGCACCGCAACCTGCTGGCGGTGATCGAGTACCACCGCTACACAGACGCGATGGCGGCGCAGCTCGCGAGCGCGTTCGGCCAGCCGACCCGAACAACGCCGCGCCGCTATCTGATGAGCCTGCCGCTGTTCCACATCGCGAGCCTGCACAACCTCGCGCTCCCGCGGTTGACGAGCGGCGACACCGTCGTGATCGACGACGGCCGCTTCGACGCCGACCGCGTGTTACGGCTCATCGAACGCGAGACGATCACCAACTGGGCGATCGTGCCGACGATGGCGCACCGCATCGTCGAACAGGGTTCGCTGAACGGGTACGACCTGTCCTCACTCGCCGCTCTCTCGATCAACTCCGCGCCGTCGTCGCCCGCGCTGAAGGACCGGTTGCGAGCGACGATCCCCACCGTGCAGGCCGCGCTGGCCGACAGCTACGGGCTCACCGAGGCCAGCACCGCGGCAACCGTCGCGACGCCGATGGATCTCGCTCTGCAGCCGACCACGGTCGGCGGCCCGATCCCGGGCGTGGAGATGTCCGTCCGCTCGTCGGACGGTGATCCGCTGGCCGATGGGCAGGAGGGCGAGATCTGGCTGCGTAGCCAGTTCACGATGCTCGGCTACTGGGAGGACGCGGAGGCCACCGCGGCCGCCCTGACCCCTGACGGCTGGCTGCGCACCGGCGACCTCGGCCGCGTGCAGGACGGTCGACTGTTCATGGCCAGCCGCCGCAGCGATCTGATCCTGCGCGGCGGGGAGAACGTGTATCCGGCCGAGGTCGAGGCCGTCCTCGATGAACATCCCGGGGTACGGGAGTGCGCGGTCTTCGGGGTGGACGATGCCGACCTGGGCCAGGCCGTCGCTGCCGTCGTTGTGTGCACGGACGTCACCGAGGAGCAGTTGCGAACCTTCGCGGCCGAGCGCCTCGCGTACTACAAGGTGCCCTCGCAGTGGCGGCTCACCGAGGCGCCGCTGACCCGGACGGCCACCGGCAAAGTGGTTCGGCGCTCCCTGGCAGTCGGCGATTAAGTTCGCCGCCTCCGCGAGACCTCGGCGAGGGTGACGGCGGCGGCGACCGATGCGTTCAGCGACTCGGCGGCAGCCGACATCGGGATCGAGACGGTCAGGTCGCAGGTCTCGCCCACCAATCGGGACAGGCCGCGCCCCTCCGAGCCCACGACCACGACCAGCGGTTCGGTCGCCATCTCCAGCTCGTCGAGGGACGTGGTCCCGTCGGCATCCAGCCCGATGACGAACAGGCCGGCGTCGCGGCAGTCCTTCAACGCCCGCACCAGGTTCGTCACCTGCGCCACCGGCAGGCGCGCCGCCGTGCCGGCCGACGTCCGCCACGCCGTCGCCGTCACGCCGGCCGAACGGCGCTCCGGGATCACCACGCCGTGCGCACCGAACGCCAGCGCCGACCGGATCACCGCACCGAGGTTGCGCGGGTCGGTGACGCCGTCGAGCGCGACCAGCAGCGGGGGGGTGCCGCTCTCGTCGGCCTGCCGCAGCAGGTCCGGTAACTCGTGGTACGCGAACGGGGGCACCTGCAGCGCGATCCCCTGGTGCAGGATCCCGCCGGTGCGCCGGTCCAGCTCGGCCCGCGACACCTCGAGCAAGGCGATCCCGCGGTTGCCGGCGATACGGACGGCCTCGGTGACCCGCTCGTCGCTGTCCAGGCCCTGAGCGAGATACAGCGCGGTGGCCGGCACCTTCGCCCGCAGCGCTTCGGCGACCGGGTTGCGACCGACCAGCAGCTCGGCCTGAGGCGTGTCCCGCGACGGCCGGTTCGATCCGCGGCGGTCGGCCGCGGCCGCCCGGCGTGCCGCCGGGTGCCCCTTGCGGGCCTCGGCCGGCGGCGTCGGGCCGCGGCCCTGCAGTCCCCGCTTGACCTGCCCGCCCGAGCCCACCTGCGGACCCTTCTTGGACTTGCGGATGGCGCCCTTGCGCTGTGAGTTGCCGGCCATTACTTGAGACTCCATCGCGGTCCGTCTGGGGTGTCCTCGACGACGACGCCCGCAGCCGCGAGCTGATCGCGAATGGCGTCCGAGGCTGGATAGTCCTTGCGCTCGCGCGCGGCGGCCCGCTGGGCGAGCGCCACCTGCACCAGCGCATCGAACACCGGCGTGAGGTCGGAGACGGCGCTGTCCGCCCAGTCGCCCGGGTAGATGCCGAGCACCCGGGTCATGGCGACAACTTGGCCGAGTGCTTCGCGCACCGTCTCCTTCGCGCCGTCGGCCAGCGCGGAGTTGCCCGCGCGCACGGTGTCGTGCAGCACGCCGAGCGCCGCCGCCACGCCGAGGTCGTCGTCCATCGCCCGCCCGAACGCGTCGGGCACCTCACCGGCGTGCGACTCCACCGCGGCCGCGGCCTTCTCGACGAAGTTCTCGATCCGCCGGT
>JAVHVD010000330.1:0-6156 GCA_032160745.1 Pseudonocardiales bacterium
TGGCCGAGAAGTACGAAGCGCACCACAAGGTCCGCATCAACGACGGCGCCCTGGTCGCGGCCGCCACGCTGTCCGACCGCTACATCACGTCGCGCTTCCTGCCGGACAAGGCGATCGACCTGGTCGATGAGGCTGCGTCCCGGCTGCGGATGGAGATCGACAGCAGCCCGGTCGAGATCGACGAGCTGCGCCGATCAGTGGCCCGCCTGAAGATGGAGGAGATGGCGCTCGTCCAGGAGAAGGACGACGCGTCGGCCGAGAGGCTCGCCCGGTTGCGCACCGAACTCGCCGACCAGCAGGAGCAGCTGGACACCCTCACCATGCGGTGGGAGCGGGAGAAGTCCGGCCTGAACCGCGTCGGTGAGCTCAAGGAGCAGATCGACGAGCTGCGCGGCCAGATCGAGCGGGCCCAACGCGACGGCGATCTCGAGACGGCATCGCGGCTGCAGTACGGCGAGCTGCCCAAGCTGGAGAAGGAGCTCGACGCGGCCAGCCTGGCGGAGAAGGAGGAGGCGATCGTCGATCCACTGGTCAAGGAAGAGGTCACCGCCGACGACATCGCCGAGGTGGTCGCGGCCTGGACGGGGATCCCGGCCGGCCGGCTGCTCGAGGGCGAGACGGCCAAGTTGCTGCGGATGGAGGAGGAACTCGGCTCGCGTGTCATCGGGCAGAAGCGGGCGGTGCAGGCGGTGTCCGACGCCGTGCGTCGGGCCCGCGCCGGCATCTCCGATCCCAACCGGCCGACCGGCTCGTTCCTGTTCCTCGGCCCGACCGGCGTGGGCAAGACCGAGCTGGCGAAGGCACTCGCCAACTTCCTCTTCGACGACGAGCGCGCGATGGTGCGCATCGACATGAGCGAGTACTCCGAGAAGCACTCGGTCGCCCGGCTCGTCGGCGCCCCGCCCGGCTACGTCGGCTACGTGGAGGGCGGTCAGCTGACCGAGGCGGTGCGCCGCCGGCCGTGCACGGTCGTCCTGCTCGACGAGGTCGAGAAGGCGCACCCGGACGTCTTCGACATCCTGCTCGCGGTGCTCGACGACGGTCGGCTGACCGACGGTCAGGGGCGGACGGTCGACTTCCGGAACACGATCCTGGTCCTCACCTCGAACCTCGGCTCGCAGGTGCTGATCACCGACCTGCCCGACGAGTTGAAGCGCGCCGAAGTGATGTCGGTGGTGCGCGGGCACTTCAAGCCCGAGTTCCTCAACCGGCTTGACGACATCGTGATCTTCGAGGCGCTGACGACGGAGGACCTCACCCGGATCGTCGACATCCAGCTCGGCCTGCTGTCGACCCGCTTGGCGGCGCGGCGACTGACGCTCGAGGTGACCGACGCGGCGCGGGAATGGCTGGCGTTGAACGGGTTCGACCCGCTGTACGGGGCGCGTCCGCTGCGCCGGCTGGTACAGACCTCGATCGGCGACGCGCTGGCCAAGGCGCTGCTGAACGGCGAGGTCCGCGACGGGCAGACCGTCCGGGTCGATGCGCTCGAGGACCGGTCCGGCCTGTCGGTCGGTGGCTGATCCACTTGCTGCCCGACGATTCCGAATTGTTCGCGCCAGACGGCGCCGAGGCGCAGGCAAGCGCGGACGACTCGGCGGTACCACCGGGTGATCCGCTGGGCGTCGCCGCGATCGTCGTCGGCTGCATCGGCCTGGTCGCGTTCGGCATCGTGCTGTCGATCGTGACCGCGGTACTCGCCGGCATGGCCGGGCAGCGCGCTCGCGAACTGCGACGGAGTGCGGAGAACGCCTACATCGGCTTCGGCCTGGCCGCCCTGGACGGCATCGTCTGGATCGTCCTGCACCTGCTGTTCGATCTGCAGTTCGTCGCCGGTTAGCTCCCGTAGGAGGTGGGCACCGGTTGGCCGCTGAGCCAGCCGGTGCCGTCGCGCGTCCAGGCCAGCGCCAGCCCGATGACGGCCAGCGCGCCGAAGATCAGCGCATAGACGACGATGCCGCTGACGTCGTCGACCTGCGAACCCCAGCGCCCGAGCCAGTAGATGGCCTCGATGACCACGATCGCGGCGCCCAGCGAGTAGATCGTCCGGCCGCCGGGGCGGCGGGACGACATGATCACGCTGCCGGCGATCAGCAGGCCGCCGGCGAACAGGTTCAGGAAGCCGTCGAAGGTGAGCTCCGCGGTGAAGCCGCCGAGATCGACGCTGCCCGACGAGTTGTCGACGCTGTTGACGAGACTGGCTCCGGTGAACAGCAGCAGCCCGGCGATGACCAGCAGCCCGGCGTTGACGTAACCGAGCACGGCGGCGGCGGTGAGCGTGCCCGGTCGCCGCTGGCCCGGTTGCACCGCGGGGTAGCCGTACGCCGCAGAATTTGGATAGGCGTACGGGTTCGGGTTGCCGTACGGGTTCGGGTTGCCGTACGGGTTCGGATACGGCTGGGCCGGCAGGCCGGGATCGTGCGGTGCGTTGGGTGGCGGACCCTGGTACTGGGGGTAGCTCGGGTATCCGTCGCCGGGCGGCGGCCAGCCGTCGCCCGGACCTGTCACAGGTTGTCCCGCAGGCACTGGTTGAACGAGCTGCGGTCGGCCTGGTTGAAACCGCCGCACTTGTCCACCGCGCGGAACACCTTGATCGAGATGAGAGTCGCGAGGAGCGCTCCGACGATCACGCACACGAGGCCGGCGATGGCCATGCCGCGCCCGCGGCCGCGTCCGTTCTTCGTCTCGCTGAGCGCGATGAGACCGAAGATCAGCGCGAGGATCACGAAGACGGCGTCGAAGACGCTCAACCAGCAGAAGATGATCGACAGGATCCCCAGCACGAGCGCGGCGATGGCCTTGCCGTTGTTGCTCCGCGGCTGCGTGTACCCGTGGTACTGGGGCGGCGGCGGGCCGTACCCGTAGGTCGGCGGCGAACCGTACGGCGGCTGTCCCTGGGCCGGCCCGTAGGGCGACGGTGGGCCGCCGGCGTACGGCGGCTGTCCCGGGCCCGGGCCGTAGGGCGTCCCCGGCGGGTTGGCGAACGGATTGCCGGGGGCCGATCCGGGCGGAGCACCGGCCGACCAACCGGGCGGTGAGCCGACCGGCCCGCCGGCGTAGGGGCCGGGCGCGGGCGTGATGGGACCGGTGTAGCCGGGCGGTGCGTATTCGGCCGGGATCGGGTGGTCCGGCTTGCCGAAGCGATATGGATCGAACGGGACCTCGCCGGCCGGATCGGCGGTACCGGCTGGTTCGGCTGTACCGGCTGTACCGGCTGTACCGGCTGGGTCGGCCTTGCCGAGGTCGACGCGGTGCGGTGGGGACTGGCCGTTCTCGGGATCCGAGGGCGTGGTCATGGTGTCCTCCGGGATGCCAGTCGCTGTGGCAACCGACTCTAGGCCATGGCGCGGGGCGGTCCGGGGTGCTCGGAGGGGGTGCGCCCATCCTCCGCACGTACACTGCGCCGGTGAGCGACGACCCCAAGCCCGGCAAGCGCGTGTCCATGACCAAGTCCGCGCCCGACGCGGAATCCGACGCCGCGCCCAAGGCTTCCCGCCCGCGCAAGGTGCAGCTCGCCGTCGCGGCGCTGGGTGCCTCCGCGGTCGCGGCGCTCATCGCCGCGACGACGCTCTACGGCCAGCGCGACTGGTTGACGAGCGAGCAGAAGAAGGCGAACGCGAAGGCGCTCACCACCGCGGCGAAGGACGCGACGACCAAGGCGAAGGATGCTGGGAAGTCTCCGGCTGAGATCGCGGCGGCGGCCGCCAAGGCGCGGACGGACACCCAGAAGAAGTTTCCGAACCTGCACGAGCAGATCTCCCAGCAGCAGTCCGGCGCGCTGATCGGGACGCTCATCGTGGTCGCCGCGATCGCCGTCCTCGCGTTCAGCGTGTACCGCGGCCGGTACTGGGCCCGCTGGGGTGTCGTCGCGTTCTGGCTGCTGGCCTCGTTCACCGGCACCGTCGTCGGGGTGGGCACAGTGCTCTCCGTCGGGTCGTCCGTCCCGGCCGCGTTCAAGATCCCGGCGTTCCTCGCCGGCGCGCTCCTCATCGCCGCCGTTGCACTGGTGAACCTCCGGGCCAGCACCGAGTACTTCGCCTTGACCAAGCCGGCCCGCTCGTCGGACCTGCCGGCACGCCGCGGCTTGTTCGCGCCGCGGACCCCGCCTGAGGGCGGCCGCGGGCCGCGCGCCGGCGGAGCGCGCGCTGGACGTGGAGATCGGCCCGGCCGCGGCGGCACGGGCGTGCTCACCTCGTCGGCCGCCACGCGTGGCGAGTCCTACGTCGAGCGTCAGCGGTCCAAGAAGCGGGCCGCCGCGAATCAGGAGTCGATCGCCCGGGGCGCCGAACTGGCCCGTAGCCGGGCCAAGGCGAGCAAGTCCCGCCGCATCGAGCGCTGACGCGCGCGGCTACCGTCTCGGGTGTGACGACACTGACCACTGACCGCGCGGCCCTGCGGCAGCTGATCGAGGACCTCGCCGTGGTGCACGGCAAGGTGATCCTGTCCTCCGGCCGCGAAGCCGACTACTACATCGACCTGCGCCGGATCACGCTGCACCGCGCGGCCGCGCCGCTCGTCGGCCGGGTCATGCGCGAACTCACCGCCGACTGGACGTACGACGCGGCCGGCGGGCTGACGCTCGGCGCCGACCCGGTCGGGACCGCGATCCTGCACACGTCCGGCGGTGCAATCGACTCGTTCGTCGTCCGCAAGGCTGAGAAGGCGCACGGCATGCAGCAGCGGGTCGAGGGGCCGTCGGTCTCCGGACGCCGGGTGCTCGTCGTCGAGGACGTGTCGACCACCGGGTCGTCCCCGCTCACCGCGGTCGAGGCACTGCGCGAGGCCGGCGCCGAGGTGGTGGGCGTTGCCACCGTCGTCGACCGCGGCGCGCGGGCGGCGATCGAGGCGGCCGGGCTCGAGTACCGCAGCGCGTTAACCCTGGCCGATCTCGGTCTGTCCTGACCGCCGACCTTGACCCCGCCGCGCGCACCCGCGACCCCGGAGAGTGAGCCTGGCGGGGTCGAAGTGGGGGTCGGCCCGCATCCGCAGCCGTGGCCCGGCGATCCGCGCCTCGACCCGGAACTGCTGCGCGACGGTGACCGCCGCAACGTTGTCGACCGCTACCGCTACTGGACGGTCGAGGCGATCGTCGCCGATCTCGACACCCGCCGGCACCCGTTCGCCGTCGCGATCGAGAACTGGCGCCACGACCTCAACATCGGCACGGTCGTCCGCACGGCGAACGCGTTCCTCGCCCGCGAGGTGATCGTCGTCGGCAACCGTCGATGGAACCGCCGCGGCGCGATGGTCACCGACCGGTACCAGCACATCCGTCACGTCCCGTCCGCCGAGGAGCTCGCGACCTACGCGACGCAAGGCGGCTACGAGATCGTGGCCATCGACAACCTGCCCGGCGCGGTGCCGCTCGAGACGTTCGCGCTGCCGGCGAACGCGCTGCTGCTGTTCGGTCAGGAGGGAACGGGGCTCAGCGCGGCGGCGCGCGAAGTGGCCGAGACCGTCTGCTCGATCGCGCAGTTCGGGTCGACCCGGTCCATGAACGCGGGTGTGGCTGCGGGCATCGCGATGCACGCCTGGATCCGCCAACACGCGGCGTGACAGGCCATCCCCGGCTCAGTCCTGGGCGCGGAGGTAGCGGCCGAAGTGCGGGACGGTGAAGGCGATCCGGCCACGCTGCCCGGAGTAGACGAGCCCCTTCTTCAGCAGCCCGTCCCGGGCGGGGGACAGTGACTGCGGCGGGCGGCTGAGCGACTCCGCGACCGCGGCGGTCGGCACCGCGTCCGACCCGGAGTCCGTGACGTCGGCCATGGCCCGCAGGTACTCGCGCTCGGCCGGGGTCGCCCGCTCGTAGCGTGAGCCGAAGAAGCCGACCGCCAGTTCGGCCTCCGCCTCCGGGACCGCCGCTGCGACGTCGGCCGCCGTGATCGGCGAGCGTGGCGCGACGTCCCACGCGACCTTCCCGTACGCCTGGACGAAGTAGGGGTAGCCGCCGGTCGCCTCGTACATCGCGGCCAGCGCGTCGTCGCTGAAGTCGGCATCCTCGTCACGGGCCGGGGCCCGCAGCGCGAGGTCGTGAGCGGTGCGATCGAGCCGGTCGATGCGCGCGTACCGGAACAGCCGCTCCGAGTACGACTTCGATGCCGAGAGGACCGCCGGCAGGTGCGGGAGTCCGGCACCGACCACCACCAGCGGACGAGC
>JAVHVD010000331.1:0-4780 GCA_032160745.1 Pseudonocardiales bacterium
CAGTGCATCCACCATCGCGGTCCCCAGACCTCGGCCCTGCCAGGCATCGACGACCAGGACACCGAGCTCGGCCGGCTGCGCGCCTTGCCGGAGCGTCGCGAGACTGGCCAGCCCGGCGACGTGCAACCGGTCCCCGTATCGCACCACGACGGCGTCGTGAACATCCGGATGCCCGCCCAGCACGGCCGCGCGGTACTGCGGCGGCAGCGCGGACGGCTGACCGAAGAACCGCCGGTACACCGTCTCGGCCGAACAGCCGTCGAACAGCGTCGCCAGCGCCGGGCCATCGGTAGGCCGGACCACATCGACGCCCCACGGCTCGCCTGTCCGGACGTGTCCGCCATCCGATGGGACTCGCGCAGTCGCCACCTCTATGCCAGCCGTCATAACTTCAGTATCATGACGCTCGTCATAATTCACAAGCCCTGACGACCCGATGCCTGCCGGAGGCCCGTCCATGGATGTGGGATTCATCGGTTTGGGTGTGATGGGCCAGCCCATGGCGCTCAACCTCGCCCGGGCGGGGACGCCGCTCGTGGTCTGGAACCGCACGACCTCGCGGTGCGCGCCGCTACGGGCGGCGGGTGCCCGCGTGGCCGCCGGCCGCCGGGAGCTGTTCGAGCGGTCCGACGTCGTGTTCCTCATGCTCGCCGACGAAGCGGCGATCGACGCGGTGCTCGGCCGCGGTTGTGCCGAGTTCGCCGCCACCGTCCGCGACCGCACCGTCGTCCATATGGGGACGACGTCGCCCGAGTACTCGCGCCTGCTCGAGATGGACGTGCGCTCCGCGGGAGGCAGCTATGTGGAGGCGCCGGTGTCCGGCTCACGGACACCGGCCGAGGCCGGCGAACTCGTCGGCATGCTGGCCGGCGAGCAGGTGGCCGTGCAGATGGTACGACCGCTCCTTGCGCCGGTGTGCCGCGAGACGATCGTCTGCGGCGCCGTCCCCGACGCGCTACTCATGAAACTGGCCGTCAACCTGTATCTGATCACCATGGTCACGGGGCTCACCGAAGCTTTCCACTTCGCCGAGCAGCACAACCTGGATCTCACGCAATTCCGCGCCGTCCTGGACGCCGGTCCGATGGCGAGCAGCGTGTCGCGGATCAAGGCTGCGAAGTTGCTCGCCGGCGACTTCCAGGTCCAAGCCGCGCTCACCGACGTCCTGAAGAACAACCGGCTCGTCGCCGAGGCTGCGCGCCGCGCCGAGATCGCGTCTCCCCTCCTTGACGCGTGTCATGCCCTGTTCGGCGAGAGCGAAGCGCTCGGTCACGGCCGGTCGGACATGGTGGCGGTGCTGCACGCAATCGCAGCGCGGGACCCGGTCGCGGGTCTGAACCGAACATCGTCGACGGCGAGCTGAGCGGCGATTCACCTGTCGTACGGATCGCTCGGCATCGGGACGGGTCGGACACTCGTCGCGGTCAGAACGGGAAGGTTGTGCGGAGCCTGCCCGGCGTAGGTGCCGGTGACCCGTACCCACTCGTTCGCGGCCGGCGCCGTCGCGGTCGCCATCACCTGCACTTCGACGGGCAGTGCGTCAGCGGCGCAACAGGTGATCACGAGCCGAGCCAGCAAGAACCCGCCCGACAGCGGCTTCACGACGAAGCCGGTCAGCGAGACCGGGCGATGGACGAGCGTGCGCCCGTCGTGGTCGAGCGCACGCACCGCGAATTCGACGATCGATAATCGCGCGGTACTGCCCTCGACCAGCGGGCCGAAGACCTGCCCGGTAGGCAACGTGGCCGAGCGGGTCCCGCGGCCGGCCGTGAATGCGCCGAGAGCAGGTGGCCCCACCACCGACACTGCGACTGTCGGCAGGACCGCGAGCCAGGCGAGCCGCGAGGCACCCGAGTGGCCGTGCGCATCTGAGCTGGATGGCCTGGCGTCGGCGCGGTCGTCGCCCCGCCCGGCTGCGACGAGCGACCAGATCCCGAGCAGGACGACGAGCGTGCCCGCCACGAGCACAAGGGGACGGGTGCCGGCGCGGACGAAACGCAGCAGCAGATCGCTCACGGCGAGGCGGAGCAGGACGAGACCGAACAGCAGGACGACGAACGCCTGCGCCCGGTTGCTCACAGCACCCACCACCCGACGCCGGCGGCAGACGCCACAGCCACCAGCAAGGTCAGCGGCGCAAGCCGGGCCGCGGTGCGGGCGCCAAAAGTGCCGATCTGCATGGCAATCAGCTTCAGATCAACCACGGGCCCGACGACCATGAAGGCCAGCTGGGCGGTGCTCGAGAACCGGATGAACGACGCGGCCACGAACGCATCGGCTTCGGAGCAGACCGCGACGACCACGGCAAACATCGCCATCGCCGCGACGGCGAGAACACCGGTGTCCGCGACGCTGTCGAGCCATCCGGCGGGTACGGCGACGTTGACGGTCGCGGCGCCCGCCGCCCCCACCACGAGCAGGCCGAGTGACTGGGCGAAATCGTGGGTAGCAGTGACACAGGCCCGGTCCCACCGGCGCGTGTCGGCGCCGGCGTCGAAACGCGCAGGCAGCCGCGGTACACGGCCCACACGCAGCCAGAGCCAGCCGACGACCACAGCCGTGGTGGCCGAGGCGAGGAAGCGGGCCGCGACCATCTCCGGCCGGTTCGGGAAGGCGATCGACGTGGCTACGAGTACGACCGGGTTGATCGCCGGCGCCGCGAGGAGGAACGCGATCGCGGGACCTGCGTCCACACCGCGACGCATCAGCGACGCCGACACGGGAACCGATCCGCACTCGCATCCGGGCAGGGCGACCCCGGCCAGGCCCGCGATCGGCACCGCCAGCGCGGGGCGGCGCGGCAGGAAGCGGGTGAAGCCCCGCCGAGGAACGGCGACCGCGACGAGCGTCGACACTGCTATCCCCAGCACGAGGTACGGGGCCGCCTGGATGCAGATCGCAACGAACACTGTCGTCCACGCCTCGACGTCCGGCCGCTGCCAGAAGCTGGTCAGGACCAATCTCGCGGCGACGGAAATGAACAAGAGCCCGCACAGGACGTCGGTCGACGTCAGCGTCCGCGCCGAGGTTGCTGCGGAGGTGCCGGCCACGGCGACAACGTAACGGCCGATCTGTCGGCGTCAGCGGTTATCCACAGACCGGGATGAAGTTGATCGCGACCGTCGGCGGCGGCCTGGCTCAGCGCCTCGTCAAGGCGGGCACCAGGGCGTGCAGCATCGCGTCCTTGGCCAGGACGGTACCGACCAATCCGGTCATCATCATCGCGTGCGGGTTGCGTACGAGGGACCACCAGGAGTAGCGGTCGGGGTGCACCTGTACCGGCGCCCGTCGCGGCAGTGGCGGCGCAGACATGACCCACGCGGCGTCGTCCAGTGACGCCGACCAGCGGCTGCAGATCCGGGTGGCGTCCAACCCATCCAGGACGGACATGTGGGCTCCTCGGTGGTGGAAGTCGGGCCACTACTGAGGAGCGCACTGGTGCAACCCTGATACCCCGCGCGTGCTGCGGCGGCACGGAACCCCCCGGGTAGGCGGAGGGTTCCTGGTTGTAGCCCCGACCGGATTCGAACCGGCGCTACCGCCTTGAGAGGGCGGCGTCCTGGGCCACTAGACGACGGGGCCCCAGAGAACTTCCACTGCACTGATCGAACACTGTGCGCTGGGGTACCAGGACTCGAACCTAGACTAACTGAACCAGAATCAGTTGGGCTGCCAATTACCCCATACCCCAAAGGCGGACCCGTTCATTTTACTGAGCCGGGCCAGCGTCAGACTCTACCGGACGGCCCGGAGCCCGACCAAAATCGGCTATCGCTCGGCGCGTTCGGCGTCCGCGGCCGGCGCCGATGCCGCGACGCGCTTCTCGTACGCCTCGCGCCCGGCCGTGCCCAGCGAATCCAGGATCAGATGGTCGGACCCGGACGCGGTCATGATCTTGTCACCGATCCGGCGCGGGATCAGCCCGGTGGCCTTGGTGATCCGCCCCATCGACCGCGGCGCGAACACGGCCAGGCGCGGAACCTTCAGCGCGGCCACGATCTCAGCGGCCACCTCCTCGGGCTCGATCACGTTCGCAGCCCGCGTCCTCTTCAGGCCGGCGGTGAGGTCAGTGTTTACGAGCGAGGGCAGGACGTAAGAGAGATCGACGCCGCTGCCACGCAGTTCCCACGACAATGACTCGCAGAAGCCGACCACCGCGTGCTTGCTAGCGCAGTAGGTTGCGGCACCGGGGATCGGAACCACGCCGGCCATCGAGGCGACGTTGACGATGTGCCCGTGGCCGCGCGGCTTCATCCGATGGATCGCCTCGCGGGTGCCGTGCATGACCGCGAAGACGTTGATGGCGAACTGCCGGTATGCCGACTCGTGCGAGTCGTCCTCGACCGTGCCGATCGCCATGACGCCGGCGTTGTTGATCAAGACGTCGAGTGGACCGAGTTCCCGTTCGACCTCGTCCAGCGCGGCCGTGAACGCAGCGTGGTCAGTGACGTCGAGGCGGACGGCGTGGACACCCAGTTCGGCCGCCGCCCGGTCCGCGAGCTCACCGTCCAGGTCGCCGATGGCGACCCGTGCGCCCTCAGCGACGAGCGCGGCGGCCGTGGCCCGGCCGATCCCGCGGGCGGCGCCGGTGATGAAGACGACCCGGTCGCCCAGCGACCGCGGCTGCGCGGCCACGTCGATCAGCCGGCCAGGATGAGCGAGGCCGCGTGCTCCCCGATCATCATCGACGCGGCGTTGGTGTTGCCGCCGACGATGCTCGGCATGATCGATGCGTCAGCGACCCGCAGGCCGTCCACGCCGAGCACGCGCAACTGCGGGT
>JAVHVD010000332.1:0-13319 GCA_032160745.1 Pseudonocardiales bacterium
CGAAGCGCCCGCGACCTCCACCTCGACGTGGTAGCTCGCGCGGACGCCGGCCGGCTCGCCGCTCACCGCCCCGAGCGAGACACGTGCGCGCACGGAACTGCCAACAGGTACCGGCCGGATGAAGCGCACCCGGTCGTAGCCGTAGTGCAACGCGCCCGCGACCCCTTGTACCCGGACCACCTGCGCGGCCAGCATCGTCACCAGGCTCAACGTCAACAGGCCGTGCGCGATGGTGCGCCCGTAAGGACCGTCCGCGGCCCGCTCGAGGTCGACGTGGATCCACGCCCGGTCGCCCGTCGTCTCGGCGAACTTGTCGATCCGCTCCTGCGCGACGACGAGCCAGGGTGAGATGCCGAGCTCGGAACCCACAGCGGCGTGTAGCCCGTCCAACCCCTCGAGGTGAACCGTCATCATTGCTCCTTGCTAGGCGAGGTCGACGGCACGGGCGGACGCGATGCCGACGTGGTTGACAATCGTCCGCTTCACCACGTCACGCATGACGTCGATGGCTCGTTCGCGCTCGTCGCTGCCGAGCGTGTCGGCGAGGCCGATGATCGCGAGGATCCCAACCAGTTGCTGATCATCGGTGACCACCGGCGCCGACGCCGCCCAGATCCCCGGCATGTAGTCGCCTGAGGTTGTCAGCACGCCGTGCTTCCGCGCAACCCGCGCATGCTCCAAGTAGTCCTCTGCATCGGTGATGTTCGTGTCGCTCACCCTCGGCAGACCGTCAGCAAGAATGCGCTGCTGCTCCTCGGCGTCTGCGTACGCCACCACCCATTGCCCCCAGGACACCTCATTCATCGGAAAGCGGTTGCCGATCGAGATGCTGACGTGCGTGTGTGCCGTGCCCTCCTGCTTGGCCACGTACATCAGCCGGTTGGACTCGACGCGCTCGATCCATGCTGCGGTGAGCGATGTACGCAGGGCTAGCTCCTGCAGCGCGGTCCGTACCGGCTTGAGGTAGTCGACGTTCTCGCTCGCCCGCGAGCCGATGACGATCGCATAGGGCCCCAGGGAGTACAGCTTCGTGGCCGGGTCATAGGCGAGCAACCCCTCTTCGACAAGCGCCTTCAGGATGCGCGAGCAGCTCGACTTGGGCACCGCCAACTCGAGGGCGATCTGCGTCAGGGTCGCCCGCGCGAGGCGGTAGCGGGTTAGAAGCTTCAGAACCCGCGCGACGACCGCGGCGGACGAACTAGCCTGCACCATTGGTCATCCTGCATCCCGTGAATTGGACGAATGACGCCCAGTGGGCGTCAGCTGGCAGGTTAGGCCGAGGCCCGCTCATGGCGTCGACAGGTACGCGCCGGCGTCGGCCCGCAGCCGCCGCTTGTCGTACTTGCCCACCGATGTCAGGGGCAGGCTCTCGACCGTGACTATCTCGTCGGGCACCCAGAACCGCGGGAAGCGTTCGGCCAGGTGGGCCTTGACGGCGGCCGGGTCCAGTGGCTGCGCTGCCACGACGTAGGCCCGCGGCCGCTCCTGCCATCGCTCGTCGGGCACGCCGACCACGGCGCAGGCGGTGACGCCGGGGAACGTCGACAGCGCGTCCTCCAGCTCGAGCGTCGAGATCCACTCTCCTCCGCTCTTGACTAGGTCGTTCATGCGATCCACCACGTGGACGTACCCGTGCTGGTCGAGCGTGACGACGTCGCCGGTTCGGTACCACCCGTCGACGAACGCGTCCCGTCCCCGCTCGTCGCGTTCGTACTGCTCGGCGACCCACGGCCCGCGAAGGCGCAGCTCGCCGCGCTGGTCTGCGGCATCAGCCCCGCCCGCGCTCTCCACGGCGTAGTCCAGTCCCGGCACGACGAAGCCCTGCTTGAGCCGCCGTTCCTCGGTCGGTTCCAAATCGCTGCGGACCTGCCCGACCAGGACCACTGGCGACGCCTCGGTCATTCCGTAGGAGTGTATGAGCGGGACGTCGAGCCGGTCGGCCTGCCGTAGCAACGACGCCGGCAGCGGCGCCCCGCCGGAGACGACCGTGCGCAGCGACGGGAAGCGCAGTCCGCGCTCGGACATCCGCGCGAACACGTCCATCCAGATCGTCGGGACTGCGGCGGCGAACGTCGTCCCGTCCAGCAGCGGCAGCAGGTCGTCGGCCGTGGGGCGGCGCCCGGGCAGCACGAGCCGCGATCCCATCCAGACCGCGGCGAAAGGCAGCCCCCACGCGTTGACGTGAAACATCGGGACGACAGGCAGGACGGTGTCGGCCTCGCTGATCGCCCAGGTGTCCTTCATGCATAGCATCATCGAGTGCAGGTAGAGCGCGCGATGGCTGTAGACGACGCCCTTGGGCCGGCCGGTGGTCGCCGACGAGTAGGCCATCGCGGCCGGCTCTCGCTCGTCGAGTTCCGGGTAGGCGAAGGCCGTGCCGGGTTGCGCGTCGAGCAGGTCGTCGTACGCCGTCACGCCAGGCGTCGTGGCACCGAAGGCGATCACCGGCCCCCGCGGACCGAACCACTGCGCGTGCTCGGCGGCGACGTCGTCTTCGGCGAACAGCGCGACGTCGCCGGCGTGCTCGATCACCTCACGCAGCTGGTCGGGCCCCAGGCGCACGTTGACCGTGTGTAACACGGCTCCGGTCGTTGTCAGAGCGAGGTACAACTCCAGGTGCCGGCGATGGTTCCACCCGACGGTCGCCACCCGGTCGCCGCGCTTTACCCCGATGGACGCGAGGGCGTGCGCTAGCCGGTCCACCCGCTCGAACAACGCGGCGTACGTCGTCGTCTGCATGCCGTCGTCCTCGCGCGAGAGGACCTCCCGGTGCGGGAACTCGCGCCGGGCCCGCCGCGCAATCTGCGACAGCGTCAGCTGATCGTTGTCCACCTACGCCTCCGACCGCGCCGGCCGCCAGAACGGAACGTGCACCTGCTTGCCAGCATCCTCAAAGTCGAGAACCAGCGCCAAACCCTCCGCGAGGGCGTCCGGGGCCACGTCGCAGCGGCCGACCATCCGCAGCTGTTGCGGGTGATCGAGCCGCACGATGCCGACCACGTACGGGGTCCGCTCGGCGTACCACGCCAGCCGGGTGCGGTGCACGACGGTCCACGAGTACAGCCGACCGGTGGTCGGACCGTCGGCCCAGCTCTGCACCAGCTCGCCGCACAACGGGCACGCCGGGCGGGGCGGCCAAATTAGGTGCGCGTTGCCGCACTGCGGCATCACCAGCCGACGCTCGGCGCACCCCCGCCAGAACGGGGCGAAGTCGGGGTGCGCGGTGTCCGGCAGCACCCGCGCGCTCACCGGCCACCTGCCGCGAGAATGGCCATGGAGCCGTCGCCCCAGTCGCCCCACCCGGTGACGGCGACGTGCCGCACGTCGGGCAGCTGGTTCGCACCGGCCTCGTGCCGCAGCTGGCGAACGGCTTCGACGACGTGGTTGACGCCGGTCAGGTGCCCCTCGGCCAGCAGCCCGCCATGGGTGTTGACCGGCAGCCGTCCGCCCGGCCCGATCGCCCCAGAGGAAACGAATTTGCCGCCGTCGCCGGCACCACAGAAGCCGGCCACCTCCAGCTGGTGGATGACCTCGAAGGTGAAGCAGTCGTAGATCATCGCCGCGTCGATGTCGGTCGGGCCGAGCCCGGCTTGCTCGTACGCGGCCGGCGCGGCGAAGGTAAGCCCGATCTGGTACCAGTCGTCGCGGTTGGTGAGGTCGTCCGGGCTCAGCGGCCGGCCCGACGCGAGCCCGGCCACGCCGACCGCGCATGGCGAGGCGACGTCGTCTGCCGTCGCGATCACCGCCGCAGCGCCGTCGGTCTCCAAGCAGCAGTCGTAGAGCTGGTAGGGGTCGGCGATCATTGGCGCGGCGAAGTACTGCTCCTCGGTCAGCGTCTTGCCGTGCTGCATGGCTCGCGGGTTGTTGCCCGCGAACCGGTACGCCGAGAGCGACACCGCCGCGAGGTCCTCCTTGCGCGTCCCGTGCTCGAGCATGTGACGGCGCGCGATCATCGCGTACCACTCCACCGGGGAGCTCCACCCCTGCGGCCGTTCGAGCTGGGTGCGGAACTGCTGCCCGGGCAAGGCCATCAGCCGCTCGCTGATCCGCGCCTCGGACGCGCCGTTCTTGGCTAGCACGATCACGACGGCGGTGGACTGGCCGGACTCGATAAGTGCCCGCGCCACCCTCAGGGAGTCGACGCCGGAGTTGCCACCAGGCGGCGGCAGGGCGTTGGCGCACTGCTCGGACAGGCCCAGCCCGGCGATGATGTCCTCGGTGTGTAGGTAGCCGCCCAGCGGGACTACGCCGTCGATGTCAGCGGGCCGCAGCCCCGAGTCGGCCAGCGCACGGCGCGCGGCTTCGGTGCCCATCGACTGTACCGAGCGGTTGCTGCGCGTGACGTAGCGTGTCTCCCCCACGCCGAGGATCTTCATGCGAGTCCGCCGTCGACCAACCGCAGCAGCTTCGCCGACCCGGAAAGGACGAGTGTCGCTGTCCCGCTGGTTGCGGCCACCCCGGTGACGTCCACGACGGCGATTGCGAGCTCCACTCTCGGCACCTCCGCGGTGCCGCCGAGGGAGGCGACGTCCGCGTGCATGGTTGCCGCGTCGTTGCAGTACAGCGGCGCATGGTGGCGCACCGACATCGCCGCCAGCCGGCCGTCGTTAGCGGCGGCGAACTCGGCCACCATCTGCCCGAGCCGCGCGGCCTGCATCGGCCCGGGGACGACGAGGTCGCGATAGCCCTCCAAACGGGCGTAGTCGCGGTCGTAGTGGATGCGATGGGTGTTCCACGTCGCCGCGCAGTACATGAACAGCTCGATCTCGGTCGGCACGAAGCGACGCTCGATCAGGTGGCCGCCTCGGCGGCTGTCGTCCCGGTCGACGGGCAGCGTGTCGATGGTGGACATCAGTTGCCGATCCGCAGGTACGCCTCGTCAACGGCCACCGATTCATTTACGACGTACCTGCGGTTGATCGTGTGCAGCGTGAGCCGCCCCTTCGACCCCTGCTTGACCGTCGGCGGCTGCTCGCTGACCTCGACCTGCACCTCGTCGCCGGCGCAAATCGGCTCGCCGAAGGTCACCTGCGATCCCGCCGCGACGACGTTGCCGGCCAGGTTGTCATCGCCGGCCAGGCCGTCGGCTCGCAACTCGTCTGCGGGCAGTAGACGGCCGATCGAGAGCCCGAGCGACTGGAAGAAGTACGCCGGCGCAACGAGGTCGCGGTAGCCGGCGGCATGTGCGGCCTCGACGTCGTGGTGCACCGCATCGGTGGCTCCGATCGACAGCGCGAATCTGCGAACTTCCGCGCGCGAGACGATGAACGTGTGCGGTGTCATCGCGGCACCATCAGCACGTCGACGAACCAGCACGTGTTTGCGGAGACCATCATCGGGTTCACTTCGACTGTCTCGTAGGCGGCGAGCGCACCGGAGGCGAATTCCTCCCCCAGCCGGACGATCGCGTCGGTGGCCGTGGCCACCCCGGCGCCGCCAGCCGGCATCCCGGCGGCCCGGGCGACGGTCTCGCCGAGTGCCTCAGGCCGGTCCGGCAGCCGGAACGTCGCGGCGCGCGTCCCGGCTCCTGCGCCGACCCCACCGCCACCGACCGTCAGAAACACACCCCACGGCGAGCGGTGCAGACCGACGAGCACCTCCGCACCCGTCGCCATGTGCTGCACCAGGATCGTCGTCATAGCATCGGCGGGCAGCCCCGCCCCGAGCATCGACCGGCGCCCCGAGTCGATCGCCCGGCGCACGTCGTCCTCGTCGCGGCAGCCCACGGTCACCAAGCCGAGCTTGGCCTTGTGCGCGACACCCGCGACGTCGAGCTTGACGACCACCGGATAGCCGACCTCCGCTGCCGCGGCGACCGCCGCATCCGCATCCGCTGCACTGCGCCCCGGCACGAGCGGCATCTCGAGATCGGCCAGCAGTGCCCGGCCCTCGGCCTCGCCGACGAGGACCGCGGAGTCCGCCTGCACATCCGTGGCCGGCTCATCAGCGGGCGGTTCGCCGGCCGGGAACAATCGCGACAGCGCGCGGATCGTGGTCTCGATCCCACGGACGATCGCCACGTGCGGGTTGTCCCGCCGGATCTGGATCATCCACTCGGTCCACGGCACGTTGACAAGCGAGGAGATCACGGTCGGCGACCCGGTCCGCGCGGCAGTGTCGACGGCCAGGTGCACCAGCGGCTGGTTGTGCTTCTGCTGTGGTGAGTGGTCGGGGAAGGTGATCGACCACGGCGAGAGCACGAACCCGACGTGCGGGTCGCCGTACACCGCTTCGAACAGGCCGGCGTCGACGCCGGAGCCGCCGGTCAGGTCGAACGGGTTGTCAACGAAGGAGGACGTGTTGCCGGTGACCTCGCGCACCGTCGCCATCGTCGCGTCGGTCAGCCGGGCGAGCTCAAGCCCATCGCGGTGCGCGAGCTCCCCGGCGACCGCGGCCTGGCCGCCAGAGCTGCCGACGATGGCCACGCCGTCGCCGCGGCCGGGACGGCGCATCGGCGCAAGCACGGCGACACGGGCCATCTCCTCCAGCGAGTCGACCCGGAGCACGCCGAACGAGCGCAGGAACGCGTCGGTCTCGGCGTCGTCACCGGCGACGCTCGCGGTGTGCGAGTAGGCGATCCGGTTGGCCACCGCCGACCGGCCGGCTTTGAGCATGACGACTGCGATGCCCGCCCGGGCGGCGCCGGCCAGCGCGTCAGCCAGCCGCCCGGGGTCGTCGCCGAGTGTCTCGGCATAGATGCAGATCGCCCGCGAGTGCCCCCGCGCAACGATGTGGTCGATGGCCCGGGCCAGGTCGAACTGCACCGCATTGCCGAGCGAGACGCACCAGTCGACACCCGCGCCGTCCTCGATCACCGCGGCCATAAGCGTCGCCAGCAGGGCGCCGCTCTGGGAGATGATGCTGACGGTCCCGGCCGGTTGCTCCTGGGGGATTGGCTCGCCGATGAGGCACAGGTTGTTCGTGAAGTCGGCGAACCCGACACCGTTGGGTCCGTAGAGGCGGGTGGTCGGTTTGCATGCCGCCACCAGTTGCTCCTGCAGCGCAGTGCCCTCGGCGGTCTTGGCCTCGGCGAACCCGGTCGCGACGATCACGATGTCCTCCACTCCGAGCCCGACGGCCTCCTCGACCACCTTTGGGCAGCGGCTCGCGCCCAGGGTCACCGCAACGGCGTCGATAGGGCTGCCGATCTCGGCGAGGCTCGCGTACGCCCGCAGACCGTGCACCGTGTCGGCGGTCGGGTTCACCGGCCACAGCTCGCCGTCGTAGCCGTAGGTGCGCAGGTTTCGGCTGAAATTGCCGAACCACATGCTCTTCTCGGATGCTCCGACGATCGCGACCCCGTGCGCCATAGGTGACCTTCGCTTTCTTATCTACGAGGAGTTCAGAGGACGGCGACGGCGTTGGCTGGGCTGCCCACGCCGCCGGGCACGTTCATCGGTACGGATACGAATAGGAACTCGCCGCGGTCCTGTTGTGCGCAGGCCTCACCGAGCTCGCCGAACGCAAACAGCTCGCCTATTGCGAACCCGAGGCCAGGAATGAGCCGCCGGTGCAGGGTGCCGAACCATGGGTCCCCGGGCGAGACCTCGACGCCGGGGTTATCGACGGCGACAGCGCTGAAGCCCGCGTCCCAGAGGAAGCGCGCCATGCCCTCGTCACCTGCCAGCCCGCGCCACGGCACGAACGCCCGCTCGAAACCCCCGGCCAGCTCCCGACGCTCGTCCGCGGCAAGGCCGAGGTAGCGGTCGGTCCAGCCCGTGCGCACGCACAGCACGTCTCCGGGCCGGGGGGTGACCCTTCGGTCGTCGAGAGCACGCAGCAAGTCCTCGGGCTCGACGGCGTCTCCGGTGAACGGGTCGCGGTCGCTCCACCCGGGCAGGAGCGTGACGTCCGCCAGTACCCCGCGCGTGATGAATCCGCGCCCGGCCCAGTGCTGGACGCCAAGGCGGTCGGGCTCGGCGTCGGTGTCGCCGTCCCATCCGCCGTAGAAACCATCGCTGCGGCCGTGGATGTGGCGCAGCCCGTCCCACTGCGTCGAGCTCTGCAGGTTGAAGTCGTCGAGCGTGTCGTCCCAGCCGTAGTCGCCCTTCCTGATCGAGTGACGGACTGGCCGGCGCCGGAACAGCGGCGGGTCCGGCAGGGTGACGGGCAGGGTCAGACCTATGCGCTGACCGGTGCGGACGCACGACATTGCCGCGGCGGTCACCTGGTCAGTGATGCGGTTCGCGGTGCCGGCGTCGCGGTCCGCGCCGAACTCCTCCCACGAGTGCGGCACGTTCGATGACGGCTGCAGGGGCAGGTCGTCATACCGCGTGTCGAGCACCGAACCCACGGCTGCGTCGCTCATCGGGGCATCCCTAGGTGGCGCTCGGCGAGGATGTTGCGCTGGATCTGCGCAGTCCCGCCACCGATCGTCACCGCGCGGCCGAGGTGGTAGCTGGCCGAGAACGCCTCGCTCGTCGGGTCGTCCGGCACCGGCGTCTCCCACACGCCGGCCGGGCCGGAGAGGTCGCGCCACAACTCGATCATCTGCTGGCCGTGATCGTCGATGAGTGTGCGCCGGACCTCAGGGACCACGTCGGCGATCTTGTCCTGGCCGACGCTGCCGAGCGCCTGCATGCGCATGACGTGCAGCGCGACGGCCTGCACGTACCCCGCGGCGATCCTGCTGGTGACGTGTCTCGGCAACGGGCGGCGGGAGTGCAGGTCCTGTGCGTGGGCGAGGAGCTCTTCGAAGCTGGGGCCGTTACCCCACACGAGGCCCTCGTTGCTCGACATCGAGAGCCGTTCATTGGCCAGCACCGTGCGGGTGGTGGCCCAGCCGTCGTCCTCAACACCGAGCAGGTTGGTGTCGGGGATCCGGACGTCGTCGAAATAGACCATGTTCCACCCGGCGAACCCGCGGGTGTTGTACACGGGCTGCATGCTGATGCCCGGGGCGTCCATGGGGACGATCAGCAGCGAGATGCCGCGGTGCTTGTTTTCCGAGGCCTTGCTGCGCGCGACGAGCAGCCCGAAGTCCGAGCGCTCGGCACCGCTGGACCACGTTTTGACCCCGTTGATGACGAAAGCGTCACCGTCGCGTTCGGCGCGGGTCGTCAGCGATGCGAGGTCCGAGCCCGCCTCCGGCTCGGAGAACAGCTGGCACCAGCGCTCCTCGGCCATCAACATCCGGCGCAGGTGACGGTCGATCTGCTGTGGCGTGCCGGCCTGCAGGATCAGCGGGCCGACGTAGCCGCGGACAAGCTGCCAGTTCGGTGGGCGACGAATGCCCGCGTGCCGCAGCTCCTCGTCGATGATCAGCACCTGCGTGGGGCTCGCGCCGAGACCGTAGGGCGGCGGGAAGTGCGGCACCATGTAGCCCGCCTCGTACAGCTCCTTCGGCGTCGGCTGCGGATTCTCGGCGATCCATGCACGCACGTCCGCGCGTCGCGGGTCGTCTTCCCCAGGCAGCCGGACGTTGAACAACCCGCTCGCGTCACCGCGCAGGCAGCCCAGCGGATCAGCCCAGCGGGCGGGCGGCCCAGCGGCCTCGATGGGCGCCTCGGTGACGCTGCTCATGCGCTCAGTCCTAACTGGTCCGCGAGCGTCTCGCGGTCGGTGTCGTTCGATCCGAGGATCAGTGAGAGGAACCGGGCGCGGCGGAAGTGCACCTGCACGCTGACCTCGCGCGTGGTTCCCATCGCACCGAACACCTGCACGGCGCGCGCGGCGGAAGCCACGTAGGCGTCTGTGGCGCTGATCTTCGCCGCGAGCAGGGCTCTTTCGGCCTCGGGCGAGCCGTCGTCGAGGGCCCAGGTGGCGTAGGCCAGCACGGCCTTGGCCTCCTGGATCGCGAGTAGCGCGTCGGCGCACATGTGCTTGACGGCCTGGAACGCGGCGATCGGTTTGCCGAACTGGTGCCGCGCCAAGGCGTAACGCACCGCCTCGTCGAGCGCGCTCTGAGCCCCACCCACGCTCTCGGCAGCGACGGCCAGCCGGGCTAGCTGTCGCGTGTGGTCGAGTGAGCGCCGGGCCACATCGCCGTCGGCGAGACGCTGCCCTAGGGCGCCTGCGAAGACGACGTCCGCGACGGCACGCGACGGGTCGAGGCTCGCGCGCTGCTGCACGTCGGCCGCCGATGCGTCGACCCGGTAGAGGCCAAGAACACCGCGCTCCTCGGCGAACACCAGCAGGACGTCGGCCCGCGGCGCGTCGACAACCAGCCCGCTAACACCATCGACGACGTGACCGTCGTCGGCGCGGGTAGCCGTCGGGCGCTGCGCGCCCCAGCTGCCGTCGAGCCCGGTCGCCGCGACAGCGACCACGATGTGGCCCTCGGCGACCTGCTCGGCCAGCTCGGCAGCAGGTCCGCCGGCAGCGGCGAGCGGCAGCAATGCACCGAGGCCGTAGCCCAGGCTGCCGAGCACCGGTGTCGCCAGCAGACCGCGACCGAGCTCCTCCAGGCTGGCCGCGTAGTCCTCGTAGCCCGCGGCCAGACCGCCGAGCTCCTCAGGCAGCAGCAGCTGCCCTACCCCGAGGCCGCCAGCGATCGAGGTCCACATTGCGCGATCCCACGGCGCGTCACCCAGACGTTGGGCGACCGAGGCCGCCCCGCCGGTGTTGCCGGACACCCACGAGCGGACCGCTGCCCGCAGTGACCGGGTGTCGGCCGACGGAAAGTAGGCGAGCCGCTGCTCGGTCTCGTGCTCGACGATGGTCACATTCCCTCCTTGGCGAACTTGCTGATCGCACCCTTGAGGCCGAGCTCCTGGATCCACTCGCGGACGTCAGTCACCGTCTGGCCGGCGTGGGCGATGGCGTCCCACTCGACGGCCTGCAGCACCGCCATCCGAAAGCCCTGCAGCTCAAGCACGCGGTTGTTGGCGAACTTCTTGATCTGCAGCAGTTCCGACGGCAGCTTTGCCATGTTCTCGGCAACCTTGAACGTCTCGGCCGCGAGCTCGGACTCGGGGAAGCACAGCGCCGCGTAGCCCATTTCGTGCGCCTTCTGCCCGGAGATCTCGATGCCCACCTGGTAGGACATCAGCCGCGCGTTCTGCGACCCGACGCGATAGCTCCACATCGGCGAGATGAATCCCCCGCCGACGGGCACCTTCGGGAAGCCGACGACCGTCTCGGCACCGATGGAGACGACGTCGCAGAACAGCGGCGGCTGAGTGCCACCTGCGATGCAGTAGCCGTGCACCTGCGCCACGATCGGTTTGGGGCAGTCGAACAGCGTCAGCCAGGTGCGCACGCTCGACTCGATCGCAGCGCGGTCGGCCAGCACATCCGGCGAGTGGTACTTGCCCTGCGGTGTCAGGTCGGCGCCGGCGCAGAACGCGCGGCCCTCGCCGTAGAGGATCGCGACCCGTGCCTCGGGGTCGGCGGTGAACTCGGCCAGCACATCCGCAAGGTCCGCAATCAGCTCGCGGTTGATCGCGTTCAGCCGTTCGGGGCGGTTGAGCCCAATCATGCCGACTCGTCCTTCGCGTCGGTAGATGACGGTGTTTGCCATATCCGCTCCTTCGTTGCTCGCGCGGGTTAGAGGTAGTCGAGAAGTCGCTCGCGGGTCTCCGCGCTCGACTCCAGTTCGGCCGGTGTGGTGCGCAGACCGATCTCGCCTAGGGACAGGACGGAGATGGAGTCGACGACGTCGAGCGCTCGGGCCAGGTTCTGCTCGACGATCAGCACGGACACGCCCTCCTGGCTCAGCCGCGTGATCCGCTCGAAGATCACGTCGGCAACGCTCGGCGCCAAGCCCATCGACGGCTCGTCGAGCAGCAGCAGCGACGGGCGGGACATCATCGCGCGGGCGAGGGCGAGCATCTGCTGCTCCCCGCCGCTGAGCGAGCCGGCCTTCTGCTTCGTGCGCTGCTTGAGCGCGGGGAAGAACTCGAGCCACTGCTCGGCGTCGGCGCGGATGTCGCCGTCGCGGCGGGTGTAAGCGCCAATGCGTAGGTTGTCTGCGACCGTCAGCCCGTTGAGCGTGCCACGTCCCTCCGGCACCAGTGCGATGCCGCGGCGGGTGTTGCCGTTGCGGCCGTGCCGGGGAAGCTCGCGGCCGCCGTAGGTGATGGTGCCGCGGTACGGGACGAATCCGGCGATGGTCTTGAGAAGGCTGGATTTCCCCGCGCCGTTCGGCCCCAGCAGCAGGGCGCAGCCACCGGCCTCGAGCGTCAGGCTCACGCCGCGCAGCGCGGTCACCGGCCCGTACCGGACGTCGACGCCGGTTACCTCTACCCGTCCCGGGGCGAGTGCCTCGGACCCGCCGCGCAGCAGCGTCGCGTCAGACATTGCCGGCCAGCTGACCTAGGTATTGCTTGCGCAGCAGTTCGTTCTTGCGGATGCCTTCCGGGGTGTCGATCGCGGCGATCCGGCCGGAGTCCATGAAGACGACCTGCTGGGCGATGGCCGTGATGAAGGAGAAATTGTGGTCCACGACGAGTACCGACACGTCCCGGTTCTGCGCCACCTCGATGATTACCGCGCACAGCTCGTCGACCTCGGCTCGGCTCAGCCCGGTCGCCGGCTCGTCGATCAGCAGCAGCCGCGGGCTTGACGCGATGGCCCGGCCGAGTTCAACGCGTTTCTGCAGGCCGTACGGCAGCTCCCCGACCGTGCGGTTCAGCACGGTCGTCAGCTGCAGCCGCTCGGCGATGCGCTCGGCCTCGGCGCGTCGCTCACGGTCGTGACGCGCTGCCGTCCGGGACCACAGGCTGCCCGCGAGCAGCCCGCCTTCGCGCGGCTTGTAGAGCCCCATCGCAATGTTGTCGCGCACCGACATGGACGTGAACAAGCCGAGGTTTTGGAACGTGCGCGTGATGCCGACGGCATGAATGCGGTGCTTCGCGACGCTCGTGACGTCCTGCCCGTAGAACACGATCCGGCCGCTGTTGGGCCGGAACCGGCCCGCGACGCAGTTGAGCAGGGTCGACTTGCCGGCGCCGTTGGCCCCGATCAGTCCGACGATCTGCGGCCGATCGATGGTGAACGCGACCTTGTTGAGCGCCTGCACTCCGCCGAAGCGCAGGCTGACGTCCTCGATGCTCAGCACATTGCCCTCGGCGCCCTTGGCGCGGTCGGCGCGGTCGTCCACCATGGTGCTGTCCCTCTTCACAGTCGGTCGAAATCGTTCGAGTGCCGGTCGCCCGCGGCCCGTCCGGCCAGCCGCTGGACAGGGCGGGGCATGCGGGCCGACGGCTCGGACGCGGGATCGTCAGAGGCGTCCTCGGCCGGCCCGCCGCGTGACGCGGCGGCGTCGTCACCGGAACCGTGGGACACCCGGTCGCCCAGACCGACGATGAACTGCCTCACCGTCCCGAGTACGCCGCGACGGGCGACCAGCAGGACCACAACGATGATCGCGCCCTGTA
>JAVHVD010000333.1:0-2751 GCA_032160745.1 Pseudonocardiales bacterium
GCGACGCGCCGCGGTGCTGGCATCCACCGCGGGCAACCCAGGCGCCCTCTCGATCGGCCTCAGCGGCGCCAATCCGCGTGCCGCGATGGCCGGGGAGTCCGCACTCCCGGGTAAGGTCAACTACCTCACCGGCCGCGACTCGTCGCGCTGGCAGACCAACGTCCCGACGTTCGCGCGGGTCCGCTACGGGAACGCGTGGCCGGGGATCGACGCTTCGTTCTACGGCAACCAGGGGCGGCTCGAGTACGACTTCGACGTCGCCCCGCACGCGAACCCGAGCCGGATCGGTCTCTCGATCTCCGGTGCCGAGCGGCTGCGGGCGGACCGCCATGGCAACCTCGTCATGGAAATGCCGGGCGGATCGGTCCGCCAGCTCACCCCGCGCGCCTACCAGGTCGTGGGCGGCACGAGGCGCGGCGTGGCGACCCGCTACGTAGTACACGGCCACGATGTCCGCGTGCGCGTCGGCGCGTACGACCACCGCCTTCCGCTCGTGATCGACCCGGTCCTCGCGTACTCGACCCTCGTCGGCGGCCCGAGTACCGACAACGGCTTTGGGATCGCGGTCGACGGGTCGGGCGCCGCGTACGTGACCGGCGACGCAAGAGCCGGCTTTCCGACCACCGCGGGCGCCTATCAGACGACGAACAAGACCAACTCCAAGCCCAGCGTATTCGTGGCGAAGCTGAATCCGCAGGGCACGGCCCTCGTCTACTCCACCTACATCGGCGGCTCGGCCTTCGAGCACGGCATCGCGATCGCGGTCGATGCGTCGGGGGCCGCGTACGTGACCGGCTCGGCGCGGTCGACCGACTTCCCTACCACGGCGGGCGCGTTCCAGCCCACGCACGCGGGCCCCAGTGACAGCTCCGACGCGTTCGTGTCGAAGCTCACCTCCGACGGGGCCGGCCTCGCCTACTCGACCTTCCTGGGCGGCACGGGCGCCGCCGACTCCGAGAGTGGGAATGCGATCGCAGTCGATGCTTCCGGCGCCGCGTACGTCACCGGGGCGACGAACTCAACCGACTTCCCGACCACGGTGGGCGCCTATCAGACGACGAGTCCTGCTGCCGGTGCCGCGTTCGTGTCGAAGCTGAATCCCGCGGGCAGCGCGCTCGAGTACTCCACCTTCCTCGGCGGCTCCGGCAGTGCAAGTGGCTCTGGGATCGCGGTGGACAGCTCAGGCGCCGCCCATGTGGCCGGGGTGACCGCCGGAGGCTTCCCCACGACGCCGGGCGCCCGCCAGATGATGTACGGCGGCGGCAACAGCGACGCCTTCGTGTCGAAGCTGACCGCTAACGGCGGCGACCTGTCGTATTCGACGTACCTCGGCGGGTCCGGTGACGACCGGGCGAACGCCGTCGCCATCGACGGCTCCGGCCACGCCTACGTTGCGGGAGAGACGCAGTCGAGCGACTTCCCGACGACACCCGGCGCCTACCAGACGACGTACGCAGGCGGCACCAGCGACGCGTTCGTCTCGAAACTGCTGACCGTGAGCGCGAACCCGAACCAGTTGTCGTATTCGACGTTCCTGGGTGGCACGGGGACGGGGCACAGCGAAAGCGCGACCGGCATCGCCGTCGACTCGTCAGGGATCGCGTGGGTCACGGGCCAGACGAGCTCGAGCAACTTCCCCACGACAGCCGGGGCCTTCCAGATGGCAAACGCCGGGCAGGTCGACGCATTCGCGACGAAGCTCGCGTCCGGTGGCTCCGGCCTCTACTCGACCTACCTGGGCGGCCAGTGCAACGATGTCGGCAGCGCGATCGCGGTCGACACGCTCGGGGCCGCCTACATCACCGGGACCTCGGCCTCCAGCGACGCGGGGGGATGCGCCGGATCGCCGCCCTTCCCCACGACGCCGGGCGTGCTCGGACCCACGGCGCATGGGGACGACGCCTTCGTGTCGGTGTTCAGCGAGCGACCAACCGCGACCACGGGTGCCGCGACCGGCGCGACTGTGAGCTCGGCCACGCTCCATGGCAGCGTCAACCCGGACGCGCACGCGACGACGTATTCCTTCGAGTACGGAACCACTACGGCGTACGGCTCGACGACCGCGGGCCAGAGCGCCGGCTCCGACAGCTCCGATCACGCGGTCGAGCAGTCGGTTTCGGGGCTCGCTCCCAACACGACGTACCACTTCCGCATCGTCGCGACCAACTCGGGCGGCACGGTCGCCGGCGCGGACCAGCTGTTCACCACGAACCCGCTGGCTCCAGCCGCACTCACGGGCCGCCCGACTGCTTTGACCCCCACGAGCGCGAGGCTGAACGGCCTGCTGAACCCCAACGGCGTGGCCACGCGATACCGCTTCGACTACGGGCGCACGACGGCATACCCCGCGAGCACGTCGGAGCGGAGCGCTGGCGCCGGCAGCGGGATCGTCGGGGTGTCGCGTCTTTTGCGGGGCTTGAAGCCGGGCACGATCTACCACTACCGGGTGGTCGCCACCAGCTCGGGCGGAACGACGAGCGGTGGTGATGTGCGCTTCACCACGCCGCTGGTGCCCAACCTGAAGATCAGCCACCGCGGCACGAGCAGCGCCGGGGGCCGCACGCGGATCAGGCTCACCTGCACCATGGCGCGCTGCAAGGGCACGCTGAGAATCGATGCGACCAACCTGCGGCGCCGAGGCGCCCACGTCGCAGCGAGTGGCCGGACGGGTCGCGCGCTCAAGTTCAATCTCGCGCCCGGCACCCGCAAGACCTTCCGCGTCCCGCTACCGCGCACGTCGATTCAGCAGCT
>JAVHVD010000334.1:0-3428 GCA_032160745.1 Pseudonocardiales bacterium
CTGTTCGAGATGGACGGCGTCGAGCTCGAGTTCACCGAGGACGCGCTGGAAGCGATCGCCGATCAGGCGATCCACCGCGGCACCGGTGCCCGCGGTCTGCGCGCGATCATGGAAGAAGTCCTGCTGCCGGTGATGTACGACATCCCGAGCCGCGACGACGTCGCCAAGGTCGTCGTCACCAAGGAGACCGTCGAGGACAACGTGCTGCCGACGATCGTGCCGCGCAAGCCCACGCGCACCGAGCGTCGCGACAAGAGCGCCTAGCTTTTCGATTGCACTGAGGGCTGTGAATCGTCGCGATTCACAGCCCTCAGTGCTGTCAAGGCTGCCGTCACAGGTGCGTTCGTTGCGCCGACCGGCTCGGGTGGACGACAGAACGGGTCCAGGCAGCTCATCGTCTGCCCGCGGGACGTCGTTCCCGAATCACCTCGGCGACGAGCGCGGCGATCTCGGCGATGCCGTCGCGCTGGGCGAACGCCGCCTCGAACTCACGTGCACGATGCAGGTAGGGCCCATCGTCGAGGATCTCGCGCACCGCGCAGCGGATCATCGACGGCGAGGGCGTACCCGTCTTGAGGTTGATCCCCACCCCCGCCCACGCCACCCGCGCCGCGACCTCCGGCTTGTCCTCGGTGCTGCCCGCCACGACCAGGGGCACACCCGTCGATACCGCGCGCTGCACTGCGCCGTACCCGCCGTTGGTGACCATCACGTTCACCTTGGGCATCAGGACGTCGTACGGAATGTATTCGGCGACGTGAGTATTCGAGGGCAACGCCACCTTGATGTCGGCGACGTCGCGGCCGCCCGTCGTCACGACGAGGGTGACGTCCTCGTCGGCGAGGGCCTCGATGGTCGGCTCGATGAGGCGGGACAGGTCGCCGTGATCGATGGTGCCCTGGGTGACGTGGACGACCGGGCGGTCGTCGTCGAGCCTCTTCCACCAGCGCGGCGGCACGTAGCTGCGTGCCGACTGCGGATGCACCGCACCGACGAACCTGACGTTGGGTGCCAGGTCACTGCGCGGGTACTCGAAGCTCGGCACCGTCGGCACGATGTAGCGGTCAGCCAGCACACCGACGTCGAGCAGGAACACCGGAAGCCGGCGGGTCCCGAGCGCGGCCAGCATCGCGTTGCCTGCCCTGTGCGCCTCCCGAAGGATCACGTTGTGCACCAACAGGTTCAGCGCACGATTGCGCAGCCGCCCCCACCCGCCGATGCCGGGAAGTAGGCCCATACCGCTGGGGGCGGTGTCGCGGCTCGACAACATCAGCGGCGTCGGGGTGTAGTACAGCACCGGTGGCCGCTTCGCCGGGTCGCCGAGCAGAAACGGGATGATCCCGAAGAAGCCGAAGTCGACGATGATCGCGTCGAAGCGGGTTCGGGCCATCGCCGCGGCCAACTCGGCGGCCTGGTGCGGCATCGGGTTAAGGAACAGCTGGATGATGCCCCGGTTGAGCGCCTTGATGGGCGTCATCTTCCCGCGATCCTCCGTGTCGAACACCGAATCGTCGAAGTCGGCGTTCGCGGGCAGCGGATGCGGCTGAGCGCCGGTGGCGTGGACGACGTCGCTGTGGGCGGCACCCGTCATCACGGTGACGTTGTCACCGCGGGCCACCAGGTCCTGCGCGACGGCGAGCAACGGGCTGATGTGTCCGACGGGGGACAGCGCTGCAATGAGAATCTTCGCCACGGTTACTTCACCACCGCCAAGACGGTTTCGTGCCGTTGCTGCACTGCTGACAGGAACAACACACGCAAGGTGTAGGCAGGCGCGTCGGCGGGCTGAACCACGGTGGCGAACTGCACGGCCGTCGCATCTGGACCTGCGTTCGCCCGGACGGCGGACAGCGCGCCGTCGTAGTCGGCAGACGGACTGACGTCGGTCAGCTCGTACCAGTCCGACCAGCCGCCGACCCTCGCTTCGCGCCACACGAGGGTGGGCTTGGGCTCGATCGACGGCCTCTCGGTGCGCCGCTGCCGCAGTGCACACACCAAGTACCACAGCAGGACTCCCGCAGCGATGATGGGCAGGGTCAAATCCTCAGACATGCTGGGCTTCCATCCGTCGTTCGGCGATGGTCTCGTCGACCAGTGCGGCGATCGCGTTGACTCCGTCACGACGGGCGTAGGCCGTCTGCAGGCGCAAGGCGGACTGCCGGTAGGAGCTGTCGTTCAATACCGAGCGCACGGCCCGGCGCACTTCGGCCGCGGTGGGTACGCCGGTGCGCAGGTTCACGCCTGCGCCGAAGCACTCCACCCGTGCGGCGACCTCCGGCTTGTCCTCGGTGTTACCCGCGACCACCAGCGGCACACCCGTGGTGAGCGCCCGCTGCACAGCGCCGTACCCGCCGTTGGTGACCATGAGGTCGACCAACGGCAGGAGAATGTCGTGCGGGATGAACTCGGCGACGAATGTGTTCGGCGGCAACGGACTTCGCAGTTGGGAGATCGGGCGCCCGCCGGTGGTTACCACCACCGTGACGTCTTCGTTGGCGAGTGCCTCGATGGTCGGCTCGATCAGCCTGGTCAGGTCGGCGTTGTCAATGGTGCCCTGCGTGACGTGCACGACGGGCCGGTCGGCGGACAACTCGTTCCACCACCGCGGGGCGACGAAGTCATCGGCGGGTGGGGGAAGGACTGCGCCGACGAACCGCACGTGATCGGGTAGGTCGCTGCGGTGGTACTCGAATTCGGGGATCGTGGGGGCGATCAACCGGTCGGCGAGTATCGCCGAATCCAATACGAAGACAGGAAGTTTCGGCAACCCCAGTGCCTCCAGCATCGTTTGGGCGGCTTGATGCGAGGAGCGCAGCATGACCATCTGCGTCACCACGTTCAGCGCGCGGTTGCGCATGCGGCCAAACGCCCCCGTGCCTGGCAGGAGGCCGGAACCGCCCGGTGCGGTGTCCCTGCTGGTCAGAAACAGCGGGGTCGTGGAATAGGCCAGTATCGGTGGGCGAGACGTGCGCTTGCCCAGCAACATCGGCAGGATCCCGAGGAAGAAGCCGTCGGCGACGATGGCGTCGAAGTGGTGTGCGGCCATCACCTCCTCGAGCGCTGCCGCCTGGTGCGGCATCGTCCGGATGAAGATGTGCTTCACGTCGAAGTTGACCCGCGCAATGCCGGACGTCTCGACGCGGCCGGGCAGGTCGGCGTCGAACGACGAGTCGTCGTAGTCACCGCCGTACGGCAGCGGGTGCGGAATCGCGCCGATTGCGCGGATCTTGTCGGCATGTCGGGCCGAGGTCAGAAAGGTGACGTCGTCGCCACGATTCACCAAGCCTCGGGCCACGCTGAGAAGCGGGGCGACGTGCCCGATGGGTGGACTGGCTGCGAACAGGATCTCCGCCACGATGATGTCTCCCTCGATGGTCTTGCGCGTGTATCGACGGGTTCGATACTTCGCGACCACGGGGTGGTCCAGC
>JAVHVD010000335.1:0-3101 GCA_032160745.1 Pseudonocardiales bacterium
GCACGTTCGCGGCGAGCCACGCGTCGATCGCTTCGAAGCCCTCCGGCGGTGTGCCGTCCTCGTCTGCGACCAGACCGGCCATCCGCTTCCGGTGTCGCTCGTTGAACCCCTCGGGCCGGCCGAATCCGTCAAGGCCTTGCGCGCTCCAGTCCACGGCGTGCAGTGCGGCCAGCGTGTCGATGAGCGAGTTCGCGATCGAACGACGGTCGGCGGAGTTCCACAGCGGGTCGGGCGTTCGGGTGGTGACGACCGGCCCGACCACGTGGCTCATCACGAACAGGGGTACGTCGAGCACCTCGCCGGGCTGGGCAATCCCGAGCACCTCGGGGACAGGGACGGCCGTCCCGCGCAGCGCACCCATCAGCGTGGCCTCCCGAAGGACATCATGTGCGCCGGGCGGTGTCGGCGGCGGCGGCGGGCGCCGGACGACGACCTGCCGTTCACCGTCGCTGACCAGAAACGTCAGGTTGGAGTGCCCGTCCCCGATCCGGCGGGTGGTCAGCGGGCCCCGCGAAAGCCCGAGGTCGCCCAGGAACCGTTCGAGCGCGAGCACCTCGTTCGGCGACCAGTCCCAGGTCATCTTCGGCGCCCGGCGAGATACTGCAGATAGGGACCCGACCAGTGCGTCTCGAACTGCCCGGCGCCCGGCTCGCCGTCGATCGTCACGGCGCACGCGGCCTCGGTGATGACGGTGGCCATCGGGTCGTGCGTGGGCAGCTTCACCGTCCCGTAGCTGTCCATCGTCAGATGCGTGACCTCGCCGGTGATGTCGAGCAGGTCAGCCTCGAGGTGGCGTTGCGTCATGTCGTCGTTGTAGTCGGCGTGATGCTCGATCGTCCGGACCGGAATGGTGACGCCGTCCTTGACGATGTAACCGCCGAATCCCCATTCGCCGTAGGCGATCCAGATCCAGCCGTTCACCACGCGGCCGGACTCGGTGTACGCGATGAACCACTTCCAGTGGTGCGGGACGCCCCAGTCGCGCATCCCCCAGGAGTGGTCGCGGTGGCCCATCCTGTCCCATTCGATGCGCCGCGAGCCGACCTCGATGAACCCGCTGACGCGGCCGGTCTGCTCCAGCCGGTTCTGCGCGAACCAGTCGGGCAGGCCGTCGGGATTGCTGCGGTAGCTGAACGCGTCGTGAATCGCCTCGAAATTGAAGTCGATGTTGACGTCCTCGCTGCGGAACTGCACCTCGCAGCTCTGGCGCAGCTCGGGTTGCTTCAGCGTCAACCCCTTGAACGCGAACGCGTCGAGATCGACCGCGTCGTCGACGACACCGCTCTCGAGCTCGAGCGCCACTGGTTCGGCTCGGTGCTCGCCCCACACGACGACGTTGTAGCCGGTGCGCCCGCGATCGGTCAGGTAGAGATAGATCTGCATCCCGAGCTGCTCGTCGGGCATCATCAGTTCCCAGAACAGGCTGTCGCGCATCCGTCCACCCGGCTCGGGACAATGCCGACCGTCGTCGCCCGGGCCGAAACCCGCATCGATGTCTCCCAACGTCACCATGTGTCCGCCCTACCCTCCGGTGAACCGCGGCGCGCGGTGTTCCTTGAACGCGGCGAGGGCTTCGGGCATGTCGCTGCCTCGCGTGAGCAGCGCCTGGCCCCGGTTCTCGAGTTCCAGGGCCGACGCGTACGACCCGATCTGCTGGTTGCACTGCAGCGCCCGCTTGGACATCGTGACGCCGGCCGGCGAGTTGCTCGAGATCAGCCGGGCCATCGCCAGCGCCTCGTCCAGCAGATCGTCGGCCGGGACGATCCGATTCACCAGCCCGATCCGGGCCGCCTCCTCCGCTTCGACCACCCGCCCGGTGAAGGCGATCTCCGCGGCCCGGCCCGGGCCGACGAGCCGGGTGAGTTGCCACGACGTCCCGAGCTCGCCGACCGACAGCCCGACGCGGACGAAGGCGGCGCTGAACTTCGCCGACGGGGCGGCGAGCCGGATGTCACTCGCCAGCGCCAGCGCGAATCCCCCTCCGGTCGCCGGGCCATGGATGGCTGCGATCACCGGGAAGGGCAACGCATTGATCGCGGCCAGCCCGCCGGTTGCGGCCTCCTGGAACTTCAAGAAGTCGCGAACCCCCATCCGGGTGATCACGTCGACCTCGTCGAGATCGAACCCCGCGCAGAACGCACGCTCGCCCGACCCGGTGATGATCAGCGCGCGCGCGTGGCTGTCGCGCAGCGACCGGGCGACGATGCCGTGTTCGATGAACATCCGGACCGTCTGCGAGTTCATCCGGTCCGGCCGGTTAATGCGCATGACGACGATCTCGCCGTCCACCACCTCGAGCTCGATCTCGCGGAGATCAGGTGGCTCGAACGTGAACTGCGACGACGTCATCTGCGCGGGCGCGGTCACCGCGATCACTGCCCGGTGAACACTGGAGTGCGCTTCTGCTTGAACGCCTCCAGCGCCTCGGTCATGTCGGACGTCCGCGTTAGTAGCGCCTGCCCGCGGTTCTCCAGTTCGAGCGCCGCGGCGTAGGAGCCGATCTCCAGGTTCGCCTGCAGGGCCCGCTTGGACAGCTGCACCCCGCCGGGCGAGTTCGCGCAGATCAGCTCGGCCAACGCGATCGCCTTGTCCAGCAGCTGCTCCGGCTCGGTCACCTTATTGACGAGGCCGGTGCGCTCGGCTTCGTCGGCGAACAGGAACCGTCCCGTGTACGCGAGCTCGGCGGCCAGCGCCGGCCCGACGATGCGCGGCAGCAGCCACGACACGCCCAGGTCACCGGCGGACAGGCCGATGCGGGTCATGGCCGCGTTGAACTTCGCCGTCGACGACGCGATACGGATGTCGGCCGCTAGAGCCAGCGAAAACCCTCCGCCGGCGGCCGCACCGTTGATCGCCGCAATGACCGGGATGCGCATCCGGCGCACGGCGAGCAAAGCGCGCGCGGCATACTCCTGGCGTTCGAGCATCTTCATCGGAGCCAGGTGCGCCAGCTCGTCGGCGTCGTCCAGGTCGTAGCCCGCGCAGAAGGCCTTGCCCGCGCCGGTCACGATCAACACCCGCACCGCATCGTCCGCATCGAGCGCTTCGGCCAGCGCCTCGAGCTCGTGGAACATCCGGACGGTCATGGAGTTCAGCCGGTC
>JAVHVD010000336.1:0-6743 GCA_032160745.1 Pseudonocardiales bacterium
TGCGCGTCGAACACCTGAAGGTGAGCTTCCGTACCGAACGCGGTGTGGTGCAGGCCGTCGATGACGTCTCCTTCCGGGTCGGCCGGGGGGAGGTGCTCGCGATCGTCGGCGAATCCGGTTCGGGTAAGTCGGTGAGCGCCATGACGCTCATGGGGCTGACCCGTTCCCCCAACGCGACGATCAGCGGATCGGCCCGGCTCGCCGACGGGATCGAGCTGGTCACCGCGAGCAATCGCGACCTGCAGCGGGTCCGCGGCTCGCGGGTCGCGATGATCTTCCAGGACCCGATGAGCGCGCTGACCCCGGTGTACCGCGTCGGCGACCAGATCGCCGAGCAGATCCGCGCTCACGAGAACGTCTCGAAGGCCGCGGCTCGCGCGCGCGCCGTCGAGCTGCTCGAGCGGGTCGGCATCCCCCACGCGGCCGAGCGGTCCCGTGCCTTCCCGCACCAGTTCTCGGGTGGGATGCGGCAGCGGGTCATGATCGCGATGGCACTGTCCTGCTCGCCGGAGATCCTGATCGCCGACGAACCCACGACGGCGCTCGACGTCACGATCCAGTCGCAGATCCTCGCCGAGATCGAGGACCTCCGCCAAGAGACCGGGGTCGCGGTCCTGCTCATCACCCACGACCTCGGGGTGGTCGCCGAGGTGGCGTCGCGCGTCATCGTCATGTACGCGGGCCGCGTGGTCGAGGAGTGCGACGTCCACGAGATCTTCAAAGATCCGCTGCATCCGTACACCTGGGGCTTGCTCGGGTCGGTCCCGCGCATCGACAAGGGCCGCCCGGAGCGGTTGCCCACAATCCAGGGATCTCCGCCCTCGCTGCTACGTCCGCCGAGCGGATGTCATTTCAAGACGAGATGCCCACACCGATTCGCCGAGTGCGACCGCGAGCCGGAACTGCGGGCACCGGAGCCGAACTCGGTGCACCGCGATCGCTGCCACCTGTCGCTGGAGGACAAGCGCACCCTGCGGATCGTCGACGGTGCCATTGGTTTGCCGGTTCCGGTCGAGAGGGACGCGTCATGACCGAGCTTGCGAAGTCATCAATGAGCACAGCACGTGTCGTGCGACCGACGAAGGAGGGAGCATGACCGATGTTGTGAATTCCGCCGCCGGCACGGACGTGGGCTCGGCGTTGCTCGAGATCGACCACCTCAGCGTGATGTTCCCGGTGCGGTCCGGCACGTGGGGAGCCGTCGTCGGGCACGTCCATGCCGTCGACGACGTCACGCTGACCCTGGCCGAAGGCGAGACGCTCGGTCTTGTCGGTGAGTCGGGCTGCGGCAAGACGACGCTGGCCCGCACCCTGGTGCGGTTGACCGAGCCCACCGGGGGGACGATCCGGTTCCGCGGCGAAGATCTGACTGCCAAGCGCAACAAGGACCTCCGCAGCTTCCGCAGGTACGTCCAGATGGTCTTCCAGGACCCGCAGGCCTCACTCAATCCCCGCAAGCGGATCAGCCAGATCGTCGGGGCCGGCATCCGGCTGCGCAGCACGTCGAAGGGGACGAAGGCGAGGCGCGAGGTCGAAGAGCTGTTGGCGCGGGTCGGCCTTGACCCCGACCACGCCCAGCGCTATCCGCACGAGTTCTCCGGCGGGCAGCGGCAACGCATCGGGATCGCCCGCGCGCTGGCCGCCGACCCGCGACTGGTCATCCTGGACGAGCCGGTGTCGGCGCTCGACGTTTCGATCCAGGCACAGATCGTCAACCTGCTCGACGATCTGCAGGACGAGCTCGCGCTGTCGTACGTGTTCGTCGCCCACGACCTCAGCGTCGTACGCCACGTGTCGGACCGGATCGCAGTCATGTACCTCGGCAAGATCGTCGAGCTGTCGCCGGCCGACGAGCTGTACGCGAAGCCGATGCACCCCTACACGGCGAGCCTGCTCGACGCCATCCCGATACCGGACCCGGACCGGAGACGCGACCGGCGGCGGCTCGTCGGCGAGCTGCCGAGCGCCACGAACCCGCCGCCCGGCTGCCGTTTCCACACGCGGTGTCCGTGGGCGACGGACGTCTGCACCGAGGTCGAGCCCCCGCTGGCCGAGTTCGCGAACGGGCACCAGGTGGCGTGCCACCACCCCCTGAATGCGACCCCGGCACAGCTGGCCGAGGCGACCCGCGCCGAGTCGAGTCCGCGAAGCTCCGGCGCGGAGCTGACGCTGTCCCCGTCCGAGGCGCACGAGGTCGAGATCGACGAGGCCGAAGAACAGGACGAGATGCCTCGAGTGCCGGGCGGCGAGGCCGGCGACAGCGGAAACCCCGCGGCACCTGCAAGCTGAGCGCGGTGGTCCTTCACCGTGCGGGGAGCCGGCGTTCAGCGGCGCTGCCGGCGCCAGAACGCGGCACCAACGCCGGCAGCCACGCCGGCGACGGTGGCAAGCGTCGAATGGTGCTGCGATGCCCATAGCTGTGGGTCGCGAGTATGCGACGTGTCGTCGAAGATGCCGTGGGTGCCGTAGTCATGGCCTTCTGTCCCATCGGCCGGCTGGCGCAGGTTCACCGGTGCGTCCGCGTCCTGCTTGGCCGAAGTCTGCTGCGCCTTGAAACCGGTACGGGCGAGGTAGCGGTCCAGCAGGCCCGGCGCGATGGCGTTGGCCGCCAATGTGGCCATGGTGGACGTGCCGACCCAGTACTCGCGCCGCCTCGGATGCCCGGCGGCGTACACGACTGCCCGGGCGGCCAATTCAGGCTGGTAGATGGGCGGGACCGGCTGCGCGTGGCGGGGCAGCCGGGACAGCACCCAGGAGAACTGCGGCGTGTTCACGGCCGGCATCTGCACCATCGTCACGTGCACGTTGCTGTGCTCGTGCAGCAACTCGCACCGCAGCGCTTCGTGGAATCCCTGGATGGCGTGCTTGGCGCCGCAGTACGCGCTCTGCAAAGGGATGCCGCGGTAGGCCAGCGCCGAGCCGACCTGGACGATCGTGCCGCGGTCACGTGCCTTCATGTACTTCAGGGCCGCCATCGTGGCATAGACATAGCCCAGGTAACTGACCTCGGTGACCCGGCGATACTCCTCAGGTCGGATCTGATCGAACGGCGAGAAGACCGACGTGAACGCGACGTTCACCCACGTGTCGATCGGACCGGTTTCCTGCTCCACCTTCGCCGCGGCAGCGAAAACCCGTTCGTGATCGGCGACATCGACCGGCATCACGACGGCGTGGCCGCCCGCGTCCTCAACTTCGCGGGCCGCGCCTGCGAGGCCCGTCTCGCCGCGGGCGATCAGGACCACGGTATCGCCGCGGGCGGCGAACGCCTTGGCGGTGGCCCGGCCGATCCCGCCGCTTGCTCCGGTCACGACCACCGTGCTCGACATGATCTGCACACTCCCTCGCTCGCATGGGCGCCAACACATCCAGCCCGAATCAGATGGTGTCCATCTGCACCGCCGGATAACGCCTCAGCTGCTGCGACGCAGCCGAAGCCAGCGGTAACCCCACCCGTCGAGCGGGAACTGCGAAAGATCGCGGGTCAGAGGTTCGTAGGCGGCGTTGGCGAATACCTCGTCGGGATTCCTGCCGAGGTCCACTGCGCTGAGGTCGAGGGTGACCGGTGCCGCGGCCAGGTTGTGCAGCAGCAAGATGGCGCCCTCCGGGGCGTCGAAACGGTGGGCGAGCACCGCGCGCGGCAATGCGATGTCGATGACGGACGGGGTGCCCACCCCGATCTCCGGACACTCCCGCAGTACGCTGATCAACTCCTGGAACCAGCGCAGGAGGGAGTCCCGGTCCCGGCGCTCCGTCCGGACATTGACCTTGTTGGCCCGATAGCTACCTCGGTTCGGTACGGGCCTGAGGAGTTCAGCGGGTGCCGCGGTGGAGAAACCTGCGCTCGGGCCGCTGTTCCACTGCATCGGCGTGCGAATCGATTCGCGACCCTTCAGCGTCAGGTCTTCGCCCATACCGATCTCCTCCCCGTAACGAAGGATCGGTGTGCCTGGCATGGTGAACTGCAGCGAATAGGCCAACTCGATGCGTCGGCGGTCGCCGGACAGCATGGGGGCGAGCCGACGCCGTATCCCCCTGTCGAAAATGCGCATGTCGGCGTCTGGGGCGAAGGCCGCCATGACGTCGCTGCGCTGCTCCTCGGTCAGCGTGCTCAGATCCAACTCGTCGTGGTTACGCAGGAACGTTGCCCACTGGGCCATTGCCGGCAGCCTGGGCATGGCGCCGAGGTACTCCACCAGAGGCTCCGCGTCGCTGCGGGCCAACGACAACCACAGCTTGGCGTTGAGCTCGAACGCGAACATCATGTGCGCGCGATCGTTCGGACCATCGGCCACGGCCGCGCAGTATTTCGGCAGGTCGTCGGCCGCCACGTTGGCCTCGCACAACAGCACGGCATCGCCGCTGTGCCACTGAACGTCCTGGCGCCAGTCGTCGAGGATTGTGAAATCCAACGGGCCGGGGTCGACGTCCGGGGAGACCTGCTCCAACACGAAAGGAGCGGCATCGATCCGGAACCCCGAGGCCCCGAGTTGCAGCCAGAACGCCATGACCTTCTTGATCTCGGCGCGGACCGCAGGATTGGACCAGTTCAGGTCGGGCTGGAAGTCGTAGAACCGATGGAAATACCACTGTTTCGCCACGGGGTCGCACGTCCACGTTTCGCTTTGCTCCCCCGGAAACACGATTCCCTGGCGCCGGTCGGCTGGTTCGGTCCTGCTCCAGACGTACCAATCGCGATAGGGCGACTGCGGGTCGCTGCGTGCGGACTGAAACCAGGGATGCTCGTCCGACGTGTGGTTCACGACCAGATCGAGGAGCAGCCGGATGCCACGTGCGCGCGCTTGGAGAGCCAGTTCGACGAAGTCCCCCAGGCTCCCGAGCCGCGCGTCGACACCGTAGTAATCGCTGATGTCGTAGCCGTTGTCGCGTTGCGGCGAGGGATGGATCGGGTTGAGCCAGAGGCACGTGACGCCGAGCCGGGCGAGGTAGTCCAAGCGACTGGTCAGACCGGCGAGATCGCCGCAGCCGTCCCCGTTGGAGTCCTGAAAGTTGTCGACGTCGACGCAGTAGATGACAGCTTCCTTGTACCAGCGCTCAGACACCATCGGCTCCCAGCTCAGATTGGCTCGATGACCCTGGGGTACCCCATTCGCTCATCGGGATGAACCAGCATCGACAGTGGGGCGAACTGACGATGTCGCGCCTTTCCAGGAGGATGCCAGCTATGGCCGCTGACCCGCTCGACGAAGAACTGGGCCATCGACGCAGGGACGAAGGCGAGGGGCTGCTCCCGCCCGTGGCGGCAGTCGTCACGGCGATCGCGGTGTACGCGTTGCTGCCGCAGTCCGTGCTGTTCGGGCCCCGCCTCGTCATTCCTGCCGTCGAGACCGCGCTGTTGATCGCGCTTGTCGTCACTACCCGCAACCGGGTGACTCGGGGAAGCCGGTGGTCGCGGGGCGTATCCGCAGCCCTGGCGTCCGTGGTCATCATCGCGAATCTGGTCTCCCTTGGCCTGCTCATCGACACTCTGGCCAGGCACACCACCAACGCCGGCGGCCTGCTCATCGCCGCAATGCAGGTATGGCTGACCAACGTGGTCGGGTTCGCCCTGCTGTTCTGGGAGCTGGACCGCGGCGGCCCGGTGGTGCGCCGGAAGGTGCGCCGGGACGAACTGCCACCTGCCGACTGGCGATTCTCCCAGGACGAGAACGACGATGCGGTCGTCGAAGTCGCAGTCGGGGCGAGCGCGAAATCCGGCTGGATACCGACCTTCGTCGACTACCTTTACCTGTCGTTGACGAACTCCAGCGCCTTCAGCCCGACCGACACGATGCCCCTCACCAGCCGGGCAAAAGTCTTGATGGGACTCGAAGCTACCGCCGCACTGATGACCTCACTGCTCGTCATCGCCCGCGCCGTCGGCTCCCTCGGCCAGTGAGGCTCGCCCCGGCGCGTGGCCTTGAGTCGTGGTCACTGGCGGGGTTGAGCCGGTGGCGGGTGATCTTGTCGCTTCTGGCCGGGTTCGGGTTGACGGCGCACGGTGCGGCGAAGCCGGCTTCGCAACGCAGCCGGTGCGGGTTGCCGCCGGCGGTGCTCGTCGTACGGGTTGTCAACCGCGTGACGGTCGCCGTCGAGCGGAAGTGCCACCTCGACCGCCGTGCCTTCGCCGTTGGGGCTCCGTAGCAAGATCGTGCCGCCGAGAGCCTCGATGCGGTCGCGCAGCCCGACCAGCCCGGAACCGCGCGCGGGATCGGCGCCGCCGATGCCGTCGTCGCGAGCGACGATGTGCACGACGCCGCCGGCAGAGGTGACGGCGACGTTGATGGTCGATGCGTGCGCGTGCTTGACCGTGTTGGTGACCAGTTCCGAGATGGCGTAGTACGCAGCCACCTCGACGCCGTCCGACAGCTTGTCCTCGACGCGGACGTCGAGGACAACCGGGATCGGCGCGCGGCGCGCGAGCGTCTTCAACGCGGCACCCAACCCGCCCTCGGACAGGATCGCCGGGTGTATCCCGCGCGAGATCTCCCGGAGCTCGTCAAGTGCGTCGGCCAGGCCCTCGACGACGTGCGTGAGCTCCGCCCGCACCTCGGTGGTCGCGGGCGGCAATGCGGACTGGGCCGCGCGCACCTCGAGCGCGAGGGAGACGAGCCGCTGCTGTACTCCGTCGTGCAGGTCCCGCTCGACACCTCGACGCGTGTGATCGGACGCCGCCACGATTCGCGCCCGCGACGCTGCGAGCTCGTAGCGACTCTCCGCGTTTGCGATCGCGGTCGCGGCGA
>JAVHVD010000337.1:0-5324 GCA_032160745.1 Pseudonocardiales bacterium
TTGTCCGCGCGGGTCTGGTCGGTCAACGTCTTCACCCGGGTGCGTGAGGACAGGGACGAGCCCGGCTCGTTGAAGCCGACATGGCCGTCGGTCCCGATGCCGAGCAGCTGGACGTCCACGCCGCCGGCGGCGACGATCGCCGCCTCGTAACGCGCGCACTCGGCCGGCAGGTCGGTCGCGTTGCCGTCCGGGCCGCGGACGGCGTCCGGCGCGAAGTCGACGTACTGCTCGAAGACGTCGCGGATCACCGAGCGGTACCGCTGTGCATGGTCCGCGGGCAACCCGACGTACTCATCGAGCAGGAACGCCTTCGCGGCCGCAAAGCTCACCGCGCCCGCGCGATGTCGCTCGATCAGCCAGCGATAGACCCCCAGCGGACTCGACCCCGTCGCGAGCCCCAGCACCGCCTCGGGCTTGTCCGACAGTAACCCCGTGATGACCCGCGCCGCCACCGACGCGATCGCGTCCGCGTCCGGCAGGATGACGACCTCCAATCGGCTCAGCCCCTCTCAGCCAATGCGCGCAGCCAGTCAACCGCGTCGAGATCCTCGAGGTCGGCGATCACGATGTCCGCTTCCGTCAGCAGCCGTGCCGGCTGCGTGGTGGCCACGGCGATGCAGGTCATCCCCGCGGCCTTGACGGCGGCGACACCGGCCCGTGAGTCCTCGAAACCGACGACCTGCGCCGGATCGAGGCCGAGACTCTTGCACGCGGCGAGGTAGCCCTCCGGGTCGGGCTTGCCGCGGGAGACGTCCTCACCGGTGACTACGGTCGTGAACGCGTCCTCGACGTCGAGCTCCCGCAGCAGGCCCGCGGCGTAGTCGCGGCCGGCCGAGGTGACGAGGCCTAAAGGCATCCCGGCGGCCGCCAGGCGGCGTACGAGGGGCACTGCACCGGCGACCGGTTGCACGTCGGTGAGCGGCACCCCTACCTCGATCTCGTTGACCTGGCGGACCAACTCGGCGATCGGCCGGTCGGGGAACAGGTGCTGCAGTTCGACCAGCGAGTCCTGTCCCCGCCGCCCGGTGACGTGGTGGGCCAGGGCGTCGTCGAAGGCAATCCCGTTGGCCTCGAAGAAGCTCCGCCACACCGCGGCCATCCGGCCCTCCGTGAGCACCAGCGTGCCGTCGAGGTCGAAGACCACGCCGGCCGGTGGGGTCATGACCACGTGAAGAGCGCGGCGCCCGCCTCGACCTCGTCCCCGACTCCCACGACTGCGATGGCGTCCGCGGTGGCGTCCAGCGCCACTACCGGGCAGACCGGAGACCTCCCGTCGGCTTCGATTGTCGCAGGGTCCCACTCCACCACCGGCGTACCCGCCTCGACATCGTCGCCCTCGGCGGCGAGGAGGGTGAAACCCGCACCCTTGAGCTGCACCGTGTCGATCCCCAGGTGCACCAGGACCCCGCGGCCGTCAGGCGCGACGACGACGTACGCGTGCGGGTGCAGCTTCGCGATGGTGCCGGCGATTGGCGCGATGGCCTGCTGGCGGGAACGGCTCGGGTCGAGCGCGGCGCCGGGTCCGACCAGCGACGCGGCGAAGACCGGGTCGGGTACGTCGCCCATCGGGACCACCCGGCCGGGCACTGGCACGAGTACCCGCAGGGGCGGCAGCGGATCAGTCACTCAAGCAGCTCCTCGATGTCGGAGGCGATCGTGTCGGCCTCGGTCCCGACGATGACCTGCACCGCCGAGCCGCTGCGCATGACGGCGATCGCGCCGGCTGCCTTCAGCGCTGCGTCATCGACTTTTGAGGCGTCGCGCACCTCTGTGCGCAGGCGGGTCGCGCACGGTTCGATCTCGACGATGTTCTCCGCGCCGCCCAGCCCGGCGACGATCTTCTCGGCGTCGACCATTCAAACCTCCACAGGTGTACGCCGGAGGCGCCGTCTCGCCCTCCGTCTGGGTGGACCCTACGCACTGCTCACGCTGTCCAGCTCCCCGCACCGTGCACCACGTCACCCTCGATCCAGGTGCTGACCACGCGCAAGTCCGCACCGAGCCAGACGAGGTCCGCCCGCGCTCCGGCCGCGATCCGGCCGAGGTCGGCCCGCCCCAGCAGATCGGCAGGGATCCGGGTGGCCGCTTCGACCACCGTGAGCAGGTCGACGCCGATGCCGACGGCGTTGGCGATCGCTTGGTCGAGGGCCAGGTTGGAGCTGGCGATGGTGCCGTCCTCGCGGCGCACCGGCTGACCCGGCTCCAGCACCACAGGCTCGCCGCCGAGCTCGTAGCGCCCCGGCGGCATCCCCGCAGGTGCGGCGGCGTCGGTGACCAGGGCGATCCGCCCGGGAGCGGCGGCGAACCCGATGCGGCATGCCTCGGCGTTGACGTGGTGCAGGTCGACGATCAGTCCGGCGGTCAGTCGCCGGTCGCTGAGCGCGGCGCCGACGACACCCGGCTCGCGGTGGTTGAGCGGGCGCTGGGCGTTGAACAGGTGGGTGACCATCCGGGCGCCGGCGTCCGCTGCGGCGTACACCTGTTCGCCGGACGCGTCGCTGTGGCCGATGCTGACGAGGACGCCGGCGTCGGCAAGTCGGCGTACGGCGTCGATGCCGCCGCGCCGTTCAGGCGCGAGCGTCACGATGCGAACCAGGCCCGGTGCGGCGCCGAGCAGTGCCTCGACAGCCTCCGGCTCGGGATCGCGCAGGTAGCTCGCGTTGTGCGCACCCTTGCGCAGCTCAGAGAGGAACGGTCCCTCGAGATGCACGCCGAGAACCTCAGCGCCGCCGTTGAGCGCGGCGACCAGCTCCGCCGTACGGCGCAACGCATCGACCGTCTCCTCGACCGGTGCCGAGATGAACGTAGGCGCCAAGGCGGTGACCCCCGTTGCGGGCAGTCGCCGGGTGATCTCGCCCCACTGTTCAGGGATCGCGTCAGCGAAGTCGGCCCCGTAGTAGCCGTTGACCTGCAGGTCTATGAGACCGGGGACGAGGACGCCGGACGGCAGCCGAATGTCCGCGTCGTCAGCCACGGTGCCCGCAGCCACGTCGACGACCCGGCCGTCTTCGACATTGACGCGTGCGTTCGCAAGGACGCGTCCCGGCACGACAACGCGAGGTGCCCAGATTGCAGTCACGTCAGCGACGCGTTCTCTCGGCGATGCCGGTCATCGGGGGCCGCCTCTCGACCGTTGACACGTTCAGGGACGTCTGGTCTAGTCCCTCTGTTTACCGAATGCCACCGCGGATGGCACAGCGGGGACCATCCCCTCCTTCAGGAGAACGGCCATGAGCGCAACCACCGCGACCGCCGGCGAGCCCGGCCTGGGCGGCAAGAGCTTCCTCATCCTCCAGCGGGTCGGGCGCAGCCTGATGACGCCGATCGCGGTCCTGCCGGCCGCGGCGATCCTCCTGCGTCTCGGCCAAGCCGATCTGCTCGGCGCCGACGGCCTCGGCTGGGACCGCGTCGCAGAGGTGGTCGGCAATGCAGGCAATGCGTTGTTCGCCAACCTGCCGCTCATCTTTGCCGTCGGGGTCGCTTACGGGTTCGCCCGGAAATCCGACGGGTCCACGGCGTTAGCCGCGCTTGTCGGCTACCTCGTGTTCGCCGAGGTGCTCAAGGCATTCGGACCGATGGCCCAGGTGGACGCCGCCTGCACCGCGGGCTGCAGCATGCATCGCACTCCACCTGATGTCGGGGTCTTCGGCGGCATCGTCATCGGGATCACGGCTGCTCTGCTGTGGCAGCGCTATTACCGGATCAAACTCGTCCCGTGGCTGGCCTTCTTCGGCGGCCGACGGTTCGTCCCGATCCTGATGGCGCTGGCCGGTCTCGCGTGGGGCGTGTTCTTCGGCATCGTCTGGCCACCGATCGGTGATGGGCTGAACAACTTCGCGAGCTGGCTCTACGACAATGGTTCTATCGGCGCCGGCATCTACGGCGCAGCCAACCGCGCCCTGATCCCGACCGGCCTGCACCACGTCTTGAACTCGTTCGTCTGGTTCCAGGCGGGGGAGTGCAAGAACGCCGCCGGCGAGGTCTTCCATGGCGACCTGAACTGCTTCTTCAACGCGGACAAGCGCGGGCCGGACGTCGGCATCTTCATGACCGGGTTCTTCCCCATCATGATGTTCGCGTTGCCGGCCGCGTGCTTCGCGATGATCCACGAGGCTCGTACCGACGAGCGCAAGGCGGCAGCCGGCATCCTCGTGACCGCTGCTCTCACGTCCTTCGTCACCGGTGTCACCGAGCCGATCGAGTTCTCGTTCCTGTTTGTGGCACCGTTGCTCTTCGCGTTCCACGCGATCCTCACCGGCGTCTCGATGGCGGTTGCCGCAGCGATCGGGGCCCGCGACGGGTTCGGCTTCTCGGCCGGGTTGATCGACTACCTGCTCAACTACAACATCGCGTCGAAACCGTTGCTGCTGATCCTGATGGGGCTGGTCTACGCCGTCATCTACTACTTCGGCTTCCGGTTCCTCATTCGGCGCTTCGATCTGCCGACGCCGGGCCGGGAGCGCGGCCGGCTGGCCGGCGCAGCCGCCTCCGACCTCCCCCCGCTCATCGACCAGGACATGGACACCGCTCCGGCGAGGACGCCTGTCGCTGGGAGGGAGTGAGGAGCCGACGTCCCTGGTGGTCCACCGAGGTCGATGGCTGTTGGGAAATGACGCATCGGATGCCTTGACGGGCCGCCGTGGCGGGCGTATGCGTGAAGTACGCGGCGCTGCCCTCGACACCCGATGATCCTGCGCGGCAACCAGCCCCTTGGCCTGGACAGCCTCCGCTGGAGAAGGCATGCGCCGATTCACGCGGGTTTGGCTCGTCATGTTCGTTGCGGCAATGACTCTGGTGCCGCTCAACGCGTCGGCCGGTACACAGAATTCGGCTCGACCTCTCGCGCATCCATCGGCGACCGCCCACGCATTCGTGACCTCGGAGAATGCGGTCATCGCCTGGAACAACGCTGCCGCGGATGCCGCGTTGGCTTCCTGCCTCGCTCCGACGAACAGCCCCCTGCACGAATCCCGTATGTACGCGATGATGCATCTCGCGATTCACGACGCCTTGAATGCCATTGACCGTCGGTCTCGTCCATACGCCCTGGACATTCATGTTTCCGGAGCGTCACCTACCGCCGCTGTGGCGGCCGCCGCACATGGCGTGCTCGTTCCACTCCTGAACGAGCTTCCAGCGCCCTTCTCCGACTGCGTCGCAAGTTCGCACGCCGTCTCGGCTGTGAGCGCGGACTATTCAGCTGCCATCGGCGCCGTCCCGGATGGCGTGGCCAAGACGCGGGGGATCGCGCTCGGTCAGGCTGCCGCCGCAGTCATGCTCGCGGTCAGAGCGGCAGACGGGTCGGACACTCCGTTGTTCGACAC
>JAVHVD010000338.1:0-7044 GCA_032160745.1 Pseudonocardiales bacterium
AGTCGAACGGCGACAAGGTCTTCCCGCCCGGTCTCGGCCCGCACGGCGCGCTCGGCCGCAGCTACGGCAAGGGCGTTCGGTGGTCCGCCGTGCTGCAGATGAGCCGCCCACGGGCCGACGGTCGCAGGCCCGGACCGATAGCGGCCGGTCAGGTCCGTCTCGTCCACAACGGAGAAGTAGGCATCAGACACGACAGCCAAACCTAGCGGCCGCGCGATCCGCCCCACACGGTGGAACCGTCGGCCGCTGCGACGGCGAACTCCTCTTCAGTGACCGCGCACCGGACCAGTGGCGCGCGCCGAGACGCGGAGGTTGGCCGATGACACGTCGCAGAATCGCTGTTGTGGGCAGCGGGGTGGCCGGGCTGACCGCCGCCTATGTCCTGCAGCGCGGGGCCGACGTCACGCTGTACGAGGCCGGCGTGCGCCTCGGCGGGCACGCAGACACCCATGAGGTGATTGGCGCCGACGGCTTGCTGCGCAATATCGACACCGGTTTCATCGTGCACAACGTGCGCACCTACCCGCTGCTGCGGCGGTTGTTCGCCGAGCTGGACGTGGCCACCCAGGAGTCGGACATGAGCATGTCGATCTCCTGCGGTGGCTGCGGCCTCGAGTACGCCGGCGGCCGCGGGATGGGCGGGCTGCTGCCCTCCCGGCGCACGGTGACGAATCGGCCGTACTTGCGGATGCTCGCCGAGGTGGTGCGGTTCCACCGACGGGCCAAGGCGCTGCTGGACGGGACGGACGACACCATGACCGTGCGGCAGTTCCTTCGCGCCGGACGCTTCTCGCCGTACTTCACCGCACACTTCATGACGCCGCTGATCGCCGCGGTCTGGTCGACCGCGCCGACGCGCGCCGGGGACTATCCCGCCCGCTACCTGTTCACCTTCCTGCAGAACCACGGGATGCTGAGCGTGACCGGTGCTCCGGTCTGGTACACCGTGGTCGGCGGCTCCGCGCGTTATGTCGAGAAGGCCGCGAAGGGCCTGACCGCGGTGCAGACGTCGACGCCGGTCCGCGCGGTGCGGCGGTCGGGCCGGGGGGTCGAGGTGCGGGCCGACTCCGACACCGTCGAGCACTACGACGGCGTTGTCCTGGCGACGCATCCCGGCCAGGCTCTGCACCTGCTCGCCGCGCCCACGCATACCGAGCGGGACGTGCTCGGTGCGATCGGCTTCACGGTGAATCCGACGGTGCTGCACACCGATACATCGGTGCTGCCCCGCGCTGCGCGGGCGCAGGGATCATGGAACTACGCGCTGCCGTCCTGCGACTCGGTACCCACCGCTGTGCAGGTGAGTTACAACATGAACCGGCTACAGCGCCTCGATGCGCCCGAGACCTACGTCGTCACCTTGAACGGCGAGCACAGCGTTGACCCGGCGCGGGTGATCGACCGGATGGACTATGAGCACCCGGTGTACACCGCCACTTCGGTCGCCGCGCGGGGGCGGTTGCCGGAGTTGAACGACGGCGTGGTTGCGTTCGCCGGTGCCTATCACGGCTGGGGGTTCCACGAGGACGGCTGCCGCTCCGGCGTCGAGGCGGCGGCGTCCTTGGGGGTGCGTTGGTGAGTACGACGGCGTCGCTGTACGAGGTCGACATCGCGCACGTGCGTGTCGATCCTGTGCGCCACGACGTCCGGCACCGCGGCTACCTCTGGTACGTCGACCTCGACGACCTGCCCAGGCATGGGTGGCTCGCCCGGTTCGATGCGGATGACCACATGGGCGATCCCGCCGTGACGCTGCGGGCGAATGTCGAGTCGTTCCTCGCCGATAACGGGATCGTGCCCGACGGTGGCCGCATCACGATGCTTACCGGTGCCCGAAGTCTCGGTTACGCCTTCAATCCGCTGACCGTCTACTGGTGCGCCGATGGCGACGACGCGCTGCGGTGCGTGGTGGCCGAGGTGCATAACACGTACGGGCAGCGGCACCGCTACCTGCTGCGCACCGACGACGCCGGCCGTGCGGAGACAGCGAAAGCGTTCTACGTCTCGCCCTTCAACCCGGTCGACGGCTACTACCGGATGAGCCTGCCGCGGCCGGGGGAGACTTTGGCGCTCACCATCACGCTGCACCGCCCCGGAGCCCGCCCGTTCACCGCGTCGGTGCGCGGCGTGCGCCGAGCGGCGACCCGCCGGGCAGTCGTCGCGACCGCACTCCGCCACCCGTTCGAGACCTGGGCCGTCCGCGCCCTGATCACCGCGCACGGCATCGCGCTCTGGCGCAAGGGCCTGGTCGTGCAACCCCGTCCCGACCAGCCCGCTGACCGTCCGACCCCGTGGGCGGCGGGGGGCTCGTCGGCGTGACCTTCGACAGCTCGGCGTTCGCCGGAACCCTGCTGTGGGCCGCCGGCGCGGCCGCCGTCGTCCTGCTCGCGACGTTCGTGGTCGCCAAGGTGGTCGGGAAGCACAGCGTCATCGACACGACCTGGGGTCTGCTGTTCGTCGCCGTGGCTCTTGTCGTGTTCGTCCGGTCAGAGGGCCATGCGGACGACGTGCGCCGCTGGCTGCTGCTCGTGCTGCCGGCGCTGTGGGGGCTGCGCCTGGCCCAGCACATCGCCCGCCGGTCCATCGGCCGGCCCGAAGACCCGCGCTACGAGCAGCTGCTGGCCAAGGCGTCCGGCAACCGCGATCTGTACGCCCTGCGGATGGTCTACCTGCTGCAGGGCGTCCTGGCGTTCGTCATCGCGGCCCCGATCCTGGTCGGCGGCTTCGAGGGCGGGACGGTCGGCATCCTGGCCTGGGTCGGCGTTGCCCTGTGGTGCGTCGGCGTCGTCTTCGAAGCGGTCGGTGACGCACAGATGGAACGATTCCGGCGCGATCCGGCGCACCAAGGTCAGGTGATCGACGTCGGCCTGTGGCGCTACACCCGGCACCCGAACTACTTCGGCGACGCGTGCGTGTGGTGGGGGATCTACCTCGTCGCTGCCGACGCGCTGCCCGGCGTCGTCACCGGTGTCGCGCCGGTGCTGATGACCCTGCTGCTCACCAGGGGGTCCGGCGCCCGCATCCTCGAGAAGCACATGAGCGCCCGGGCCGGCTGGAATGCCTACGCCGCCCGGACCAGCATGTTCTTCCCGCGCCCCCCGAAGACCTGATCCGAGCCCGCCGGTTCAGCGGTAGGTGCCGCGCAGCACGCTGATGTTGCTGTACGTCACGGTCTGGTCGACGCGCTGCCGGCTCACCTCGATCGCGGTGTACTGCGCCATCACGTTCGGCGACACGGTCAGTTCCGCCTGGTTGTCACTGCCGATGAACCCGACGGACTGCATGCGGGTGCGCGTGGCATCGGTCAGCCACACCTCGTAGGTTTGGCCGCTGCTCGGACGCGGCAGCGCGGTGGCGTCTATGCGCATCCGGCCGTTGCCGGAGATCGTCACTTCGGCAGCGCGCGTGCCGACGCCGAAGGGCTTGAGCGCGACGGATTGGCCGGACGTGGTCGACGACGAACTGCCGACCGTCTCGGCCAGGGTCACGCCACCACCGACGAGCACGGCGGCCGCGGCCGCGACGGCCAGCAGGCGGCGCCGGTGCTGCGGCTTGGCCGGCGCGACGGAGGCCTCGGCCCGGACCTTGGCGAACATGGCGCTCATGTCGGGAAGCGGGGCGTCCTCGCTCTGGTCGACGTGGACTTCGCCCTCGTCGTCGGACGTCGACGCGGGCGCGACGATCTCCGGAGCGAAGCGGTGCGCCGAGGTCAGCGAGGCGTGGGCGACGACGGCGGAGATGAGCTCCTGCTGGCAGTCCGGGCAGTTGCGCAGGTGCTCGGCCGCTGCCATGACCTCGTCGCGGTTGGCGTCGCCGGTGAGCAGGCGAGGCAGGTTCTCCGAGATGTGTGCGCTGGTCATCGTTCCACCTGGCTCTGTACGTGAGCGGTCATCGCTGCCCCCGAGTGTTCTCGAGCAGGCCGGACAAGCGCTGCAGGCCGCGCGCGGTCCGGGTCTTGACCGTGCCGAGCGGGATGCCGAGCGCGCTGGAGATCTCGACCTGCGTGTAGCTGCTGAAGTAGGCCAGCTCGAGAACCTCACGCTGCAGCTCGGGCAGCAGGTCGAGCGCGCCGCGGACCTCGTCGGCCCACACCAGGCGGTCGGCGATCTCCCGGCCGTCGTCGCCGGTGATCTCGCGCATCGAGTCGAGCGGGACGACGACGTCACGGCGTTTACGCAGATGATCGATGGCCCGTTTTCGCGCGATACCCAGGACCCAGCCGCGCAGCGACTGAACCGGGTCGTAGCGCTCGTGCACCCGCCACACCTCGTAGAACACGCGCTGCATGACGTCCTCGACGTCCGGCTGCGGGACATACCGGCTGAGATAGGACATCACCAGGGGACCGAGGGTGCGGTAGGCCTCTTCCAGGGCCTCCGGCTCACCCCGGTTGAGGCGTTCGCCGACGTCGGCGAGTGCGGACTCCACGTTGTTCTGTTCGTGCCGGAACAGTGCCACGGTTTCACTCTTGCCCGATCCGGCCCCAGACTTCCCCGAGCGTGAGCGCGCCGGCCGCCCCCGAGATGACGACCTCGTCGCCGTCCTCGAGCCAGGTCCGGCGGTCGCCGTCGTCCAGAACCACCGGTTCGGCTCCGTCCCGGGTCAGTTCGAGCAGGCACCCGGCGTCGGCCGCGCCCGGTCCGCTGACGGTGCCGGACGCGAACACGTCACCGGTCCGGACCGCCGACCCGTTGGACGTGAGGTGGGCCAGCATCTGCGCGTACGTCCAGTACATGCCGGCAAAGCCGGGACGGCTGATGACCGCGCCGTTGATCCGGACCTCGAGGGCGAGACGCAATCCGTGCGGTGGGTCGGTCTCCTGCAGGTGGGACACAGGTGCTGGGTCCTGCTGCGGCGCGACGCGGACGTCGGTGAGCGCGGCGAGCGGCGTGATCCAGGGGGAGACGGATGTGGCGAACGACTTGCCGAGGAACGGGCCGAGCGGACGGGCCTCGAACCGCTGGATGTCGCGCGCCGACCAGTCGTTGAGCAGGCAGACGCCGAAGACGTGCTCGTCCGCGTCGGCAACCGCGATCTCCGTGCCCGGTCGTCCGACGACGAAGGCAACCTCGGCCTCGAAGTCCAGCCTTCGCGTCGGGCCGAACGAACCGGGCCCGAGCATGCCGGCCGGCCGGCGCACCGGCGCACCGGACACGACCACCGAACCGGCTCGGCCGTGGTACCCGACCGGGAGGTGGCGCCAGTTCTCCGGCAGCGGGTCGGTGCCCGGCCGCAGGATTCGGCCTGCGGTCACGGCGTGCTGCTCGGAGGCGTAGAAGTCCACGTAGTCGGCGACGGCGAACCCGAGGACCGGCTCGGCGTCGCTGAGCGGCAGCAGCAGCTGTGTGTCCGACTCGATCACCGCGGCCGTCGCACCGCGGACCTCGCCCCAGGCGTCCGGTCCGGCGGCGAGGAACGCGTCGAGACGGCCGTCGGCAAACAGGGTCCCGTCCACGTGCCGCAGATCCAGGGCGGCGTCACCGAATCGCACGACGGCGACGCGCCTCCTGTCCGGAGCGATCACCGAGCCGTAGGGCAGGTTGTCCAGCCCGAACGTCATGCCGGCCCGCGGCCGGACCACGACCATGCGTAGCGGTGGTCGTCGGCGGCCCGGCCGCCTTCACCGAGGCGCAGCGGCCGGAACGTGTCGACCATGACGGCGAGCTCGTCGAAGTACTCGACGCCGATCGAGCGCTCGTACGCGCCGGGCTGCGGTCCGTGTGAGTGACCACCGGGATGAAGGGAGATCGACCCCTGCCCGATGCCCGATCCCTTGCGGGCCTCGTAGTCGCCGCCGCAATAGAACATCACCTCGTCGGAGTCGACGTTGGAGTGGTAGTAGGGCACGGGGATCGACAGCGGGTGGTAGTCGACCTTGCGCGGGACGAAGTTGCAGATGACGAAGTTGTTGCCCTCGAACACCTGGTGCACGGGCGGCGGCTGGTGCACGCGCCCGGTGATCGGTTCGAAGTCGGCGACGTTGAACGTGTACGGGTAGAGGCAGCCGTCCCAGCCGACGACGTCGAACGGGTGGTGCGGCACGACGTGCACGGATCCGGCCAGCCCGGACGGTCCGGTCCCGCGGTGCTTGACGTAGACCTCGACGTCGGTGCCCTCGCCACTCGGTGGCGCGGACGGTCCATGCAGGTCGCGCTCGCAGTAGGGCGCGTGCTCCAGCAGCTGGCCGAACTTCGAAAGGTAGCGGCGAGCCGGCGTGATGTGCGAATTCGCCTCGATGCAGTAGGCGCGCACGCCGTCCGGACCCGGCCGCCATTGGTGGGTCGTGGCGCGCGGGATGAGGACGTAGTCGCCCTGGCGTGCCGTCAGGGTGCCGAAGACCGTCTCGACCGTCGCGGCGCCCGACTCGAGGTACACGCATTCGTCCCCGACCGCGTTGCGGTACAGCGGGGAGGCCTCGCGCGCGACGGCGTAGGAGATGCGGACGTCGTCGTTGCCGAGGACGAGCCGCCGGCCGGTCACGACATCGGTGCCCGTCCCGTCGGCGAACAGCTCGGGCAGCTTCAGATGACGGGGGAGCAGCGGGTCGTTGGGGACGGTCCCCTGGTCGGGCAGCTCCCATGGGCGGGCATCGACCAGCGCCGACGGGATCTCGCGGTGGTAGAGCAGCGACGAATCGGAGGAGAAGCCTTCCTCGCCCATCAGCTCCTCGAAGTACAGCCGACCGTCCGGCCCACGGTGCTGCGTGTGCCGTTTCGGCGGGATGCTGCCGCGCTGCTGGTAGTACGCCATTCGGGTGTCTCCTCGACGTCGTTGTCGCCTTCACTGACCACCCTGGCACGGTTGCCGGCGAACATGGCACAGCCGCCTGCTCGCGTACCGATCAGGACGGCTCGCCAACGCTACGATGCCGCGGTGCGTCGCACTGCTGCCGTACTTCTCGCAATGGCGCTGGTCGGCGGCTGTACGTCGTCCGGAAGCAGCGTCGAGCCCGCGTCCACTGCCTCGGTGATCGCGCGGTGGCCGACCGAGGTCGACACGCTCACCCCGGTGCACACCGCGGATACAGAAGACGTGATGGCGGGC
>JAVHVD010000339.1:0-3778 GCA_032160745.1 Pseudonocardiales bacterium
TCGCCGGCGACGACGACGGCACCACGACCGCGGCGCTCGCCACTGCGACCCGGCTGGCGGGCGAGACGATGCGGATCTGCCACGCCGCGGCCTGGGAGGTGGACGCCAACCTGCGGCCGGAGGGCAAGGACGGCCCCCTCGTGCGCACCCTCGCCAGCCACGAGGCCTACTACCAGCGCTGGGCGAGCACCTGGGAGTTCCAGGCGCTGCTCAAGGCGCGGCCGATCGCCGGAGACCTCGACCTCGGCCGCAGGTACGACGAAGCGATCAGCCCGCTGGTGTGGACGGCCGCCGAACGGCCGGGGTTCGTCTCCGACGTGCGGGCCATGCGTCGCAGGGTGTTGGAACACATCCCGCTCGGCGTCGCCGAGCGGGACATCAAGCTCGGCCGCGGCGGGCTGCGCGACGTCGAGTTCGCCGTCCAGTTGCTGCAGCTCGTCCACGGCCGGGGTGACGAGTCACTTCGCGTCCCGGAGACACTGCCGGCGCTCGACGCCCTACGGTCCGGCGGGTACGTCGGCCGCGACGATGCCGTGAGCCTGATCGATGCCTACCGCTTCCTGCGCGCCACCGAGCACCGGCTGCAGTTGCGTCGGCTGCGCCGCACGCATGTGCTGCCCGAGGAGCCGGACCAGCTGCTCTGGCTCGGTCGCGCGATGGGTTACCGCCCGGACCGGCGCGGTGATGCCCGCGCCGTCTTCGAGGCCGAGTGGAACTTGCACGCCCGCGAGGTCCGCCGGCTGCACGAGAAGCTCTTCTACCGTCCACTGCTCGAGGCGGTCGCCCGGGTGCCGTCCGACGGTCTGCGGCTGACACCGGCCGAGGCCGGGCGGCGACTGGCCGCACTCGGCTTCAGCGACCCACCGGCCGCGCTGCGGCACATCGAATCGCTGACCGGCGGCCTGAGCCGGCGGGCCGCGCTGCAGCGGGCGCTGCTCCCGGTGTTGCTGTCCGACTTCGCCGACGCGCCCGACCCCGACGCCGGGCTGCTGGCCTACCGGCGGCTCTCGGACGAGCTCGGCTCGACCCCGTGGTACCTGCGACTGCTGCGGGACGGCGACACGGTGGCGTCCCGCCTCGCCTACGTGCTGGGCACGAGCCGGTACGTCGCCCGCATGCTGGGCCGCTCCCCGGAAGCGCTGCAGATGCTCGCCTCGACCGACCAACTGCGCCCCCGGGAGCCGGCCGAGCTCGCGGCCGCGATGCGGGAGTCGGCGGCCCGGCAGGACGACCCCGGCGCGGCCGTCGCCGCCGCTCGCGGCGCGCGGCGGCAGGAGCTGCTACGCACGGCATTCGCCGACCTGCTCGAGGTCTCCGACGTCGCCGAGGTGTGCGCAGCGCTGAGCATGACCACCGAGGCGACGCTCGAGGTCGCGCTGCAGGTGGCGACCCGGGCGGTCGCGTCGAGTCATGACCTCGCGGCCGACGAGCTGCCGGTGCGCTTCGCGATCATCGCGATGGGCCGGCTGGGCGGCGCCGAGATCGGGTACGGCTCGGATGCCGACGTTCTGTTCGTCTTCGAGCAGATCGACGGATCGGAGCCGGCCAGCGAGCTCGCGAATCGGGTGGCCGGCGAGCTGGCGGCCAAGGTCCGGGCACTGCTGGCCGCGCCCTCGTCGACCGATCCGCCGTTGGCAGTGGACGCCGATCTCCGTCCCGAGGGGCGCAGCGGCCCGCTCGTCCGCTCGCTCGCCTCGTACCGCAGCTACTACGCCCGTTGGTCGTCGGCCTGGGAGGCGCAGGCGCTGCTGCGGGCGCGTCCCGTCGCCGGCGACGCCGAGCTGGGCGACCGCTTCGTCGCGATGATCGACCCGATCCGCTATCCGGACGGCGGGCTCGCGCCGGCCGATCTGGTGGAGATCCGTCGGCTGAAGGGGCGCATCGACAGCGAGCGGCTGCCGCGCGGGGCCGACGCGACGACGCACACCAAGCTGGGCCGCGGTGGGCTCGGCGATATCGAGTGGACGATCCAGTTGCTGCAGCTCGGCCACGGTCATGACGTGCCGGGCCTGCGGACGACGCAGACCCTGGCAGCGCTCGCCGCGGCCGAGGCGGCACAGCTGCTGACGGCCGAGCAGGTCGAGATCCTCGTCACGGCCTGGCGCTTCGCCACGCGGGTCCGCAACGCACTGATGCTCGTCCGCGACAAACCCGCTGATCAGTTGCCGGCCTCCGGCACCGAACTGATCGCCGTGGCCCGGGTGCTCGGTTATCGACCGGGATCCGATCCCGGCCAACTCGTCGACGACTACCGTCGCGCGGCCCGCCGGGCCCGCCGCGTGGTCGAGGCCGTCTTCTACGGCTGAAGGAACAAGTCGGCCCACGGAACACCGCCCCGATATCAGGTACGCTATGTCACACCTACCGCGCGACAGCTTGGGAGGCGTAGGCATGGCGCACATCCGTGACGCAGTGATCGTCGGAGCCGGCTTCGGCGGCATGGGTGCGGCGATCCAACTCAAGCGCCTCGGCGTGGACGACCTCCTCATCCTCGAGCGGGAGAGCGACCTCGGCGGCACCTGGCACGTGAACCGCTACCCGGGGCTGGCCGTGGACATCGCGTCCGTCACCTACTCGTACTCCTTCGAGCCGAATCCGTACTGGTCGCGATTGTTCGCACCCGGTGCCGAGCTCAAGCGCTACGCGGCGCACGTCGCCGAGAAGTACGGGCTGCGCGAGCTGATGCGCTTCGACACGGTCGTCGAAGGCGCGCGCTGGGACGGCGACACCCAGACCTGGTCCATCAGCGTCGCCGGCGGCGAGACGATCACCGCGCGGTACCTGCTCACCGCCACCGGCTTCCTGTCCCAGCCGCACACCCCGGACATCCCCGGCATCGGCTCCTTCGGCGGGCGGATCATCCACACCACGGATTGGGACGACGACTACGACCTCACCGGCAAGCGCGCCGCGGTCATCGGCACCGGGGCCACGGCTGTCCAACTGATCCCGGAGATCGCGCCGCTGCTCGAGGAGCTCACCGTTTACCAACGCACGCCGATCTGGGTGACGCCGAAGCAGGACGGCGCAATACCCAAGCCGGTGCAGAAGCTGTTCGCAAAGGTACCCCTCACCCAGCGCGCGGCCCGGCTGGCGAACACCGGCCTGCTCGAGCTGATGATGGTCAGCGCGGTGCTGCACTTCCGGCAGGCGCAGATGCTCAACCGCGGGGCTGCGCTGCTCGCCAAGGCGCACCTGCACCGGCAGATCCGCGACCCCGAGCTGCGCCGCAAGCTGACGCCCGACTACGACTTCGGCTGCAAGCGTCCGACCTTCTCCAACACGTACTACCCGACCTTCAACCGGCCGAACGTGCGCCTGGAGACGACGCCGATCGCACGCATCGACGCAGACGGCATCGTCACCACCGACGGCGCGAAGACCGAGATCGACACGCTCATCCTCGCCACGGGCTTCGACATCTGGGAGACGAACTTCCCGGCCATCGAGATCATCGGACGGGACGGCCGCAACCTGGGCAAGTGGTGGCGGGAGAACCGCTTCCAGGCCTACCAGGGCGTGGCGGTCCCGTACTTCCCGAACTACATCACCCTCTCCAGCCCGTACTCCTACAGCGGGCTGTCCTATTTCACGACGATCGAGTCGCAGATGCGGCACATCAAGCGCCTCTTCGTCGAACTCCGCCGCCGCGGGGCAACGACCTTCGAGGTGTCCGAGCAGGCCAACACCGAGTTCCTCGGCCGGATGCGCGACCGGCTCGGCGACTCGGTGTTCAACCTCGGGTCCTGCTCGACCGCGCGCAGCTACTACTTCAACC
>JAVHVD010000340.1:0-5795 GCA_032160745.1 Pseudonocardiales bacterium
CGGTGACGGCGGCCGTGGGGATCGAGATCGCACCGACCGTGCTGTTCACCTGCGCCGCCGCGAGCCCGGCGTGCGCGAAGGTGGTGCTGACCCGCACGGACACGCGGGAGCAGTTCACCGCGACGACAGCCGACGCCACGACGTCGCGCTACGTGTTCACCGACCTCATCCCGGCGACCTACTCCGTCACGGTCACCGGCGCCGGCCTGCTCCAGACTACAAACCAGATTACCGTGCTGCCCGGATCGAACGCGAGCTACGACCTCCCGGTGGGCATCGTCCAGAACTCGGTGTCCGGCCTGGTAAACGGCCCCGCGCCCGGCAAGACTGCGACTGTCGGCGCCCTGAACGGCGTGCCGGTCGAGCTCGGTCACCTCGACACCTCGACGACGCCTCCCACGTTCGTCACCGACAAGGGCACCGACGGCAACGACCTCGTCACCTCGACGGCGACGAACGCGGCCGGGGTGGCCGGCGCGTTCAGCTTCACTACCGTGAAGAACGGCACGTATGTCGCGCGCTACAACGCCGACTTGACCGGCCACCCGGCGAAGGACGGCTACCTGAGCGTCATCAGCACGTCGTTTGTCAACGTCAGCAGCGGTCAGGCGACGTCGTTCCCGACGATGCAGCTCATCCGAGCGACGCACAGCGTCACCCTTACGGTCTCCACGACCGACACCGGCGACAACATCAGCGGCGCGTCGGGCGTGCGCCTCGTCTCCGCGGACGACTCGACGTTCACGATCACCCCGCAGCCGGTCACGTCCGCGGCCGTTCCGGGCGGGGGGACGAAGTACACCTGGGCGTTCAACGCCGTCCCGTCCGGCGACTGGCTGGCCTCCATAACGCTGCCCGCCGGGCACTTCGGCGCGCTCGCCGAGGGATCGGGTAGCGAGCCGCTGACATGTACGGCCGGTACGAAGACCGTCGCCGTTGCGTGCACATCGGCTGCCGCCTCGCCGGTGACGGTGAGCGGCAAGCCCAATGGCCACGACATCACCGAGGCCTACACACTGGACGAGTTCCTCGCGAGCTTGAGCGTCGTTGCGAACCCGCTCGGCAGCGACCCCGATGTCACGCCACCGGCCACGGTGAACTTCACCGTCGTCGACGACGAAGCAACCCCCAACACGGTGTTCGCTGACAGCTCGTTCGCGGTCAGCGCGGCGACCCCGACGCCACCGACCGCGACGTTCTGGGGCGCGACGGGCACGACCTACACCGCATCGGCGACCTCGGCAGTGGCCAACTGGTCTGCCGCGGGGCAGACCTACACGAGCGGCAACCCGGACCGGCCCCTTGACCTGGACGAGACCGGCGCGACCGTGAAGATCGCCTTCGACGGCGTCACGTTCACCGGCGACGCCACGGTCACCCTCCTTCCGCCGAGCGGCAGCGGCATCGACGCGCCCCCTGCCAAGACCGGTGCGGTAGGCGAAACGGTCAGCTTCGCGACGGTCCCGTTCGGCACCGGCTGGACGGTCGACGTCACTGCGAACGTGCACGTCGACGCGGTGCCCGGCCCGCCCCCGACGCCGGCGTCGGACACACCGCTCACGGGGTCGGCCAACTTCGACGTGACCACCGCGGCGCCGGACACGATCACCGTGACAATGCACGCCTGAGCGCGTGCGACGACTTCAGTCGATCGTGTGCGTGGCGACGAGGATCACGAGCGTCACCAGCGCGACGATGCCGGTGCCGAGCAGCGCCCAGACCCACCACGGGATGCGGCGCTCCGGCTCGACGTAGACCTCAGGTGGTGGTGGCGGCACGTACACCAGCTGCGGGGGCGGTGGCGCCTCGACCGGGTGCATCGACAGGCCGCAGCGCACGCACACTTGCGCCGACACCGCGTTCGGCTCGGCGCAATGCGGACACGGCAGCGACGCGACGGTGGCCCGACCAACGGTGCCCGGCAGGCGACGCAGCGTGTCGCGCGCATTGCTCGAGATGTTGTCGTAATGGACGCGCGACGGCGTCCAGAACATCGGGAAGTCGCACTTGCGGCAGAAGTCGGCGGCGTCGCGGCGGTTGACGGTCACCGTCGCCGTCGTCCCGCACTCCGGGCAGGTCAGCACCTCGGTCGCGGCCGGAGTGATCACCTCGACCACAGTGGGCCCACCTGTTTCGGCAGGGTCGTCCATGGGCTGCGCATCACGAATCGACTCGGTCCAACTCGTTGACTCCGTGTCGGCGGGCAGCAGTTCATCGCTCATCGCGCGTCATCTCCACCCTCAGCCGGCCAGGCCCGGCGATCACCTACGTACAGCTCGGCGTACACGTGCGCCGGCACCTCGTCGCGTACGAGAGCGACGAAATCGGCCTCCGGCATCCAACCGGTGGACGTCACGTGCATCCGTACCCACGCGGTGTCCTCGGGCGCCTCGCCGTCCCGCCAGACCCCGCCGCCGTCGCTCACCTCTGCCGGACCGCCGCTGATCAGCTCGAGGTAGCGGGTCAGGCCGGCCGCGGTCCCCCGCCAGGACATCGTCGCGGCGGCACCCGCGACGATGCGCCGCTGCAGATCGTCCGGCAGCGAGGGGTCGATGCCTTCGGTGCCGATCCACGAGCCGAGCCAGCGCACGACGGCGTCCGGCGCGACCGAGACGTCCGGTAGGTAGTCGATGTTGTCGGCGTTCTCCAGCAGCGACGAGCCGATCTCCTGGAAAATGCGCACGAAGCGAACGAAGAACTCGTCCTCCAACATGCCGACGGGCAACTGGTTGAGCAACCACTCCGGGCTGCGCCGCGTTCGCTTCCGCGCGGCAACCGTCGCGGTCGGGCGTGGGACGAGCGTGGTCACCGGACGACGACCTGGTGCGGGGCGGACAGGAACAGCGAGTGCGCGTCGAGCCGGATGACGTCCTTGGCCGAGCCCAGCCGCCGACCGGTGCGCAGGTCGTACTCGAACAGCAGCGCCTCCTCGACCCGCTCGATCCCGTCCACCGTCTCGAGCAGCGAGGCGATAACGGCACTGTTGATGTCGGCGTCGAAGGGCCAGCCGGTGCCCTCCGGCCCGCCGGTGAGGGGGTTGACGTAGCGGGTGAGCGTGTCGATCGCGCGCTGGCGGACGAGACCGGCCGGCCGCCCCGGCCCGCTGTGGACCAGCGCGGCGACCGAGACGCCCTGATAGAACGGAGTGGACACTTCGATGGCCGTGCCGACGATGCGGTGCTCGTCGAGGTGGTCGGTGACGCGACGCATCAAGGGCGCGGCGATCGCGAAGTCGTCGAGCCGGTGGTGCGTGGCGTCACCACGCACCTGCGGAACCACTAGGAGCCGCACCGACCCGTTTCCCCGCCCTGCGGGCAGGCACCGAGCGCGCGCGACCTCGGCCGAGGACTCGAGCGACAGGCGCTCGTAATCGCCGGCCGTCACCGCCCGAAGGCCGGTGCGAAGCGTCATCGGGCCGCGGACCTTCGCCTCGGCGACCGTCTCCGCGTCCACGCCGCCCCGGGCCGGGGCGAGATTGACCACGCCGCGCACGAACGGCACCGAGGAGCGCAGCACGGTGAGCGTGCGGGCTCCGACGTTGCCGCCTGCACCGCCGCCGTGGCGGTAGCCGGTGACCCTGACCGTGGCGCCGTCGCGCGGCACGACGCCGTGTTGCCGCACCGTGCCGTCCGGATACCGGACCCGCGGACCGAAGTGGACAGCACCGGTGCCGCTGTCCCAGACGTAGTGGTGATCGTGCGACCCGGACGCGGAGAAGTCGTCGACCTCGGTCCAGTCGGCTGTGGCCTCGCCATCGACGATCTGGACGAACTCGGCCTCCCGGCGCGGGAGCACCGGCGTGTGGGACACCTCGAAAACCTGCGCCGGGCTGCCGTCGCTGCGCCCGATCGTCTCGGTGTCGACTGTCTCGGAGTGCTCGGCCGGAGCAGTCCCACCGAGAGCTGCCACAACGACGCTGTGGATTCGGGGCGACGCCTGATAGGTGGGTTGACCTGGCGCCTGCGCGAGCAGCCGGGCCCGCAGCCAGTACGCGGCGTCGTTGCCGACCGTGAGCAGCTGATGCTCGACGGGGATGAGCAGGTCGATGTCGCCGTTGCGGTTCAGCCCGCCGGTGGTGTCCTCGTTCACCGCGGTGGCGATCCAGCCTTCGCCGTTCCAGACCTCCCACGCGATAGGCGGGTTGCGCGGATCGACGCCGATGCCTTCGGCTTGGGCCTCGAAGGACAGGCGGATGACGCAGCCGGCGAGGCTGCGTTCGAAACCGAGGTAGAAAGCGTCACCTGGGCTGAGCGTGCCGGAGGCGAAGCAGCGCACGCCGACGATGTCGTACCGCAGGTCGTCCCACACGTCCTCGACCCGCTCGTCCGCGCTCATCGTCTTCGCCGCGCGCAGCTGCGGCGGCGCGATGACGAGATCCTGCGTGGTGCTGAAGACGACGGCGTCGGGGCCGCCCGCGCTCGCGCCGATCGCGGTCGTCACCTGGGTGCCCGCCGGTACGACGACCGGCGCGGTGAGGACGGTCGACAGCCAGAACGTGAGGTCGGCGCGGGCGACAGACGGAGGGAACGGGTTGATGCCGACCATGTTGAGGAAGTGCACGTAGAGCCGTTCGGGCACCTGGTTCACCCGGTACAGCACCATCTCGCTCATCCAGGCGAACAGCTCGATGAGCGCGACGCCGGGATCGGAGACGTTGTGATTGGTCCACTCGGGGCAGAACCGCGGGATGAGGCGTTTGGCCTCGTCGACGATGTCCTGGAACGTCCGGTCGTCGAGCTGGGGTGCAGGTAGGGGCATGTCGGTGCTCGCTATTCGGAGTCGTGCGGGATCACATAGAACGGGTAGACGAGGTTGCGGCGGTCGTTGGTCGCGCGAACGCGGTAGACCACCTCGATATGGACCAGGCCCCCGTCGTTGCCGTCCGGCGTGGCCACGACGTTCTCGACCTCGACACGCGGTTCCCACTGGGCGAGCGCGTCGCGGACCGCTTCGGCGAGCAAACCAAGCAGGTTAGGGGTGATCGGCTCGAAGAGGAGGTCCCAGATCCGACAGCCGAACTGCGGCCGCATCACCCGCTCGCCCGGAGCGGTCAGCAGCACGATGCGCATCGACCGCTCGAGCGAGTCTGGGCCCTCGGCGAGCCTGATCGCGCCGGTGTGGTCGACACCCATGGGCCAGCTGAAGCCGGTGCCGATGAACGACACGTCGAGGTGGGCGCCTTCGACCGCGCGTGCCGGCAGCGATTCACTCATCGCACGTCCTCGCTGCTCTCGCTCATCAGTTGACCGCCACGGTTCCGCCCTTGAGGCTCAGCGAGCCGCCGCCGTCGACGGTGGCGACGCCGTTGGCCTTGACGTCGATCATCGCGCCCTGGACGGCGACCTTCGTGTCGCTCTTGACCTCCACGCCCGCCGTGCCCTCGACGATCACCTGCGTCTGCGCCTTCAGCGTGATCTTGGTGCCCTCGATGGTGACGTTGCCCTGCGGGTCGATCTCAAACTTCGCGGTACCGGCCTTGATCAATACCGGCTTGCCCTGCGCGACCTCGATGTCGAACCGGTCCGCACCGAGACGCAGCTTGTGCTGGCCCCCGGCGAGCTTGAGCAGCACGTGCTGCTCGGTCGGACCCATGCCGTCACCCAGCTCGATGACGTGGCCGAGGCGCGACGTGATGGTCCGCGACTTGACCGTGTTACCGGTGGGGCCTGAGTTCGCGGGCAGCTTGTTCACCGCGCTGTAGAGGCCGCCGATCACCACCGGGTAGCGCGAGTCACCGCGCTCGAATCCGACGAGCACCTCGTCGTTGACCTCGGGCTGGAACACCGAGCCACGCG
>JAVHVD010000341.1:0-35961 GCA_032160745.1 Pseudonocardiales bacterium
GGCCGTTCGCCGGCCTGGTGGCCGGGCGGGCGTTCCGCGGCACCTACACGGACTACGAGCTGACCGGGCGCGACGGGTCGGTGCAGCTGCAGTTGCCGGGGCCGCCGCGGCACGCGGTCGGTGACGCCGTCACCTGGGGCATCGGGCGGGCCTGGGTCCTGCCGGACGAACCCGTGAGGGCACCGAACGACGATCCCGCCGGCGCGCCCGCTGCTCAGCCGAGCGCGGTCAGCGCGCCCGGGTGATCGAGTCGGTCGTTGACGACCTCGAGGTGCAGCCGGGTGTAGTGACGCAGCGCGGCGAGCTGGCGGGGCGTCAGCCGGTCGCACACCCATTCCCAGTGCATGGAGACCCAATCGCCGACGGCGAACTCGGGAACCAGACCGACGCCGTCGAGCGTGCGCTCCACCGTCTCGAGCTGCGGTGCGCCGAGCAGCAATCGGCCTTGCTCGAACAGCAACGGCTGCGACTGCACGACGAGCTGATCCGCGCGGACCTGGTGCACTTGTCCCCATCGCACCCGGCACCGGTCGAGGACCATCAGCGCCTGCTCGTAGCGGCGGTCGTTGCCGAGCAGTCCGACCCACGGGTAGATGCAGAAGACGTGGTAGCTGTGATGCGGCATCCCGCCGGCGGCGACCGCCTCGCGCACGTTGGCGAACTGCCGACCGGTGTGGACGCGGAACCGGTTGTCCATGTTGTCGCCGAGCGAGTTCGGCCCGACCTGGTCGAGCAGGCGGTTACCGACCCAGTACGCCTCGACGACCCGGTGGTCGAGCGGGTCGCCGATACCGCTGGCGCCGGCGATCAGCTCCAGATACGGCCACGCTCCGGCGAACTGTCGGGCGAGGTCGCGCAGCCCGTCGTCCACCACCGCGCTGGCACCGTACTGGAACAGCCCTTGCGAGTCGGGCGGCCCGCAAGCTCCGTGGTAATTCGGCGGGAAGGCATAGCGCACGAAGGTGATCGCGCCCGGTACGGCACCGGACCGCGTGTCGTCGGAGGGCACGCCCGGCGGCGTCCATGTCGTCGTCATGCAAGAGGCTCTTCTGCGGCCGTATCGTGCGGCTTCTCGGCGAAGACCGCCAATGCGTCGGCGGCGTCCTCGGCCGTCATCCGCTCCACCGCGAAGCCGCTGTGGGTGAGGATGACGTCACCCGGCACGAAGGTTTCGTCGAGCAACGCCAGGTCGATCTCGCGGACCACGCCGGCGACGTCCACTCGTGCGACGGTGCTGCCCGGATCAATGCTGACGATCCGGCCGGGAATGCCCAAACACATTGTGCAGCCCATCCGATCCTCTTCATCGGGACTGTCACCGTACCTCCGCACCTGGGCCGGATGGCAAGCCCGACGTTGTGCGTTCGGGCATTGCGCGCTTACGGTCGCGTCGACAGGGAAGAGGCCCATGCACGAGCTCTCGATCACGCAGAGCGTCATCGACACCCTCGTGGAACGGAAGCACGGAGCGCCGGTGACCGCCGTGCATCTGACGATCGGCCGGCTCTCCGGAGTCGTGCCCGATTCGGTGCGCTTCTGTTTCGAGCTCATCGCCGACGGCACCCCGCTGCAGGGTGCCCGGCTGGACATCGACGAGCCGGTCGGGCGGGCGAGTTGCCGCGGCTGCGGTGAGCAGTTCCAGCTCCGCGAGCTCATCCTGTTGTGCCCGTGCGGAAGCGCGGACGTCAGTGTCGAGGACGGACAGCAACTCGCCGTCACGTCGGTGGAGGTGGCTTGAGATGTGCGCTACGTGTGGCTGCGGCGACCCGAAGGCGGTTCGGGTGCTGAACATCGGGGAACCGGCGGCGAACCAGCACGGCCACGACCACGACCACGACCACCCGCACGACCACGACCACCCGCACGACCACGCCGACCCACATTCGCGCGACGAGCACCGGCGCGACGCCGCCGCCGAGTCGACGCGCACCGTCGCGATCGAGCAGGCGCTGCTCGCCAAGAACGACGAGCTCGCGGCCCGCAACCGCGCGTGGCTCGCCGAGCAGCGGATCACGTCGGTGAACCTGATGAGCTCACCCGGGTCGGGGAAGACGACGTTGCTCGAGCGGACGATCGGTGACCTCGCCGGCCGCCGCGACGTCTCGGTCATCGAGGGCGACCAGGAGACGACCCTCGACGCCGATCGCATCCGCGCCACCGGCTGTCGGGTGGTCCAGATCAACACCGGGGCGGGTTGTCACCTCGACGCGGACATGCTGGCCCGCGGCCTGCACCAGCTGTCGCCGGCGCAGGGGTCGTTGCTGTTCGTCGAGAACGTCGGGAACCTCGTCTGTCCGGCGCTGTTCGATCTCGGCGAGCACGCGCGCGCGGTGGTGATCTCGGTGACCGAGGGGGACGACAAGCCACTGAAGTACCCGCACATGTTCGCCGCCGCCGACGTCGTCGTCATCAACAAGACCGACCTGTTGGACTACGTCGACTTCGGCGTCGAACGCTGCGCGGCGAACGCCCGCCTGGTGAATCCGCGCCTGGAAATCTTCCCGGTATCGGCGACCAAGGGCGACGGACTCGACGCCTGGTACGACTGGCTGCTGCGCCCGCCGACGAGTTCTTCACCGCACGAATGCCTTGCTTGACCGTCCCCAGAGCATCGTGTAAACCGAGTGATATGCCTCACAGCTCGAAAAAGCCGCGCGGTGAGACCCGGAGGGCTTGAGCAACCAGGCCCAGGGACGAGGTTTTTGATGCTTACCGAAGAAGCGATCAAGGCCGAGCAGACCCTCATTCACGTCCTGTGGATCAACGCGGGCCTCAGTTGCGACGGCGACTCGGTCGCCCTCACCGCAGCTACCCAGCCGAGCATCGAAGAGATCGCTCTGGGCGCGCTGCCCGGCCTGCCCCAGATCGCGGTCCACTGGCCGTTGATCGACTTCGAATGCGGCCCCAACGGCGGCGCTGACGACTTCCTCGAGTGGTTCTTCAAGGCCGACCGCGGCGAGCTGGAACCGTTCGTGCTCGTCGTCGAGGGCTCGATCCCGAACGAGAACCTGCACGACGAGGGCTACTGGTGCGGCTTCGGCAACAACCCGGCGACGGGCCAGCCGATGACCACCAGCGAATGGCTCGACCGGCTCGCCCCGAAGGCCACCGCGATCGTCGCCGTCGGTACCTGCGCGACCTACGGCGGCATCCACGCGATGGCCGGTAACCCGACCGGTGCCATGGGCCTGGCCGACTACCTCGGCTGGGACTGGAAGTCCAAGGCCGGCATCCCGATCGTGAATGTGCCCGGGTGCCCGATCCAGCCGGACAACCTCTCCGAGACGCTCACCTACCTCCTCTACATGGCCACCGGCCAGGCTCCGATGATCCCGCTCGACGAGGCCCTGCGCCCGACGTGGCTGTTCGGCAAGACGGTCCACGAGGGTTGCGACCGGGCCGGCTACTACGAGCAGGGTGACTTCGCCACCGAATACGGCTCGCCGAAGTGCATCGTCAAGCTCGGGTGCTGGGGACCGGTCGTGAAGTGCAACGTTCCGAAGCGCGGCTGGATGAACGGCATGGGCGGCTGCCCGAACGTCGGCGGCATCTGCATCGGCTGCACGATGCCCGGCTTCCCGGACAAGTTCATGCCGTTCATGGACGAGCCGCCGGGCGGCAAGCTGTCCACGACGGCGGTCGGCGCCTACGGCGCGGCGATCCGCAGGTTGCGCACGATCACGACCCGCACCGTCGACAAGGAACCCAAGTGGCGGCACTCGGGCCGTGAGCTCACGACTGGTGCCACTCGTACCTGGTAGGCCCTCGCACGCTCCCGGAGCGCGCGGCGTCCCCGGGCTTTGATCCGTCCAGAGAGGTACGCCCATGTCGGCGACGATCCCCAAGCCAACCCATCGCAAGGACAGCGGCGACCTCGTCGAAATGGCGTGGGACCCCATCACCCGCATCGTCGGGAGCCTCGGCATCTACACAAAGATCGACTTCAAGCAGAAGGAGGTCGTCGAGTGTCACAGCACCTCGTCGATCTTCCGCGGCTACTCGATCTTCATGAAGGGCAAGGACCCGCGCGACGCGCACTTCATCACCAGCCGGATCTGCGGCATCTGCGGCGACAACCACGCGACCTGCTCGTGCTACGCGCAGAACATGGCCTACGGGGTGAAGCCACCGCACCTGGGTGAATGGATCGTCAACCTCGGCGAGGCCGCCGAGTACATGTTCGACCACAACATCTTCCAGGAGAACCTGGTCGGGGTGGACTACTGCGAGAAGATGATCGCGGAGACCAACCCGGGCGTGCTCGAGCGGGCGAACGCCACCGAGGCGCCGGGTGCGGGTGAGCACGGCTACCGCACTATCGGCGACATCATGCGCTCGCTGAATCCGTTCACCGGCGAGTTCTACCGCGAGGCGCTGCAGGTCAGCCGCTACACCCGCGAGATGTTCTGCCTCATGGAAGGCCGCCACGTCCACCCGTCCACGCTCTACCCGGGCGGCGTCGGCACGGTCGCGACCATCCAGCTGATGACCGACTACATGACCCGACTCATGCGCTATATCGAGTTCATGAAGAAGGTCGTCCCCATGCACGACGACCTGTTCAACTTCATGTACGAGGCGCTGCCCGGCTACGAGCAGTCCGGGCTGCGGCGCACGCTGCTCGGTTGCTGGGGGTCGTTCCAGGACCCGGAGTTCTGCAACTTCGAGTACAAGGACATGACCGAGTGGGGTCGCAAGATGTTCGTGACCCCCGGCGTCGTCGTGGACGGCAAGCTGGTCACGACCGACCTCGTCGACATCAACCTCGGCATCCGGATCCTGCTCGGCTCGTCGTACTACGACGACTGGGAGGGCCAGGAGATGTTCGTCAAGAACGACCCGCTGGGCAACCCGGTCGACCGGCGCCACCCGTGGAACCAGCACACGAACCCGCAGCCGCAGAAGCGCGACTTCGACGACAAGTACAGCTGGGTCATGTCGCCGCGGTGGTACGACGGAAAGGACTATCTGGCGCTCGACACGGGCGGCGGTCCGTTGGCCCGACTCTGGTCGACCGCGCTCGCCGGCCTGGTCAACGTCGGTTACGTCCAGTCCACCGGGACGAGCGTGAAGATCAACCTGCCGAAGACCGCGCTCAAGGGCCCGGTCGAGCTCGAGTGGAAGATCCCGCAGTGGAGCAACACGATCGAGCGGAACCGGGCGCGCACGTACTTCCAGGCCTACGCGGCCGCGTGCGCATTGCACTTCGCCGAGAAGGCGCTCGTCGAGATCCGAGCCGGCAACACCAAGACCTGGGAGAAGTTCACCGTTCCGGACGAGGCCATCGGTTGCGGCTTCACCGAGGCGGTCCGGGGCGTCCTCTCGCACCACATGGTGATCAAGGACGGGAAGATCGCGAACTACCACCCGTACCCGCCGACGCCGTGGAACGCGAATCCCCGCGACAGCTACGGCACGCCTGGCCCGTACGAGGACGCCGTGCAGGGACAGCCGATCTTCGAGGAGAACGACCGGGAGCACTTCAAGGGCATCGACATCATGCGCACCGTTCGCAGTTTCGACCCCTGCCTGCCGTGCGGAGTGCACATGTATCTCGGTGAGGGCAAGACACTGCAAAAGATGCACTCACCGACGCAGTCGGTCACCGGCGAATAGTCGTGGCCGCCCCGGAGGAGAGCGAGAGCCCACCGCCTGACCTGCAAGCGGTGGGTGATCGGATCCAGACTCTGCTCGACGCCAGCTCCTCCGGCGGTGCGGTGGCGCGCGAGCGCGCCGAGGAACTCGTCCGGCTCGTCGCCGATCTCTACGGCGGCGGTTTGGAGCGACTCCTCGACCTCCTGTACGACCTCGGCCGTCTCGACGACCAGGTACTCGGCGCGCTGGCCGACGACGAGCTGATCTCCAGCCTGCTCCTCGTCCACGGACTGCATCCCTACGACGTCACCACGCGGGTCGAGCGGGCGTTGGCCAGTGTGCGTCCGTACCTCGGGACGCACGGGGGGGACGTGGAGCTGATCGAGGTCAGCGCCGACGGCGTCGTCCGGCTTCGGCTACTGGGCAGCTGCGACGGATGCCCGTCGTCCTCGGCCACGCTGTCGCTGGCCGTCGAGGGCGCGGTGGAGGCGGCCGCGCCCGAGGTGACGGCGATCGAGGTCGAGTCGCCGCAGGACAAGCCCGCGGCCGGGCCGCTGATCTCGCTCGACTCGCTGCGCGTCCGCATCGCCGAACCCGAATCGGTGCACGGCGCCTCCTGGGTGCCCGTCCCCGAACTCGCCGCGCTTCCGTCCGGCAGCGTCATCACCGGCTTCGCCGGGGACACGCCGATCGTGGCCTGCCGGGCCGGGACCGACATCTTCGCGTTCCGGGACCGGTGCCCGACCTGCAACACCGGTCTCGCCGGTGCGACGGTCGGGCGGCGTCTGGGTGGCACCGCCGCGGACGCGGTGCTCAGCTGTCCGGGCTGCCGTGGCCACTTCGACGTGCGCCGCGCGGGGCGGGGCATCGAGGACGAGTCGCTACACCTCGATCCGCTGCCCCTGCTCGACAACGGCGGCACCGTCTCCGTCGCGGTGCCGGTGCCGGCGCCGGCATGACCACCGCGCGGCCGGGTGGTCGGGCCGGTGATCCGCTCGGCGCTCTGCGCCGGATCACCAGCACGCGCCCGGTGCCGGTCGCCGAGGAGCGGTGCGAGATGTGCGCCGAACCCATCGCCGACGAGCACCAGCACGTCGTGAATCTCGACAGCCGCGTTCTCATGTGCACCTGCCGCGGCTGCTACCTGCTGTTCGCCGTCGACGGCGCCGAGCAGCGGTACCGGGCGGTTCCCGACCGCTACCTGTCCTTCCCCGACTTCACGCTCGGCCCCGGGCAATGGGACGAGCTCGAGATACCGGTCAGCCTGGCCTTCCTCTTCCGCAACTCGCTGCAACACCGGACGATCGCGTTCTACCCCGGCCCGGCCGGCGCCACGGAGTCCGAGCTGACGCTGGCCGCATGGGACTCGGTCGTGGCCGCCAATCCACAGCTCTGCGTGCTCGAGCCGGACATCGAGGCGCTGCTCATCCGCGCGCCGGACCGCGGTCGCGGGACCGGTGGCGACGACTTCACCTGCCACGTCGTCCCGATCGACGCCTGCTACGAACTCGTCGGTCAGCTTCGCCAGCTGTGGCGCGGCTTCGATGGCGGCGACGACGCGCACCGGGCCATGGACGCGTTCTTCGCGAGGGTCTCCGAGCGCAGCCGCCCTGCGCCTCCCGCCCAAGCCGGGGTCGCTCGATGACCAAGCTGGACTTCGAGGTCGCCGACGTCTTCGCCGAGCGGTACGCCGCGGCGCCGCAGCTGACGGCGCGGCTGCGCATCACCGAGTCCACCGGCGAGGTCATCCACGCGATAGCACTGCGCTGCCAGGTGCGGATCGAGCCGCAGCGGCGCAAGTACAGCCCGGACGAGGAGAGCGGCCTGCTCGACATGTTCGGCACGCGGGACCGGTGGTTCGACACCCTCAAGCCGTTCATGTGGATGCAATGCACGTCGATGGTCCAGGGCTTCACCACCATCACCGAGGTCGACCTGCCGATGCCCTGCACCTACGACTTCGAGGTCACGTGGTCGAAGTACCTGCACGCCCTGCGCGACGACGCGATCCCGGTCGTCTTCCTCTTCTCCGGCACGGTGTTCACCCGCGGCACAGCCGGCTTCGGCGTCGAGCAGGTCTCGTGGGACTGCGAGGCCCGTCACCTCATCCCGGTCTCGGTCTGGCGGGACATGATCCAGCACTACTACCCGAACACCGGATGGCTGCGGCTGCGGCACGAGACGATCGAGGCTCTGTCGTACTACCGGGCCGTCCGCGGGTTGACGTCGTGGGAAGAGACGGTCGGCGCACTGCTGACGAAGGCCGAGGCGGTGGGGCATGAGTCTTGAGTTGGCCCGCACGGTCGCGGACGCAGTGCTCTTCGAGGGCTACCTGCTGTACCCGTACCGCGCGACGTCGAGCAAGAACCAGGTCCGCTGGCAGTTCGGCGTGCTGGGCCCGCCCGGCGCGGCCGACGCCGGCCTGGGCGAAGCGGCGGAGATGGCCGCGGAATGCGTGCTCGGCGCCGTCGGTCCGGACGCCCAGGTCACCGCGCACCTGCGCTTCCTGCAACTGCAGACGCGCAGCGTCGAGCGGGCGACCGACGACCCGCAGCGCTTCGAACCCGTCGAGCAGCTCACCATCGGTACCCGGTCCTGGCTCAGCTGGGACGAGGCGGTCGAACGCGAGATCGCGCTGCCGTCGTATTCGCTCGCCGATCCACAGGACGTATTCCCCGTCGAGGTCGACGGCGGCGTTGACATCGAGGAGCTGCGCGACGACGAAGGCAGCCGCGCGGGGCGGATCGTGCGGCGGCGCTACCCGGTTCGCGCCACCGTGACGATGAGCGCGTTGACGGTGGACGGTTTCGTCCGGATGGGGATCACCGTCCGTAACGCCGCGGCGGCGCCCGCCGGGGACAAGGACGAGGCCATCCGGGCGTCCCTGATCGGTGCCCACGTCTTGCTCAGCGCTCGGGCGGCCGACTTCGTATCGCTGCTCGAACCTCCGGACGACGCAGCCGCGGCAGTCGCCGGGTGCACGCAGAGCCGCTGCTGGCCGGTGATGGCCGGCCTGCCCGGCAGCACCGATCTGGTCCTCGTCTCGCCGATCATCCTGTACGACTACCCCGAGGTCGCCGACCAGAGTGCGGGCGCCCTGTTCGACTCGACCGAGATCGACGAGATCCTGACACTCCGGGTCATGACCCTGACCGACGCGGAGAAGGCGGAGGCCCGAGCGACCGACCCGCGGGCGGCCGAGATCATCGACCGCTGCGACGCGATGTCGCCCGAGGCGCTGGCCCAACTGCACGGGATCCTGCGCGACCCGCACGCCCTGGCCGCCGGTGCGCTCGATGCGGCCGCGACTCTCGACCCGATGGCGGGCGTGGACGAACGATTCGGGGACGACGTCGGCGAGCGGCTGGTCGATCTGCGCGACGTCGAGCCGCCGACCTTCACCACGGGGGACGTGCCGTGGTGGGATCCCGAGACCGACGCCAGCGTGCAGCCCGATGTCGACAGCGTGCTCGTCGATGGCGAGCCGGTGGCGCGCGGCAGTTTGGTGCGCCTGCGCCCGTCGCGGCGAGCTGACGCCCAGGATCTCTTCTTCGCCGGCCAGACGGCTCGAGTATCGGCCGTCCACTCCGACGTCGACGGGAACGTGCATGTCGCCGTCGTCCTGCTCGACGACCCCGCGGCGGAGATGCACGAGTGGTACGGCCGTTTCCTGTACTTCGCTCCGGACGAGGTCGAGCCATTACCGCCCGATTCGCCGCATCCCGTGCACGGCAACAGAGAGGAGAGCCGATCGTGAAGGTTCTAGGAGAGGTCACAGCGGTCGGTTTGGCCGCCGTGGTGGTGATCGGGCTTGCCGTTGGTGTGCGCTCGATTCCCGACGTCCGGCGCTACCTGAAGATGCGGAAGATGTGACCGCCCAACGCGGAAGGAGGCAACGATGAGCGAAACGCCAGGCGCCCACCTCGAGGAGGAGCCACAGAGCGAGCGCGGCCCCGCCGGGTCACGTGACACCGGTTCCGACGAACCGTCCGGCGGGCCGGTCGATCGGCCGGAAGGTGGGTCGGACGAGGAGAGCGACACGTCGGTCGATGCGCAGGGTGCGCAACACGAGGGAGCGCCCGACATGCCCACGGGTGACCAGGGCGGCTGATCCCGTTCAGGAGAGGAACCGGAGATGAGCGAGACACGAGACGTCGAAGGCGGGGGCTCGACCGACCGGCCGATGCCGCCGTATGAAGACCGGCAGAAGAGCGCGCCGGTCGACAGCGAACAAGACACGCACAAGGACGGGGCGAACGTCGGCGGCGCCACCGGGCCGGTGGAGAACACCGAGATGAAGTCGACCCCGAAGGAGGACACGCCGCGCGGGGCCGAGGCGTCCCCGTCCGACGAGCAGCCGGCCGCAGCCATGCCGGAGGCGGATCTCGACGACGATCGGGTCGGCCCGGATCACTACTCGGGAACCGGAAGCGGCGAGAACAAGACCGAGGACAAGCGCTAAGTGCCGACCCGGATCCTCGTTGCCGGCATCGGCAACATGTTTCTCGGTGACGACGGGTTCGGCTGCGAGGTCGCCCAGCGTCTCGCGGCCGACCCGCCGGGAGATGGCGTGCGCGTCGTCGACTACGGAGTCCGCGGGATGCATCTCGCGTACGACCTGCTGGACGGGTACGAGGCCGTGATCCTGGTCGACGCGTTGCGCGGTCGCGAGCCGCCGGGAACGCTGCGCGTGCTCGAGGTCGGTGAGAACGACCTCGGCGCGGCCGGCTTGGACGCGCATGCGATGGACCCGGCGACGGTGCTGGCCAGCGTGCGCGCGCTGGGTGGGCGGTTGCCCCGAACGTTGGTGGTGGGCTGCGTCCCGGCCGGTCTAGACGACGGCATCGGCCTTTCCCCGTCGGTCGCCGCGGCGGTCGAGCCGGCCGTAGCAACGGTGCGCGCGTTGCTCGAGGACGAACTCGCGACCCACCCGGACCGCTCCACCACGGCCGCGGAGGGCTGACCATGTGCCTCGGAATCCCAGGTCAGGTCGTTGCGATGGTCGAGGGCTACGGCGACCAGCTGGCGCTCGTCGACGTGGTGGGTGCGCAGCGCAAGGTGAACATCGGCATGTTGGAGGACCAGAAGCTCGAACCCGGCGACTGGATCGTCATCCACATGGGCTTTGCGATGGAACGGATCGACGCGGCCGGTGCCGAGAAGGCGCTCGCCGGGTTGGAGATGATGGGCCGCCCGCGCGACGACGACCCGGCGATCGGGGCCTGACCACGGTGTCGCCGGTCCCGGGTTCCGTGCTGTTCGCCCGCTACGCCTACCCTCCGAACGAGCTGGGCTACTGCGGCCCGGACGAAGCCGCCGCCCTGCTCGCCTCGACTGCGGCCGGGGTGGACAGCCCCGAGGTCGCCGCGCAGGCGCGCCAGTTCGACGGCGCCTGGGTCTACCTGCAGCTGCTCGCCGAGGCGGCGGGCATCGACGACCCCCTGGACGCCCGGGTCGTTTCGGCGTACTGGGTGGGCGGTGACCTGCTGGACCGGCTCGCCCCGGAACGGCTGCACGCTCGGCTGGCGGATCGATTCGCCGGCCAGACCGGCGGATTCTGGAGCCGACTGGGCGCCGACGCGCGGCCGCTGGCCCGCGCCCACCACAGCTTTCACGTCTTCGCTGTCTACCCCTGGGCCGGCCTGCTCGGCGCGCGCAGCCCGGTGCCCCTCTCGGTGCTCGACCGCTGCCGCATCCGGTGGGGACAGGTCATGGACCTGCGCGGGGAGCAAGCCGTGGTCCGCTCGCGCGCGCTGCTCTGGGACGGGGAACGGCTCCACCTGGGCGACGAGGCCGACGAGACCGTGCGCCGGTCGGCCGCCGGCCAGTCGCCGCTGGCCGACGCGCGGCCCGGCGACTGGGTCGCGCTGCACTTCGACTGGATCTGTGACCGGCTGGGACGCGGCGCGCTCGCCGACCTTCAGCGCGCCAGCGATCAGCAACTGCGACTGGCCAACCTCGAGCTGCGGGCGGCCGCCGGGCTCAGGTCAGCATGACCTTGATCGACTGACGGGACGCCATCGCCGCGTACGCGTCCCCCACCTGCTCCAACGGCAGGACGGTGTCGAACACCGCGCCGGCGTCGAGGATCCCGTTCACGGTCTGGTCGATCAGCATCGGCAGATACCGCCGCACCGGCGCGATGCCGAGGCTGATGCTCAGGTGATGGACGAACGGGCCGAACAGCGGCAGCCGCGGCGACGCGTGCGGCACGCCCACCGCGCCGATCGAGCCACCCTCCCGCGCCATGCCGACAGCCATCTCCCACGACTCCTTGGTGCCCACTGCCTCGACCACGTGGCGTACGCCGAGCCCGCCGGTCAGCTCCCGGACGGCCGCGATGCCCTCGGCGCCGCGCAACTCCACGATGTCGGTCGCGCCGAAGCGCCGCCCGATCTCGCTGCGGTCGGGATGCCGGCTCATCAGGATCACCCGCTCGGCACCGAGCACGGCGGTCGCGCCCAGTACGGCACACAGCCCGACGGCGCCGTCACCGATCACGGCGACCGTCGAGCCCTCCGTCACGCCGGCCAGCGTCGCGCCGTGCAGGCCGGTACCGAGCACGTCCGAGGTCGCCAGCAAGGCCGGGTACAGCTCCGCGCCCGCACCGGACGGCACGGCGACCAGCGTCCCGTCGGCGAGGGGGACGCGAACTGCCTCGCCCTGCCCGCCGTCGGCGCCCGGCGCGCCGAAGGTGCCGCCGTTCGCACACGAACTCTGGATCCCGTCGAGGCAGGCGGGGCAGGTGTTGTCCGACCATTGGAACGGTGCGACGACGAGGTCACCCACCTTCAGGGTCGACACGTCCCGGCCGACCTCCTCGATCACGCCGAGGAACTCGTGGCCCATCCGGGAACCGGCCTCGCGCTGGACGACGCCGCGGTAGGACCAGAGATCCGAGCCGCACACGCAGGAACGGACCACCCGGACCACCGCATCGGTCGGCTCGGCCACCGCGGCGTCCGGCACCTCGTCAACGGTGACCTCGCCGGCCGACACATACAGGGCTGCGCGCATGTTGATCACTTTCTGACGGGGAGGTGCAGGTCCGGCTACGGTACGTCCAGCGCGCGCCGCGCGTGCGGCCGACCACGAGGAGGACCACCTTGGCTCGGTACGGACCGCAGTACGGACCGCAACAAGATGGGCCGGACCGGGGTCCGGCCCGCCCGCTGCTGGAGCGCCGATGACACTGCGGGTGATCCAGTGGGCCACCGGCGGCGTCGGGCGGGCGGCGATCGAGGGAATCCTCCAGCATCCCGAACTCGAGCTGGTCGGGTGCTGGGTGCATGCGCCCGACAAGGACGGGCGCGACGTCGGGGAGCTCGTCGGGCTCGGCCCGATCGGGGTGACGGCGAGCAACGACGCCGCTCGGGTCCTGGCGATCGAGGCGGATGCCGTGATCTACGCGCCGATCATGCCCAACGCAGATGAGGTCGCGGCGATCCTGCGCTCGGGCAAGAACGTGGTCACTCCGGTCGGCTGGTTCTACCCCGGGGCGAAGGAGGCCGCACCGCTCGAGGCCGCCTGCCGGGACGGCGGGGTGACGCTGCACGGCACCGGCATCAATCCGGGTGGGATCACCGAGCTGCACCCGCTGATGTTCTCCGCACTGTCCGCCGCGGTGACCTACGTCCGCGGCGAGGAGTTCTCCGACATCCGCACCTACAACTCGCCTGACGTCGTGCGATGGATCATGTGCTTCGGGGCGACGGCCGACGAAGCAATGAAGAGCCCGATGCTCAAGGTGCTGTCCGGCGGCTTCGTCCAGTCGGTACGCATGTGCCTCGACGCGCTCGGGTTCTCCACCGACGCCGAGATCCGCACCCGGCAGGAGGTGGCGGTCGCCACCGCTCCGATCGACTCACCGATCGGTGCCATCGAACCGGGGCGGGTCGCCGCCCAGCGCTTCCAGTGGGAGGCCGTCATCGGCGACCGCGTCGTCGTGCGGATTGCGGTGAACTGGTTGATGGGGGAGGAGCATCTCGACCCGCCGTGGACGTTCGGCCCGGCGGGGGAGCGGTTCGAGGTCGAGGTGAAGGGCGATCCGGACTGCTTCGTGACGATCAAGGGCTGGCAGCCGGAGACGGTCGAGGCCGGCCTGGCCCGCAATCCGGGCATCGTCGCGACGGCGATGCACTGCGTGAACTCGGTGCCTTACGTGTGCGCGGCCGATCCGGGCATCAAGACCTATCTCGATCTGCCGCTCATCGCCGGCCGGGCGCACCCGGATCTGGGCCGCTGACCGGCCGGCCTTCAGGCAGCGACCTCACGCGTCTCGTTCTTGCGGGGGCGCCCGCGGGGACGCTTACGGGCGATGACGACGCCGGCGTCGAAGATCTCGCCGCCCCACACACCCCAGGGCTCGCCGCGCTCCAGCGCGGCGATCAGGCATGCCGTGCGGACGGGGCAGCTCTGGCAGAAGGCCTTGGCCCGTTCCAGGTCGGCCGGCGCCTCGGCGAACCAGAGGTCGGCGTCCTGCATCCGGCAGGGCAGCTCGTCCCGGAACTCCTTGGGCAGTGCGTCCAGCGAGAGCTCACCGGGAGGGCAGCTGGTCAACATGGCGAGTACCTCGGATCGATGAAAATGACGGGTCTGCGGGATCAGCCGCGGTGGGCGCGGGCGTGCTTGGTCTTGCCCCACCTGCCGCGCGATGGGCGGCTGGCGCGGGCCTGCTTGGCGCGCCGGGACGCGTCCGCGTCGGCCACCAGGTCCTGGATGTGGCGGCGGGCCAAGCTGTCGGCCAGGTAGAAGTAGGTCTCCATGATGTCCTCCGGTGCAGGTATTTCCTTGACACCGGAAACGATCGTCGTAAGGCCCCAGCCGCTGCATCAGGACTTTGCCTAAGGTGCGGCGCCCCTGCGGACGCCCAGCGGCCTAAGGGGTCCGTGACTACCTAGATGCCCGGAGAACCGGGCCCGCCAGACGCTAGAGGGCGAACCGACCGGCAACGAGCGGGAGATCCTTCACCGTCACGATGCCCGGGGCGGCGGCGACGACGGCCGGAACCGCATTGACCGCGGGCATGGCGGTGTAGATCATCCCGGCGCCCATGTACCCCTCCTCGTCCCAGTCAGTGGGTGGGAGCACGCGAATGCGGATGTTGGCGCTGGGCCGACCATCGATCTTGATGACGTGTCCGTGCGCGAGCCGGAACGGCGGCTGGACGTGGGAGCCCATCGTCCACTGGAACCCGACCGCGACGACGTTCTTCTCACCCACCCAGCCCCTGTGGTAACCCTGGACCGCCGCGACCGTCCCGCGCGGAATGGACAGGAAACCCAACTCGCTGTCGTCCGACGCTGCGGTGAACGTGGCGTCGAACGTCAGCCGGTCGAGCGTGGCTCCCAACGCGTCGGCGGTCATCGCTGCGGCCTCGGCGAAGACCTCGCTCTCGCGCCGCACGCTGTCCTCGAGGTCGGGCGTGTCCGGTGGCTTGCCGAAGCCCATGGCCGCCATCGTCGGTCCGGACGCGTAGGCGGAGCAGTCGACGGACTCGGTGACGGTGACCCGGTCGACGGTCTCGCACATCTGGGTGCCGAGGATCGAGATCAGATTGGTGAAACCGGGATGGGCGCCGCTGCCGAACATCGAGGCGCCGCCGCGCTCGGCGGCTTTGCGCACCCGTTCCCGGTCCTCGGACGCCAGCTTGCCACCGGTGATCCAGCCCGCGGTCGAGCAGACATTGACGCCGGCCTCGAGCAACCGGCAGAGTTCGTCCACGCTCGACCAGACGGGGTTGTAGACGCAGGCGTCGGGCTTCAGCGCGAGCAGTGCGTCGACGTCGTCCGTGGCGCGGATGCCCGTCGGCGCCGCCAGACCGGCCAGTCCGGCGGCGTCGCGCCCCACCTTCTCGGCGGAGTGCGCGTAGACGCCGACGAGTTCCATGTCGGGACGGGTCACGATCGCGTGCAGCGACCGGGTGCCGATGTTGCCGGTCGTCCACTGGATCACGCGAAGCGCCGCCATGCGCGCACTATAGAACGTGTTTCAGTTCGCGGCGACCCTTCCGGGTCAGAGCACCGTCGCGAGCCGATCGAGCAGCGCATCCTGACCGACGATCATCTTGGTGCGTGCCGTCTCCAGGTCGAACCAACCCGCGCGGTCGATCTCGGGGAACGACTGCCGCCGACCCGAGCGGGGCGGCCACTCGATCTCGAAGGTGTTGCTGACGACTCCGGCCACGTCGAAGTCGGCCTCGATCGCCCACGCCGTGACGAGCTTGCCGTTGCGCTGGCGGACGGTGCCGAGTTCGTGCTCGGTCCCGGACGGCGGCGGGCAACCCAGCTCCTCGGCGAACTCCCGGCGGGCCGCGGCGCGCGGCGCCTCGTGCTCGTCGTACTCCCCCTTGGGTATGGACCAGGCGCCGTCGTCGCGTTTGGCGAAGTACGGGCCGCCCATATGGCCGAGCAGCACTTCCACGCCGGCGGCGGTCCGGCGGTACAGCAGCAGCCCGGCGCTGCGTGACGGTGGCACGGCGACCCGAGCGCTAGCGGGCCGGTCGTCGGCGGTCGGGGTGCGAAACCCTCAGCTCGACTTCGTAGTCTCCAGGCATGCTTTCCTCGCGGTCGTCAGCGGCGGTCGCAGGCGAGCGTAGCCAGGACACCGTCGCGGCCGCCCCACAAGCGTCGCGCCTGCGCCCCGGGTTGGCGTATGCGGCCGTGATCACAATGCTGGCCGTGGTCGGCGCGATCGCCGGACTCGTACTGGGGCTGGCCACCAAGGCCCACGGCGAGGTCGCGGGAAATCAGGTCAGCGTGCGGCTCGTGCCCGGCCAGCAGTACGACCGGGTCGACGTCGCCGGCGCCTTGGTCGGTGAACGCCGGAGTAGCCGTCAGCTGCTCGGCGAGCCGATCGGCATCCGCGCCACGATCGACATCGACGCCGACTACCTGTTCGATGCCCACGGGATCGTCAACTCCGACGTCCTGCCGGCCTACCTGCAGGCGTTCAGCGATCCCGAGCAGGTGGCGGGCGACGTCCGCTCGGCCGTCGTGCGCCACCTGGTCTGGGCGGTGCTGACCGGCGCGGTGATCGGGGCGCTGGTCGGCGCCGCCGGCTACACGTATCGCCGCTGGCGGGCGCGCTACGACGCCGATCGACCCGGCCCGGCCCGCGCGATCGCGCGTGCCTATCGCGCGCCGGAGCGGCGGTTCGCCCGCCGCGCGGTGCTGGCCCTGGTGGTGCTCGCGACGCTCGGCGCCGTCCCGAGCGCGGCCCGCAGCGCCGCTCACGCCCCGCTGATCCGCCCGGATCCGATCCTCGCCGACACACCGCTCGCCGGCACCCAGTTGACCGGGCTGCTTCGCCCGGCGATCGGGGCCATCGAGTCCTACGTCCACACCTACTTCGCCGATACCGACGCGTACTACCAGGACCTGCGCAACCGCCTGCGCGATCAGCTGGCCGCCTCGCCGGTGGAGCTGCCCACCGGGACGGACGTCACCACCTTCGGCTTCGTCACCGACCGCCACTGCAACATCGGGATGGACCGGGTGATCGTGGCCCTGCTGAAGCACTTCGACATCACCACCCTGGTCAGCGGGGGCGACGACGCGTTCAGCGGTTCGTTCCCCTTCGAATCCGCATGCACGGGCGATCTGGCCGGCAAGTCCCGCGCGGCGGGGATCACCCCGGTCTTCGCGGCGGGCAACCACGACTCGCCCCAGACGCTGGTCGACGAGCACAAGCAGCGGGTCCGGGTGCTCGACAATGCCGTGGTGACGGTGGGCGGCCTGCACTTCCTCGGCTCCCCGGACCCGCGTACGAGTCGCTACGGCGAGGGGATCGTGCCGGCAGCGACGGCCGACCAGCACTTCGTCCTGGACGCCCAGGCGAGCAAGATCGCCGAGCTGGCCTGCGCCCAGGACGACGCGCTGATCGTGGTGCTGCACGATCCGCGGGCGGGCGAGCACGCGCTGCGGTCCGGCTGCGGCAAAGCCGTGCTCGCGCTGGACGGGCACACGCACACCCAGACCGGACCGGCCGCCGTGCCGCTACCCGACGGCACGGTGGGCAGCCAGTTCGTCGGCGGCTCGTCCGGCGGCGCACCGAACGAGAACAGTGTCGAGCACACCTTCGCCTCGGCGCTCACCGTCGGCCCGCTCAACCACGACGCGACGGTCAACCTCGTCAGCTACGACACGGCCACGCATCGACTCGTCGGCGTCACAGTGTTCCGGTTCACGCCCGAGCAGCTGATCTCGGTGGAGCAGCTGACGCCGTGACCGGCGCTGCCGGTAGCGTCGGGACCGTCCGTCGCCACCTCCCGAGGAGCCAGCCGCCGTGGCCGACATCATCGAGTTGATCTACCAGGACCACGAGTGGTTCCGCCGCCAGTTCTTCCTGCTCGACGACGCGCGGACGGAGGACGAGCTGCGCGCGATCTGGGAACCGCTCGCTACCCGGCTCGACACCCATGCCGAGATCGAGGAGACGGTCTTCTACCCGGCGCTGCTGCAGCACGGGAGGTCCGGCGATCCGACCGACGAGACCGAGGACGCCGTCCACGACCACAACAAGATCCGGGACGCGGTGCGCGACGCGCGGAGCCATCAGGTCGCCAGCCCCGAGTGGTTCGAGGCGGTCGGTCGCGCGCGTACCGAGAACGGTGAGCATCTGGACGAAGAGGAGCGTGAGGCGCTTCCGGACTTCGCGAAGAGCGCGTCCCTCGAGTTGCGGCACCAGCTGGCGATGCAGTGGCTCACGCTCTACTTCGAGCACCCGGCCGGCGAGGGCGTCGACGACTCCGACCGGGACGTCGACGAATACCTCGAGCAGAACACCTGACGCCGGCCCTTCACGTCCGGCCGGCGCCGAGGCGCTCGGTTTCGTCACCGTCCGCCAGCGACCGGGCGGGATTGGGATCGGCCGCGGTCGAGTCCAGTCCGGCGAGGGTCAGCGGCGATTCGTCAACGTTCCCGGCGTCCGCGCCGAGCTTGGCCGCTCGCCGCTCGGTGATGAGCGCGCCGAGCAGCACGCCGCCGAAGATCACCACGCAGAGGATCATCAGCCACACCGACAGCACGAAGACGCCGCCGATGAGGCCGTACGCGTGCACCTGCCAGGCGATCTGGCCGGGCATGATCACGCGGGTGAGCCGGAACAGGATGGTCGTGCCGATGCCGACGCAGATCGCGCCGGGCAGCAGCGCCCGCCAGGTCACCCGGCCGCCGAGCAGCCAGTGCTGCGACCACCAGTAGTAGAGGAACGTCGCTACGCCCTGCATGAGCGCGACCGCCATCAGGCCGGGCCGGCCGATGTGCTGGTCGAGCATCCGGCCCAACCGCCCGAGGCCGAACATGCCGACCGAGAACGCGCCCAGCATGACCGCCCAGACGAGCTGCCGGCAGTACGACCGGATGCTGATGACACGGGGCAGCGTCCAGATGAGCTCGAACGCGCGCTGCTGGACGGACGCGACACTCGTCGTGAAGACCAGCGCGGTGACCATCGCGATCACCAGGGTGAACATGCTGATGGACGGGGCGGTGCCACGGAACAGGCTGGTCACGGCGTCAGCGGAGTCGCCGTAGAGGCCGAAGAAGCGGGTGATGAAGTACCCCGCGCCCTTGCCGGTCAGCCGCTGCAGCACCGCGGACATCGCGACGATGAGTGGCGCCGTGCAGAGGACCTGCTGGGCGCAGAGCGCAAATGCGTGCGTGTCGAGATCGAGTTCGCGGATCCGCCGGTAGCCGTGGCCGCCGAGGCTCCTCGCCCACCAGGCGCGGCCGGCCGCGATCCTGCGGCGAGCTGACGGCCGTCTCATGGCGTCCAGTGTGCTCCCGGTCCCTACCTGCGTTCGGCAGACGCTGCGGGAGATGCTCAGCCGAGTCGGATACCGGCCAGCTGGGTCCCGGATGCGACCAGCCGTCCGGTGCAGTCCCATACCCAGCACGCTTCGTCGACCCGCTGGGCGTCGATGAGCTGGGCCTTCTGCAGCACCCGCACCGGACCGGGTGCCGGCAGCGCGCGCACGTACGCCGTCAGCTCGAGGGTCGGCACCCAGCCGGTCATCTCGATGTCGAACGTGGCCGGCGGGAAGGCGTCGACGGCGTAGATCAGCGAGCACGGGTCGAAGGGCTCCCCGTGCGGCAGGGTGAGCCAGCCGCGCAGCTCGCCGCGTCCGGACGGCCTGCCCCGGGCGAAGCCGAAGGACGCGGGCTCCAGCCGCAGGTCGACCTGATCCATGATCGACACAGTCAGGCCTCGAGGGTTGGTCGACGGCAGCCGGATCGACTCCTCGAACGACTCCGTCCCGGGTGTCGGCGCGCCGTCGCTCCAGTACGCCTGCGTGGTGGCGTCGAGGACGCTGGTCGTCACCAGCGCCTCGATGCAGAGCTCGTCACCCTGCCGGAGCTGGACGCGGACCTGGCTGGCCGAACGCCCGGCCCGCAGCACCTGCGCCTCGATCACCGCCGGCCCCGGCTCGGGTGAGCGCAGGTAGTGGGCGCTAGCGGCGATGACGTGCTCGTGCGGTCCGACCGAGGCGGCGGCGCGGCCGAGCATGCCCAGCAGGTAGCCGCCGTTCGGCTTGCCGCCGATCGTCCACTCCGGATGCACGTCAGCGGTGAAGCGGCCCGGCCCATCGGGCCGGAGCGCCGTGACCGCGGAGAAGGGGACGACTGGCATGAGCCGATCAAACACCGCGGGCCGTCGTGATCGAGCACACACCAGCCCTGCTTAGGCGTTCCGACCCGGGTGTCCGATTGGTCCGGCTCGTGGCTAAACTGCCGCCGTGCCCGCTCACCAACGCCCGGTTCCGAACCGGCCACCGGACCCTTCGGTGCGACAGTCGTGGGCCCGGCTTGCCGCCCGCTACGGCTGGCGCGCGTACGCACTGCCGACGCTGCTCGCCGTGACCGTCTTGGCGGTCGTGCAGAACGGTTCGGCGTCCGCGACCGACTCGGCACGCCCAGGCGATCGCCGCGCCGCGGCGCCGCGGCCGTCCATCGCACCGCCACTGACGGTGCGCCGCGCCACGGACCAGAACGTCTGCGCCGACAACGAGTACGCGAAGTTGGCGGTGGTCAGCGTCAGCCGGCAGTACGCGTGGATGTGCGAGAAGCACCGCCAGGTCTTCGCGACCCCCGTGACCACCGGCGCGACGGTGCACAACTACGACACGCCGCTGGGGTCGTGGCGCGTTCAGGCGCGCGAACGCGATCGTGATCTCGTCGGTCCGGGCTACCGCGACCATGTTCGGTACTGGGTCCCGTTCAACGGCGACTTCGGTTTTCACGACGCCGCGTGGCAGACCATGGCCTTCGGTTCCCCGGACTACGTCACTGGAGGCTCGCACGGCTGTGTCCACCTGCCGATGCCGGCGATGGCGTGGTTCTACGGCTGGTCGCGCGTCGATCAGACGGTGGTGACCGTCGAGGCCTGAGCGTCCCCGCCTACTGCTCGAGTGCGGCGTCCAAGGTGATCTCGACCCCGGTGAGCGCCTTGCTGATCGGGCAGCCGGCCTTCGCCGCCGTGGCTGCCTCCTGGAACCCGGCGGCGTCGAGACCGTCGACCTCGCCGCGCACCGTGAGCAGGATGCCCGTGAGCCGGAAGCCGCCGGCCGGGTCCGGGCCCAGCGTGACGTCGGCCTGGACGTCGAGTGCGACCGGCGTGCCGCCGGCCTGGGCGATGCCGTTGGACAGCGACATGGCGTAGCAGGCGGAGTGCGCGGCGGCGACGAGTTCCTCCGGGCTGGTCGTCCCATCGGCGTTCTCGGCCGCCCTCTTGGGGAAGGACACCTCGTAGGTACCGACCTTGGAGCTTGACAGCTCGACCTGCCCTGAGCCTTCCTGCAGGGTGCCTGTCCAGGCGGTACGGGCGGTGCGAGTGGGCATCCGATTCTCCTCTTGTCCGGCGGGTGTCGTAGTGCTCAAGCCTGGCGCACCGCGGAGCATTCCGGCATCCCGGGGTCCCCGTTGCACGAATGCGTGGGGTGCTCACCGGGCGCAGCTGCGGATGGGGTAGGGATGAAGTAGCTACCAGCGAAGGAGCGCCAATGACCGACCTCAACACTCCGGCGCAGATCTCGGGCACGTTCGAGATCGCCGGGCGAACTGTGCACCGGCTCGGCTTCGGTGCGATGCGCCTGACCGGGCAGGGGATCTGGGGTGAGCCGGCCGACCGGGCCGAGTGCATCCGGGTCGTGCGCCGCGCGGTCGAGCTCGGTGTCGATCTTCTCGACACCGCAGATTCCTACGGCCCGTACGTCAGCGAGGAGATCATCCGCGAGGCGCTGTACCCGTATCCCGAGCAGGTGCTGGTGGCGACAAAGGCCGGGCTGGTACGGCACGGGCCGGACATCTGGGCGCCGGTGGGCCGGCCGGAATACCTGCGTCAGGAGGCCGAGATGAGCCTGCGCCGGCTCGGCCTCGACCGCATCGACCTCTTCCAGTTGCACCGGATCGACGGGAAGGTGCCGCTGGCCGACCAGATCGGCGTGCTGGTCGAGCTGCAGGATGAGGGCAAGATCGGTGCCATCGGGCTGTCCGAGGTCTCGGTCGAGCAGATCGACGAGGTCCGTGCCATCACCGAGATCGCGACCGTCCAGAACCTCTACAACCTCACCGACCGCAAATCCGAGGACGTCCTCGACTACTGCACCCGGGAGGGCCTGGGCTTCATCCCGTGGTTCCCGATCGCCGCCGGCGACCTGGCCCAGCCGGGCGGCCTGGTCGACGAGATAGCGAAGCGGCACGAGGCGACCGCAGCCCAGGTGGCGCTGGCCTGGTTGCTCGCGCGCGCACAGGTGGTGCTGCCGATCCCGGGCACGTCGAGCGTCAAGCACGTGGAGGAGAACATCGCCGCGGCTCCGCTGTACCAGCGGCTGTCCCGCGACGAGGTGGCGGCACTGACGAACGCCGGTTAGCTCGGCCGCGTCCAGTCGTTCGCCGCAGCCGCCTCGGCGCCGATCGTCGTGTCGGCTCCGTGCCCGGTGTGCACGACCGTGTCCGGCGGCAGGGTGAGCAGCCGCGAGCGGATCGAGGCGACGACCGTGTCGAAGTCGGAGTAGGACCGACCGGTGGCGCCCGGGCCGCCCTGGAACAGGGTGTCGCCGGTGAAAACCATGCCCAGATCCGCAGCGTGGAAGCAGACCGCTCCCGGTGCGTGGCCCGGGGTGTGCAGCGCCTGCAGCGTGCTGCCACCGATCTCGATCCGGTCACCATCGGCGAGCGGCTCGAACGCCGCGTGCCGGTAGGTCATCCGCCACAGCACCTCGTCGGCGGGATGCAGCCGCACCGGTGCGTCGAAACGGTCGGACAGCTCGTTGGCGACGTTGACGTGGTCGTCGTGCGCGTGGGTGCAGAGGACTGCGGCCAAGCGGCGGTCCCCGATCAACGCGGCGATCGCATCGGCGTCATGCGGGGCGTCGATCACGACGCATTCGCGGTCGTCCCCGATCACCCAGACGTTGTTGTCGACCTCCCAGGTGCCTCCGTCGAGGCTGAACGTCCCGCTCGTGACGGCATGGTCGACGTGGGCCGGCATCAGAACTCGACGACCGAGCGCAGGACCTCGCCGCGGTGCATCTTCTCGAAGGCCGACTCGATGTCATCGATGCCGATCGTCTCGCTGACGAACTGGTCGAGCGGCAACCGCCCCTGCTGGAAGAGGTCGATGAGCATCGGGAAGTCGCGCGAGGGAAGGCAGTCTCCGTACCAGGACGACTTCAGTACTCCGCCCCGGCTGAACAGATCGATGAGCGGTAGCTCGAGTGTCATCGACGGATCGGGCACGCCCACGAGCACGACGGTGCCGGCGAGGTCGCGCCCGTAGAACGCCTGCTTGTACGTCTCCGGCCGCCCGACGGCATCGACGACGATGTCCGCGCCATTGCCGTCGGTCAGCTCCTGGATCGCGGTGACGACGTCGTCCGTGCTCAGCCCCTTGGTGTTGATCGTGTGCGTGGCGCCGAAGTGTCGCGCGCCCTCGAGTTTCCGGTCGTCCACGTCGATCGCGATGATCTTCGCAGCGCCGACCAGTCTGCTGCCGGCGATCGCGGCCGCGCCCACGCCGCCACAGCCGATCACCGCGATGCTCTGCCCCCGCCTGACGCCGGCGGTGTTCACCGCGGCGCCGAGACCGGCCATCACGCCGCACCCGAGCAGCCCCGCCGCCGTCGCCGGCGCGGCCGGATCGACCTTCGTGCACTGACCGGCGGCAACAAGCGTCTTCTCCGCGAACGCGCCGATGCCAAGGGCGGGGGAGAGTTCGGTCCCGTCCTCGAGGGTCATCTTCTGCGTCGCGTTGTGTGTGTTGAAGCAGTACTGCGGCTCGCCGCGCCGGCAGGCTCGGCACTGCCCGCAGACGGCCCGCCAGTTGAGGATCACGAAGTCGCCCGGCGCGACCTCGGTGACGTCGGGGCCGACCGCCTCGACGATTCCGGCGGCCTCATGGCCCAGCAGGAACGGGAACTCGTCGTTGATACCGCCTTCGCGATAGTGCAGGTCGGTGTGACAGACCCCGCAGGCCTGCACCCGGACGAGCGCCTCGCCGGGTCCGGGATCGGGGACGTTGATCGGGACGACCTCGACCGGCGCCCCTGCACTGCGGGCGATGACGCCGTTGACCCGGTTGGTCATTCAGAGACCTCGTACACCGGCACGATCATGGCGCGGCCGAGCGTGTGGGTGAACAGGTTGAAGCCGAGGAACGCAGGTGAGGCGTCGGCCGGGATGTCGAGGCTCGGGACGTCCAGCGCGTGCACGACCACGTAGTAGTGGTGCACGCCGTGGCCGGGCGGCGGGGCAGCGCCGATGTACCCCGTCGTGCCGCCGTCGTTGCGCAGTTCGACGGCGCCCTCGGGCAGGTTCGTCCCGCTCGCGCCGCTCGGCAGCTCGGTGACGTCGGCCGGGATGTTGAACGCCGCCCAGTGCCAGAAGCCGCTCGCGGTCGGCGCGTCCGGGTCATACACCGTCACCGCGTAGCTCTGCGTGCCTTCCGGGGCGCCGGACCAGGTGAGGTGCGGTGAGACGTCCTCGCCGCCGGCGCCGAGGACGCCCGACACCTGCGGGTTGCCGAGCGTCTGGCCGTCAGACGCGTCGTCGCTGCGCAACTCGAAGCTGGCGACCTGGGGGAGTTCGTCGTACGGGTTCCTGCTCACCTGCGGTCTCCTTCGCCGGAACGGGAGGCCGGATGCGGCCCCCTCCAGTCTTACCGCACCGAGCAGCGGGGCGACACGAGGGCGTCTAGGAGGGTTCGCAGATGACGACGGGGATCTCCCGTTCGGTCCACGCCTGATAGCTGTCGAAGTCGGCATAGACAGCGGTGAGCCGAGGCCACAGCGTTGCCCGCTCCTCAGGGTTCGCCGTGCGGGCCCGCATCCGAGAGATCGTCGCGCCGAACTGCACGCTGATGTCCGGATCGGCCAGCACGTTGCGATACCACTGCGGGTCCTCCGGCAGGCCTCCCTGCGACGCGACCAGCACGACGTTCTCGGTGTCGCGGATGTACAGCAGCGGCACGGTCCGTGGCCGGCCGGACTTGCGGCCGGTGGTGGTGACCAGGCAGACCGGGACGCCACGCCGCAGCGCGCTGCCCACCCGCCAGGTCTTGCCGACCCGGCCGTTGGTCTTCCGATAGATCCACACGTTGGCGGCCGACATCCACTTGATGATCTTGCGTGTGGCCGGGGTGTCCAAGCCCTTCGGTCGCGTCTTCATCCGCGAAGTACACCGGAGGTTCGTGCCGCGCGCGACCGGAGGGTTGCCGGATCAGCGCCTGGCCGACTTTGCTGCAAGAGGCTTAGCCGGCCGCCCAGCGGTTGGCCGTCAGCTTCCAGCTCGGGGTGTCGTCGAGCGATTGGACGGCTTCGTAGCTGCGCGTGTACCCGGTCCGGCTGATCCGCCAGACCCCGGCATCGTCTCGGGTGTAGACGTCGTCGTAGAACGCGGCGCCGGTGAGCAGCATCCGGTGCTCGGTCACGATCACCTTGTCCTCGAGGTACCAGGTGCCGGTCGCGGTGTCCCCGTCCACGGTGATCTCGGGATGGTGACACTGGTGGACGGTGATGATCGCCGGGCCGAGGGACTTGCTCATGAAGTCGACCACGGCCTCCCGCCCGGAGAACCGGAGCTGGTCGCCGTACGAGGCCTCGATATCCGGGGTGAGCGTCTGGCCGAAGTCGTCCCACTGCTTGAGGTCGAGCGTTCTGAGGTAGCGGTACTTCAGCTGCCGCAGCTCCTCGACGATGTCGGAGTCCATCGGCGCAGACTAGAACACGTTCCAGTATTCTGTCCTCCCGTGCCGTTGCCACGGCCGCTGTCGCTCGTTGTCCCTCGGATTGCCGACGTCAGGAGATCATCAGATGCGTAGCGCCCGACGCGTGCTGGCCCCATTCGCCGCCGCAGCGCTCGCCGCCGGTGCCTTGGTCGCGGTCAGCGTCGCCCCGGGCAGCGTGGGCGCCGCCACCGATCCGCTCCAGGATGCGATCGCGGCCAGCGCCGCGCCCGGTCATCAATGGGTACCGGCCGATCCGACCTACGGCGTGGCCAAGCAGGTCGACGTCCCGGTGCGAATGGCCGACGGCACGGTGCTGCGGGCCAACATCGCGAGCCCGTCCGACCTCGCGACCGGTCAGCCGGCCGAGGGACCGTTCCCGGTATTGCTGACCCAATCGCCCTACGGGAAGGACACGACGAGCGGGCTCAACTCGTCAGCCATCGGGATCGACCCCTACTTCGTCAAGCGCGGGTACATCGACGTCGTGGTGGACGTGCGGGGGACCGGCGCGTCAGCTGGCCGATTCGATCTGTTCGACCCGAAGCAGGTCGCCGACGGCGTGGCGCTGGTGGACTGGGCGGCGGCGCTGCCGCACTCGTCGGGCAAGGTCGGGCTGCACGGTGCGTCGTATCTCGGCATCGATCAGATGCTGACGGCTGGGGCGGTCGGGCCGGACTCGCCGCTGAAGGCGATCTTCCCGATCGTCTCGGCGAATGACCTCTACCGCGACACCGCCTTCATGGGTGGCATCCCCGACGCCGAGTTCGATGTGCTCTACCTCGGCGCGCTGCTGCCACTGGTGAACTTGGCGAACCCGATAGTCAGCTTGCTGCTGAACCCGGCGAATCTCCTCGGTGCGGTCTCCGTCCTGTTGCAGCACGCCCAGAACACCCTCGACTACAACGCCCGCTTCCTGCTCCAGACCTACCTCGGCGGCCCGAACTCCTACGACAACGACTACTGGCACGCGCGCAGCCCGGGCTCCGTCCTCAGCCGGATTGTCGCCAACAAGATCCCGGCCTATCTCGTCGGCGGCGAGTACGACCTGTTCCAGCGCGGGGAGCCGTTGAACTACGCCGGCCTGCAGAATGCATGGGCCGGACGCCCGGTCACCGCCCCCATGCGGGCCGACCAGCCGACGACCGGTCGCTATCAACTGCTCGACGGTCCGTTCACCCACCTGTCGATCGCGATCTCGGGCAACTCGCTGGACGAACTACAGCTGAGATGGTTCGACACCTGGCTGAAGGGCGTGGACAGCGGCATGGCGGAGGCGCCGCACCCGCTGCACTACTTCGACCTGGGCACGAAGCAGTACGCCGAGGAGAACACGTATCCGATCTCCGCCGCGTCGCCCACGACGTACTACTTCACCGGTGCCCGCAGCGGGACGGCCCTGTCCCGTAACGACGGGACCCTCTCGACGAGCAAGCCGACGGCCGCGGGTGCCGACGCCGTCACCTGGCTGCCGATCGGGTCCTCGATCTGCGACCGCTCACTCGACCAGTGGGCCATGGGTGCGTTCACGCTGATCGGGGACTACTTCCCGGTGCCGAAACCGTGCTTCGACGACGACCGCCTGGGGCAGACCGGTCCGACAGCACTGACGTACACCACCGCCCCGATGGCGTCGGCCAAGACTCTCGCCGGCCCCATCGCCGCGACCATCTACGCCAGTGCCAACACCAGCGAGACCGAGTGGGTCGTCAACGTCGAGGACGTGGCGCCGGACGGGCGGTCCAAACCACTGACGCAGGGCGCCCTGCTCGGCTCGGCCCGCGCGCTCGACCCGGCGCGCTCATGGACGGTCGACGGCAGCACGCTCCTGCCGTATCACGCGTACACGAAGTCGGCCGCGGTGCCGGTACCGCGCGGTGTCGTCACGAAGTACCAGATCGAGGTCTTCCCGACGTACTCGACGATCGCTCCGGGCCACCGGGTCCGGGTCACGGTGCAGACGACCGACTTCCCGCACCTGATGCCGACGCCACCGCAGCTGCTGAAGCTGCTGGGCGGCACGTATCAGGTACAGCGCACCGCGACCGCGCCGTCGTCGGTGACGCTGCCGCTCAAGGATTGACGCGCTAGACGGCGACCCGGCGGTTGCGTCGCCCGCGCCGCGGCTTCTGCTCCTCGGCGGTCATGCCGCCGCCGTCGGCACCGGCGAGCCAGCTGCGCAACTGCTCGTACACCGTCGAGTCGGCGAGCAGATCGAAATGGTGCTTGCGGCCGCCGAGGTGGAAGGTGCGCTCGCGGTCGAACGGGATCGAACGGACCTTGCCGATGCCATGCGCGCTGCTGTGCTGGACGAGCAGGTCGAAGGCGAACAGCCCCTCCGGTTCGCGGGAGAGCGTGGCCGAGGCGACCGAGTACGCGACGCCGGGAAGGAGGGTGGCGGGCGTGCAGCGATCGGTCAGCAGCTCGTCGGGGTCGAAGCCGAGCCAGTCCTCCTCGACGATGGCGCCGTAGCGGAGGTCCTTGATGCCGACGCTGCGGCGGTTCAGCCAGGTCGCGAACGGCTGCGTCTCGGGCAGCCGGTCGAGCCGATGGGTGCCCCAGTTGACGAAGCGCTCGAGCGGCGCGCCCAGATGCGGGGTGCCGAGGCCGACGACATGTCGCAGCGGCTTGATCCAGGCATGATCGTGCTTGGCGCCCTGGTGGGCGGCGCTGCGGATGATGAGGCCGCCGAGTGAATGCCCGACGAGCGCGATCTCGGTCACCTCCACCGGCCAGACGGCGACCAGATCCTCCAGCATCTCGGCGAGCTCCAAGCCGTTCTGCGAGATGCGGACGCCGGTGTTGACGTTGAGATAGATCGGCGTCCATCCGTCGGTGTCGCGCAGCATGGAGCCGTAGGTGCAGGTGCGGTCGCCCCAACGCCGCTCGGCGGCGAAGGACCAGCACAGATCGGTCTCGCAGAGGCCGTGGGCGAAGATGACCAGCCGCCCGGTCGCCTGCCCGGTGGCGGCGGCGTCGGCGGCGAGGTTCGCCGGCACGTGACGCAGCCGTCCGCCGTGCAACCGCATGCGCATCTGTGGCGCCAGCGCAGGCTGCTTCTCGATGATCCGGTCACCCCAGAAGCCACTGATCGCGCCGAGGACGAAGCGACCGCGCGGTGCCTCGTGCGCCGACTCGGCGGTGGGGTCCTGGGCGTTACCGGCGACCAGGCCGACCGCCGGCGGCAGGTACTTCATGCCCAGCTTCGTCGACCCGTAGGCGATCGTGGCGATGCCGTCGTGCATGAGGCGGATCGGCTCGGCCGGCTTTCCGGCCAGCGCGAACAGCCGCCCGGCCAGCGCGGTGTGCACGCCCCGGGCCACGTCCGCGATCTCGGCCAGCGCGGTGCCGGCCAGTGATCCGGCGTCGCGCATCTCGTCCGCTCGCATGCGTGCCTCCTCGCTTAGCCAGATAGTGCACACCTGTTCACTGATTGGCAAGCACCGCCGCCGTGTGTCGGGCCACCCCGCGGTGGCAAGCTGAAGAGGTCGTGATCCGTTCCCGGAGGTGGCACATGACCCTGCCCACAGGTACCCCGAACCAGCAGTTCATCGGCGGCGAGTGGCGCGACGGATCGCAGGGCAGCTTCGACGTGCTGAACCCGTCCACCGGTGAGGTGATCTGCTCTGTGCCGCGCGCCGGGTCCGACGACGTCGCCGCCGCGGTGTCGGCGGCCGCGGCTGCTCAGCCGGACTGGGCGGCGACCGCACCGCGGGAGCGCGGCGAGGTGCTGCGCAAGGCGTTCGAGCTGATGATCTCGCGCAAGGAGGAGCTCGCGTACCTGATGTCGCTCGAGATGGGGAAGTCGCTCACCGACGCCCGGGGCGAGGTCGCGTACGCCGCGGAGTTCTTCCGCTGGTTCTCCGAGGAGGCGGTGCGGGTGGGCGGCGAGTTGCGGACGGCGCCGTCCGGAGCGAACCGCATCCTGACCTTCCGCCGGCCGGTGGGCGTGTGCCTGCTGCTGACGCCGTGGAACTTCCCGGCCGCGATGGCGACCCGCAAGCTCGGGCCGGCGCTGGCCGCGGGGTGCACGGTGGTCCTCAAGCCGGCCGAGGACACCCCGCTCACGGCGCTGCTGCTGGCCCGGCTGCTCACCGAGGCCGGCGCACCGGCCGGCGTGGTCAACGTGCTGACCACCGACAAGCCGGGTGATCTGGTCGAGGCGGCGCTCGCCGACGGGCGGGTGCGCAAGCTGTCCTTCACCGGGTCGACCGGGGTGGGGCGGACGCTGCTGAAGCAGGCGGCCGACCGGATCGTGAACGCGTCCATGGAGCTCGGCGGCAACGACCCGTTCCTGGTGCTGGACGACGCAGACATCGATGCGGCGGTCGAGGGCGCGATGGTGGCCAAGATGCGCAACGGCGGCCAGGCCTGCACCGCGGCGAACCGGTTCCTGGTGGCCGAGTCGGTGGCTGACGAGTTCGCCGCCAAGCTCGCCGCCAAGATGGGCGAGCTGCGGCTGGGCGCCGGCACCGACGAGCAGACGCAGATCGGTCCGATGATCAACCGCCGGGCGGTCGACGGGATCGCCGACAAGGTGACCCGCTCGGTCGAGGCGGGAGCCAAGGCGGTGCTCGGCGGCGACCGTCCCGACGGGGCCGGCTTCTTCTACCCGCCGACCGTCCTGACCAACGTCCCACGCGAGTCCGCGGTGGCGGTCGAGGAGGTGTTCGGGCCGGTCGCGCCGATCATCCCCATCCGTGACGACGAGGACGGGCTGGCGATCGCGAACGCCTCCGAGCTCGGGCTGACCGGCTACGTGTTCACCCGCGACCTGGCGCGGGGGCTGCGGGTCGCCGAGCGGCTCGAGGTCGGAATGGTGGGTCTCAACCGGGGCCTGGTGTCCGACCCGGCCGCGCCGTTCGGTGGGCTCAAGCAGTCCGGGCTGGGCCGCGAGGGCGGTTTCGAGGGCATCGACGAGTACCTCGAGACCACCTACGTCGCTACGTCCTGGTAGCGGCTACGGGAGGTTCTGCAACCGTTGCGTCATGGCCGCGCCGAGGCGTTGCGCCACCTCGGGCACCTGGTGCGCCACAGCACGCAACTCGTGCGCCGTCATGACGATCGCCTTGACCGGCGACGTGGTCACGACACCGGCCGTGCGCCGCCGGTCAGGAGCGAGCACACCGATCTCGCCGAAGAAGTCGCCGGGCCCGAGGGATCTGAGCTTCGTCGAGCCCTGGCTGATGTCCACCGTCCCCTGTCGGATCACGAAGAACTCCCAGGCCAACGCGGCGTTCTCCACCAGATCCTCACCCGCGGGGAGGTCGACCTCGTCAGCGTGCTGGGCGATCAGCTGCCGCTCCTTCTTCGACAGGCCGTCGAACAGCGGCAGCCCGTCGAGATGGGTGACATCCACTTCAGCCTCCTCCGCCCGGACGCGGCGATCCTGCCACCGAAAGCCTGCTGCGGGAAGCCCTGGTCGAGTGCGCCGCGTCAGACGGCCGCGCTGATCCGGCGGGCGCCGGCGACCAGGACGGGTGCGAAGCGGGTGCCGGGGGAGCGGCCCAGCCGCTCGATCGGCCCGGAGATCGAGATCGCGGCCAGCAGCTCGCCATCGGCCGCCAGCACCGGTGCGGACACCGAGGCGACGCCGGCCTCCCGCTGCCCGACCGACTGCGCCCAACCGCGCCGCCGCACCTCGGCCAGCGACCGCTCGGTGAACTCGGCATCGGGCAGCACCTCGGCGAGCGACGCCGGGTCCGACCACGCGCAGAGCACCTGCGCGCCCGAACCGGCGGTGAGCGGCAGGCGGCTGCCCACCGGAACCGTCGTCCGCAGCCCGTGGGAGCGCTCGGCCGCGGCCACGCAGACCCGCTCGGCACCGTCGCGGCGGTACAGCTGCGCGCTCTCACCGCACTCGTCACGCACCCACGCCAGTACCGGCGCCGCCGCCGCGACGAGCGGATCGGGCAGCGACGCGGCCAGCTCGCCCACCCGTGGACCGAGGACGAAGCGGCCTTCGGCGTCACGCGTCAGCAGCCGGTGCACCTCCAGCGCCACAGCGAGCCGGTGCGCCGTCGCCCGGGGCAGCGAGGTCGCCTCGACCAGCTCGGCCAACGCCCGCGGGGCGGCGGCGACGGAGGCGAGAATGGCGATGCTCTTGTCGACGACGCCGATACCGCTCTGCGGCCCGGCGCTGCTAGGCTGTCCCATAGTGCGATACTAGGTTCCCAGATATTGGGAAGGCAAGAGAGAAGGGCGTCATGGGCAGGACACTCGCCGAGAAGCTGTGGGACAGCCACGTCGTGCACTCCGCGCCGGGCGAGCCCGATCTGCTCTACATCGACATGCACCTCATCCACGAGGTCACGAGCCCGCAGGCGTTCGACGGCCTGCGCCTGGCCGGTCGTCCGGTGCACCGTCCCGATCTCACCCTCGCCACCGAGGATCACAACACCCCGACCGACTACACGCTGCCGCTGATCGGCACGAGCTCGATCAAGGACGAGGTCAGCCGGACGCAGATCGAGACGCTGCGTCGCAACTGCGCCGAGTTCGGTGTCCGGATCTACCCGATGGGCGACGCCGAGCAGGGCATCGTGCACGTGATCGGCCCGCAGCTCGGCATCACCCAGCCGGGCATGACCATCGTCTGCGGCGACTCGCACACGTCGACTCACGGCGCGTTCGGGGCGCTGGCCTTCGGCATCGGGACGAGCCAGGTCGAGCACGTGCTCGCCACCCAGACGCTGCCGATGGACCGGCCGAAGACGATGGCGGTCACCGTCAACGGCGAGCTGCCCGACGGCGTCACGCCCAAGGACGTCATTCTCGCCGTCATCGCGAAGACCGGCACCGGGGGCGGGCAGGGCTACATGGTCGAGTACCGCGGCTCGGTGTTCGAGAACATGACGATGGAAGGCCGCATGACGGTCTGCAACATGAGCATCGAGTGGGGTGCGCGCGCCGGGATGATCGCGCCGGACCAGACCACGTTCGACTACCTCGAGGGTCGCGACCACGCGCCGAAGGGCGCCGAGTGGGACGCCGCCGTCGAGTACTGGACGAGCCTGCGCACCGACGACGACGCCGCGTACGACGCCGAGGTCGTGCTGGACGGGGCCACCCTCGCGCCGTTCGTCACCTGGGGTACCAACCCCGGACAGGGTGCACCCCTGACTGACGTCGTCCCCGACCCGGCGAGCTTCGAGGACGACAGCGACCGGGTCGCCGCGCAGAAGGCGCTCCAGTACATGGGCCTGACCGCCGGCACTCGGCTGCGGGACATCACCGTCGACACCGTCTTCGTCGGCTCGTGCACCAACGGTCGGATCGAGGATCTGCGCGCCGCCGCCGAGATCCTCGACGGCCGCACGGTCGCCGACGGGGTACGGGTGCTCGTCGTGCCCGGGTCGATGCGGGTCCGCAAGCAGGCCGAGGACGAGGGGCTGGACGCAATCTTCACGCGCGCCGGCGCCGAGTGGCGACAGGCCGGCTGCTCGATGTGCCTCGGCATGAACCCCGACCAGCTCGCGCCAGGTGAGCGCAGCGCGTCCACCTCCAACCGCAACTTCGAGGGACGGCAGGGCAAGGGCGGCCGCACGCACCTGGTGTCCCCGCTCGTCGCGGCAGCGACTGCGGTCACCGGCCACCTCGCCAGCCCCGCGGATCTGCGATGAGCGCTCGCGCGACGAGCCTGATGAAGAGCGAGGTCGAGTAATGGACAAGTTCACGGTGCACACCGGCACGGCGGTTCCGCTGCGCCGCGGCAACGTCGACACCGATCAGATCATCCCGGCCGTCTACCTCAAGCGGGTGACGCGCACCGGCTTCGAGGACGGCCTGTTCAGCGCCTGGCGCGTCAATGAGCCGGACTTCGTGCTCAACCAGCCGCAGTACAACGGCGCGACCGTGTTGGTCGCCGGCCCCGACTTCGGCACGGGCAGTTCGCGCGAGCACGCGGTGTGGGCGCTGCTCGACTACGGCTTCAAGGTCGTCATCTCGCCGCGCTTCGGTGACATCTTCCGCGGCAACTCGCTCAAGGCCGGCCTGCTGACGGTTGAGCTGCCGGAGAAAATCGTGCAGCGGCTGTGGGACGACATCACTGACGACCCGACGACGCAGGTGACCATCGACCTCGTGGACCGGCAGGTGCGCTGGGTCGGCGAAGTGCACGACTTCGCGTTGGACGACTACACGCGCTGGCGGTTGATGGAGGGCCTGGACGACATCGGGTTGACGCTGCGCCACACCGACGCCGTCGACGCGTACGAGCTCACCCGCAAATCGTGGCTGCCGACCGCCACGGTATGACGCTCGAGCGACAAATCTCCTGCGACACAGGCTGAGCACGTTGTTCACCGGTGCCGGACGGCCTAGCGTGTCGAAGCGAACGACCATCGTGGTCGACACACGTCCCGGGAGGACTCGTGCCAAACAAGGCCCAGTTCGTCGAGATGCTCGCTGAGCGTCTCGACGGTGACAGGAAGCGCGCAGCAGCTGCGCTCGACGCGGTGATCGACAGCGTCTACGCGGCGATCTCGCGTGGCGAGAAGGTTGCGATCACCGGCTTCGGCGTCTTCGAGCGTCGTGAGCGCGCGGCCCGCACCGCACGCAACCCCGCCACCGGCGCCAAGGTCGACGTCGCCGCGTCGCGCGTCCCGGCCTTCCGTGCCGGAGCGGAGTTCAAGGCGATCGCGAGCGGCGCGCGTGACTTCACGCAGGACCGCACCGCCCGCGCGCAGGCCGCGGTGAGCAAGGCCGCCGACGCGGTCCGTGACGCGCCCGGTCGTGCGGCGGGCATCGTGAAGGACGCAGCCGACGCCGTGCGCGATGCACCGGGGCGCGCGGCGTCCGCGGTGAAGAAGTCGCCGGCCAAGAAGGCGTCGGCGGTGAAGAAGTCGCCGGCCAAGAAGGCGTCGGCGGCGAAGAAGTCGGCGCCGGCAAAGAAGGCGTCGCGCGACAGGTCCGGCGCCGGCCGGACGCTGGCCTCGAAGGGGCCGGCCAAGAAGGCGGCGGCCAAGAAGCTCGCGTCCAAGTCAGCTGGTAGCAAGTCGTCGGCGGGCAAGGCGCTGGCCTCCAAGGCACCGGCCAAGAAGGCAGCCGCCAAGAAGCTGGCGACCAAGTCGCCCGCCAAGTCGCCCGCCAAGAAGGCGGCGAAGAAGGCTCCGGCCAAGAAGAAGTAACGAACCAGCTCATCGAGAGGGCGCCGGCCGCGAGGTCGGCGCCCTTCTCGCGTCAGCCGCTCGAAGCCGGGCGGATCGCATCGTCGTAGTAGTCGGCGGACACCACATTGCCGTCGACCACCGACAGCGCCCAAGCGGCGCCCTTCTTCGTGTCCGTCGCACGTAGCCCGCGACCGAGTCGGTCGACGAGTCCGGGGATCGTCGTCCCCTGGCTGCAGACCACAGTGACCCGGCCCGGCTTGGCCAGCGACATCAGCGCGTCCTCACTCGCCGAGGGCGACGCTTCATATGACCGGTCGGCGAAGACCGGATCGACCTGCAGGTCGAGCCCGAGGCGCTCGGCCAGCGGTCGGACGGTGTCGATGCAGCGAAGGAGGTCGGCCGAGACGATTCGGTCCGGGGCGAACTGCGCCAGCAGGTGGCAGAGCCGGCTCGCCTGAGCGCGTCCGGCTGAATCGAGGGGACGCTCGTCGTCGTCTCCGGGCCAGTCGCTGCGCTTGCCGGCCTTGGCGTGCCGGACGAGCAGGATCACCGAGTCCGGAATGGGCACGGCGGCGAAGTCGGCCATCACCCGGCGATCGACGTCGTAGCTCAGTTTGTCGCGCGCGAGCCGGGGCCGCAGCCACTCGACAGCGTCGACCTCGTCGTCCGGAAGGAACTCACCGTCCAGGTGGCGCATCACCCAGTAAGTGACCGCCTTGCGGCCGTCAGGGATGGTGTACGAGACTTGCCCGATGCGCCGGGACACCGCGACCCGAGACCCGAGCTCCTCGGCGATCTCGCGGACCGCCCCGGCCAGATCGGTCTCACCATCCTCGAGCTTGCCCTTCGGCAGCGACCAGTCGTCATAGCGCGGCCGGTGGACGAGCGCCACCTCGACCACGCTCTGCCGCACGCGCCAGACGACGCCGCCGGCAGCACGGATCTCCGTCGTCGCTCCACGACGCTGCACGGCCTACTCGCCGCGGTCGGCCAGCCGCTTCATCAGCAGCTCTTGGTAGTCGGTTTGCGCACGGCC
>JAVHVD010000342.1:0-3604 GCA_032160745.1 Pseudonocardiales bacterium
TCCAGCCTGGCACGGGTTACCCAGGCGCTCTGCCTGAGCTGCGCCGTGGCAGGCTGTCCGAGGAGTCCCGACGAACCCCCAGCGATCATCCGGGCTTTGCCCGACCGCTTCGCTGGCGGTGGATTCAGGCTGAGGTCAGCGGGTTCGGTGTTCGCCTCCGTGCGGTCGGGGCCCGCGTCCTGCACGCGCCCCAAATGAGGGATCGCTCTCGCGCACAAATGCCGATAGACACTTGGATAGCACGATAAACCGCCTGGCTCGGACAGCCTTCAGCCCCTTATGGAGGTGCTCGTCATGTCCGGTCCCCAGTTGTCTCCCCGGTATCGCGTGCTGCAGTGCGACGGCGTCAGCAGCCGCTGGCCGAGGGCTCTCCGCCTCGGCGCGCTCGCCTGCTGCCTGCTGATCGCCGGCTTCGTCATCCCCTCCGCCGAGGCCGCTCCGACGGCCATGGTCAACCTCGGCACGGCGTCGGCCTACGCCGTGTTGAGCGGCGCCTCCGTCGGCAACACCGTCAGCGCCCCCGGCGCCCCGTTCACCAAGCTCCGGGGCCGCCTCGGGGTCAAGGCGAACACGCAGCCGACCGGCTTCCCGCCCGGCATCGTCACCGGGGCGGTCGACATCGGCAATGCCGCCGCCACGCAGGCCCACAGCGACCTCGTCGCGGCGTACAACGACGCCGCCGGCCGGACGGGCGGCGCCACGCTCGCCGGCGCGCTCGCCGGGGCGACGATCCTGCCAGGGCTGCACACCGTCGCGGGCGCCGTGTCGAACACCGGAACGGTGACCCTCGACGGTGGGGGCAACACGAATGCCGTCTTCGTCTTCCAGGTGAACGGCGCCATGGCCATGGCCGCCGGCAGCCACGTCGTGTTGACCAACGGCGCCCAGGCGTCCCGGGTCTTCTGGCAGGTCAACGGCGCCGGTGCCATCGGCGCGAACGCCGACTTCGCGGGAACGCTGATGGCGCTCGACGCGGTCGCGGTCGGGAACGGCAGCCTGGTCAACGGCCGCGCGTTCGCTCGCAACGGCGCCCTCACCCTCGACGCCAACGAGTTCTACAGCGCCCCGCCCGTGCTCACGCTCGCCGGAGGCGCCACTGCGATCACGACCGACACCACCCCGACGATCAGCGGCACGACCGACGTCGAGGCGCCGGCAACCGTCACCGTGACGATCAACGGCCAGACCCTCCACGCCACTCCCTCCGGCGGCGTCTGGTCGGTGACCTCGGCGATCCTGGCGAACGGCACGTATCCGGTCGTCAGCTCGGTCAGCGACGGCGCGGGGAACCCGGGGGCCGCCACTCAGCAGCTGACGGTCGATACGGTGCTGCCCATCGTCACCCTGGACGGCGGACCGTCCGTGACGACGAACGACCCGACCGCGACCATCGCCGGTACCAGCGACGCCGCGCCCGGCACGGTCGTCCTCGTGACCGTCGGCTCGCAGACGCTGACCGCGCTCGTGCAGATCGCGGGAACGTGGAACATCACCCCGGCCGCGCTGACGGACGGCACCCGCACCGTCACCGTCTCCGTCCTCGACCCCGCAATGAACCAGGGCACCGACAGCCAGGCCCTGACCGTCGATACCACCGCACCTGCCGTGACGATCGCAGGTGGAACGGCCGCGCTGACCAACGACGCGACTCCGGCCATCTCCGGCACGGCCGACGTCGCGACCGGCACGACCGTGACCGTGACCCTCGCCGACGAGACGCTGTCCGGGGCTGTCGGGCCCGACGGAGGTTGGTCCGTGATTGCCAGTGCCCTCTCGGATGGCCCTCATCGCGTGATCATGAGCGTGCTCGACGCCGCCGGGAACCCGGCGAGCTTCACCCAGACGCTATCCGTCGACACGGTGTCGCCGCTGGTCGCGATCAGCGGCGGGGCCACCGCCAGCACGAACGATCTCACCCCGACGATCGCGGGAACGTCCAGCGCCGCGCCAGGGACGACCATCACGGTGTCGATCGCAGGTCAGACGATGACGGCGCTGCTGCAGGGCAACGGCACGTGGAACGCGACTCCGAGCGTCGTCGCTGTGGGCAAGTGGGCGATCGTCGCCTCGGCTCCGGATCTCGCCGGCAATGTGGGCAGCTCGGGGCAGATCCTGACCATCGCGAAGGGTGCCACCGGCAAGCCCCTCACGCCCATCGCATCCCCCCCGGGTTCCAAGGCGCCGAAACTCGGTGTCGACGGCAAGTTCGACGCCGCGGCAGACACCAAGGTCACGCATAACAGCAGCCAGAAGCTCGTCGGTTCCACCCTGTCGATCGGGACGAAGGTGACCGCCCCCGCCGGGGGCCGCGTCGTCGTCACCGCCAAGGGCACGGTCAAGATCAAGGGCGGCAGGAAGGCGATCAGGCTCACGACCACGACCGCCTCGCTCGCCGCCGGTAAGAGCACGACGCTGAAGCTCACGCCGACGGGCACGCGCAAGGCGGTCAGGAAAACACTGGCGAGGCTCAAGGCAGCCGTCAAGGCGAACAAGACGGTGACCGCGACGGTGACCCTCAAGATCGTCGACGCCGCCGGCCACGCGCGTTTCGTCGCGCGAACGGTGCAGCTCACGTGATGGAGCGGTCGGAGTGGGTTTGGAGCTGACCGTGCGCATGGGCGACTTCATCGAGCCATTAGAACTGGTTTCAAAAGGAGCGTGAGTGGTCGGGGTGGCTGGAGCGAGCGGGAGCGTCGGCTGGCTCGCAGGGCAGGCTGTAAGCCTGTTCAAGAGCCGAACGGCGCTCCCGCGAAGCCCCCGAGCACGCTCGACCGCAACGATGTGGCCTGCGTAGCGCTGGCCGAGCGTGCTCGGGGTCGCCGGAGGTCTGGTGGGAGTGCGCGCAGCGCACGCACGCCAGACCGCAGAGCGATCCAGGCGCTCCGAACGCCACGGGGCGTTTGAAACCAGTAGCGACGAGCCTCACCGTCGGCCTGCCGGATGCCGAGCGCCGCCCCCTCGGGATCGAGGGCTGAGCTCGCACGAAATCGGTCGTGGGCTCGCCGCGCGGGCGGCTCACAAACGTGTCGCGGACTACGACCGGAGTTGACGAGCACGAGGCACTGCTAGAAGGTGCGTCCGATCGCGCGGCTTGAGGGAGCCGTTCGCTCGAACGCGGCCCAGGCGATTCCGGGCAATCGATACGGCCGTGCGCCCATCTGCGGGCGGGTGGTCGAAGGAGGCATTGATGGCCCGCTACGTGGCTGCACTTGCGCTTGCGATCGCATCCCTCATGTCGCTCCCGGCAACCGGCCTCGCCGCGGTGCTCGGCGGCGATCAGACCGTCGAACGCACCATCGATCAAAATGTCGCCGGCAACGCCGAGACGTTCCAGATGACGGCAATCGCGTCTGGCACGGCGGGCACGGTCTCGGTCTACGTCGACGCGACCTCGACCGCATCGACGTTGGTCGCCGGCATCTACGCCGACAACGGTGGTCATCCCGGCACGCTGCTCACGCAGGGGTCGAAGGCCGCGCCCACGGGTGCGGCCTGGAACGACGTCTCCGTGCCGCCCGTCGCGATGATCTCGGGCGCCACCTACTGGATCGGGATCCTCGCGCCCTCGGGAACCCTGAAGTTCAGGATCAAGTCGGCGGGCAAG
>JAVHVD010000343.1:0-11174 GCA_032160745.1 Pseudonocardiales bacterium
CCTATCAGTGATAGCAAATCCCGGATGGGGGAGGTCAGCATGGGTGCAGCAGTGCCGGATCGTCGGCAGGAGCGCCGCGAGGCCAAGCTGGCCGACATCCTCGCCGAGGCGTGGACGCTCGCGCACCGCGATGGCCTCGCGGCCATCTCGCTCCGCGACCTCGCCGACGCGGTCGGGCTGCGTCAGCCGTCGCTGTACGTGTACTTCGCGTCCAAGCTCGATCTCTATGACGCGATGTTCGCCGACGGCTACCGCCAGCTGCTCGAGTACATCGGGACGCGGCGCTACCCGCCCGAGCCGCGGGCGGCCCTGGCCAAGTTCGTCGTCGACTGCGTGCAGTTCTCCGGTGATGACGTGGTCCGCCACCAGTTGCTGTTCCAGCGCACCATCCCGGGTTTCGAGCCCTCGAAGGAGTCCTTCGGCCTGGCGCTCGATTTCTTCACGCTCGGCAGCGACCGGCTCGCTGCCGCCGGCGTGCACGAACCGGCTGACGTCGATGTGTTCACCGCGCTGGTTTCCGGTCTCGGACACCAGCAGATCGCCAACGACCCTGGGGGCAGGCGCTGGGTGCGCCAAGCCGGCCGAGTGGTCGAAATGTTCCTGGCCGACGTCGACCGACGTCGGCAGATTGCAGCAACGACCCACTCGGGGAAGGAACCACGATGACCATGAGCACCGCATCGGAGGTCACCACGATCCCGCGGATCAAGCACCGCGAAGCCATGCAGATCGCCGCGGTCGAGAACCGCCGCTTCGCCACCGCGCTGGCCGCGCTGCGGCCCGGCGACTGGGCCAAGCCCACCGACTGCGCCCGCTGGGACGTGCGGGCCCTGGCCGCTCACGTCGTCGGGTCGGCCGCCGGACAGGCGTCGCCGCGGGAATTCGTCCGCCAGGTACGCGCCGGACGCCCGGTCGTCGCCGAGATCGGTGCCCAGTACTGGTGGGACGGCATGAACGAGATCCAGGTTCGCGAACGCGAGGCGCTGACGGTCGACGAGCTGCGCGCCGAGTGGGACGCCTCCTCCGAGCGGGCCCTGCGGGCCCGCACCAAGCTGCCCCGGCCCATCGCGAAGCTGCCCCTCCTGAAGCTGCCGGCGCCGGTCGGCCGCAAGCCGGTGGCCTATCTGTTCGACATGGGCTTCACCCGCGATCTCTGGATGCACCGCATCGACCTCACCCACGCCGCCGGCACCACCTTCGAGGCCGACCCGGCACACGATGGCCGTATCGTCGCCGACCTCGTCGCCGAGTGGGCCGCCACACACGGTGAGCCCTTCACCCTGGAGCTGTCGGGGACGGCCGGCGGCCGCTACGTGTCCGGGGAGGGTGGCGAGAACGTCGCCCTCGACGCGATCGAGTTCTGCCGCATTCTGGCCGAGCGCGTGCCGGGCGAAGGGATCCTGCGCCACCCGCTGCCGCTCTAGTTTCCGATCCCGGCGCCGCGGCGCGTGGAACAGTCGAGTCACCGGGCAGCCTGTTGGGCTGCTTCAGTCCGGAAGCGGGATCTCGATCAGCAGCGTGGTTCCGACGCCGGCGGGGCTGGTGACCAGCTGCGTGCCGCCGAGCGCTTCGATTCGATCGCGCAGCCCGAGCAGTCCCGACCCGTGGTTGACGTCCGCTCCGCCGATCCCGTCGTCATGGATCGCCAGCTGCAACCTCGCGTCCTGGGTGCGGAGCTTCACCTTCACGACGGACGCGTGTGCATGCTTGGCCGCATTGGCCAACGCTTCTGAGACCACGTAGTACGTGGCGACCTCCACCGCCTCGGGCAGCCGTAGCCGCGGTTGGAGATCGAGTTCGACCGGGACGGTCGAACGGCGGCGCAAGGCAGCTAGCGCCGGTGTCAAGCCGCCGTTGGAGAGCACCGCGGGGTGGATGCCGTGCGAGATCTCGCGCAGCTCGTCGAACACACCTGAAAGTCCGTCGCTGATCCGCGCCAGCGTGTGCTCGAGTTCGCCGGGCGGTTCGGGCATCTGGGCCTGAGCCGCACGTAGCTCCAACCCGAGCGTGACGAGCCGCTGCTGGATTCCGTCGTGCAGATTGCGTTCGATCCGCCTGCGGGTCTCGTCGGCGGCGGCGACGACCCGTGCGCGCGAGGCCATCAGCTCGCCCCGGCTCTCCGCATTCGCGATCGCCGTCGCCACCAGCTCCGTGAACGAGGCCAGACGTGCCTCGGTGTCCGTCGGCAGCGGCTGCCCCACGGGGGAGTAGGTGGCAATGAGCCCCCAGAGGCGCCCCTCGACGATGACCGGTGCGCCGACGCCCGAGCCGCCCTGCGCCTGGCGAAGAGCATCACCGGGCTGCCAGGACGTATCGGTATAGCTGTTCAGCCGGGCGGCCCGGCCGGTTTCGAAGACGAGGGTGGCCACGTCCCTGCCGCCGAGGCTCCAACGGCGGCCGATGGGTAGGTGCTGGCCGGCTCTGCCCCAGACGGCGACGGCCGTGATCGCCCCGTCGGACTCGTAGCGGCCGAGGGCCGCGAACTCGACCGACAGCAGTCGGGCGACCTCCTCGACCACCGCCGCGAACAGCTCCTGCGGTGGTGTTCCGCCGGCCACGAGCGTCGCGACCCGCCGCAACGCGGCCTGCTCCTCGGCCAGCCGGGCGAGACCGGCGCGGCTCTCGGCGTTCGCGATCGCCGTGGCGACGAGCTCTGTGAAGCCGGTGAGACGTGTCTCGATGTCCGCGGGCAGCGACTGATCGGTCCCCTTCGAGTGGACGAACAGAAGGCCCCACAACCGGCCCTCGACGACGATCGGGCTGGCGAGCGAGGAGGTGACCCCGAGATCGTCACGAACGAACGCGGCGATGCGGCCGGTAAGGCCGCGATAGTCCGCGATTCGGACGGGTCGGGCTGTCTGCCGAACCATCGATGCCACGTCGCCGCCGTCGAGTGGCCACGGACCGGCGACGAACGGGTGGGCCCCGCCATGCTCCTCCGCAGCGGCCCAGGTAGCCGTGACGGTCACTGTGTCGTCGGTGTCGTACCGGCCCATCCCGGCGAGCTCGGCGCCGAGCAGCAACCCGACCTGCTCGGTGACCGCCGCGAACAGTTCCTCCGCAGGTACCCCACGCGCCACCAGCGTCGCGACCCGCCGCAACGCCGCCTGTTCAGCGGCCAGGCCACCCAACTCGTCCCCGTTCACCGGCGCTCGCCGTCCCCTCCACCATCGCGGGCCGCCTGCGGGTCGGAGCGACGGCAACGGCGTCCGCGTACGGTTCGTGAGCTTCAGGTCCCATCGTCGCGCCGAGGCGGCCACCTCGCCAGCGACCAGGTCGTTGCCCGCGTCCGCAAGAGGGTGGACGTTCCCCTGGTACTCGTCGTTCGGCAGCGACTTCAACTACGACTTCCACGCGACGCTCGACCCGAAGGTCGCGCCGGCGCGCTACAACTACCGGGATGCCGACGAGTGGCTCGCCGCGGGCTCCGCCTGGATGACGGACTATGTCGGCGAGCAGCCGGGCATCAGCTGCTTCTGCGCAACGGCGACGACGTCTTCCACACCTACTCGACGTTCGGCCGTGGCGTCGAAGTGATGATGCCTGCCTACCCGCTGCTCGACCTCACCGCACTGGGCCGGCAGGAGGAGTGGGAGGAGCCCGAGGGACGGGCCCCGGTCGCCTATCCGGCCGATCCGATCCTGCGATACCCGGTGTGATGGACCTTGGAGTGATTCGGGTTCAGCGCTGACCGCCAGCACGGTCTTGCCTGTGACGAACCGGCCGGCCACGCGAGTCGGCTCCGTACAGTCACTGGCATGTCGTCGGTCCATCCCACTGCGGAAAACCTGGCCGGACCCGGTGACGATGCGGTGGGTGACGGTCCCCTCGCGCAGGGCCGGAGGCTCGATGCCGAGTCTGCCGCCTGGCTGCGCGACCTGGGCAGCGCCGGGAGGCAGCGGGAGCAAGCAGCGACCCGGCTGCACGAGCTGCTGCTGCGGATCGCCCGGGCCGAGCTCGGCCGCCGCAGCGTCGGGCGGCGGGAGGTGACCGGGCCCGAGCTGGACGACCTCGCCCATCACGCCGCCGCCGACGCGCTGCTGGCCATCACCACCAAACTGCGGCAGTTCCGCGGCGAGAGCCGGTTCACCACCTGGGCCTACAAGTTCGTGATCCTCGAAGTCTCGTCCAAGCTCGGACGCCACTTCTGGCAGCGCCCGACCGTAGCCCTCGACGTCGAGGACTGGGACCGGCTCCCGGACCGCTTCGGGATGGGCCCAGCCGAGCACGCCCAATGGCATGAGCTGGTCGACGCGCTGCGGCGGGCGGTCGAAGACGAGTTGACCGAGCGGCAACGCCACGTCTTTGTGGCGATCGTGCTGCAGGGCGTGCCGCTCGACGCCCTCGTGGTGCAGTTGGGCTCCAGCCGCAATGCGATCTACAAGACGATGTTCGACGCCCGGCGTAAGTTACGGGCCGCACTCGCCGCAAACGGATATGTGACCGCAGCCAGCGATGCGGGCGAGGTCTCGGCTGACGCGGATTCGGGGAGGCGCGGCTGGTTGGCGTTGGATCGGTTCCTGCAGACCGATCCCCGTGACGTCGGCTGCGAGCAGGCCATGCAGATTCTGCACGTCTACGTCGAACTGGTTGTCGACGAGGCCGCCGATGGGGCCGCCAGTCGTTACCCGGGCGTTGCCGCGCACCTGGCGGCGTGCGGGCCGTGCGGCGACGACTTCGAGGGTCTGCTGGCCGCGGTCGGGACACCCCGGTGAGCAACTACCCACCTTCGCTCCCCGTCGCCGGCTAGACCGCGCAGGTCTTCGTCCGGTTCTTACAGACCGGAGACACGATCCGGGTGACGGGTAAGTCCCGCCGGTGGTGAGCCGCTAACTGTTCGTCCAGCACAGTGAGCGACTCATCGAGGAGCGTTATGAAGAACCCTGCCCGCATCGCCTTCGCCGGCGGCGTCGTCGCCGCCGGCTCCCTGCTGTTAGCCGGCCCCGCCGCCGCGTCCCCCGTCCACCAGACCGAGCACAAACCGGTCCAACAGCCCACCGTCCGGCACGCGTCCCAGCCCGCGGGCGTGGTGTTCGTGCAGACCGACAACCTGGCCGGCAACACGATCGTCGCCTACGACCAGGCCGCCGACGGCACCCTCGCCCAGGCCGGTGTCTACCCCACCGGCGGCCTCGGCGGGCAGCTGTCCGGATCAGCGGTCGACCACACTGCCTCTCAAGGCTCATTGGCCTACGACGCGGCGAGCCACCTGCTCTACGCCGTCAACGCCGGTAGCAACACAATCACCAGCTTCGCCGTCCGGGGCGACCACCTCACCCGCCTGCAGACCATCGGCTCCGGCGGAACCTTCCCGGTCAGCGTCACCGTGCACGGCGGCCAGCTCTACGTCCTCAACGCCCGCGGTGGCGGCTCGATCCAGGGCTACCTGCGTCTCGGCGGGCTGCTCGTGCGCGTGCCGTCCTGGCACCGCGACCTCGGGTTCAACCCCAACCCGGACCCCGAATTCACCAGCACCCCCGGCCAGATCGCCTTCACCCCGGACGGCTCCAAGTTGATCGTCACCACCAAGGGCGACGGTCAGAGCATCGAGGTGTTCCCCGTCAGCCTGCTCGGACCGTCCGCCAAGCCAGTCGTCACCCCGGACCCGGGCAACGTCCCGTTCGCGGTCGCGTTCGACCAGCAGGACCATGCGGTGATCTCCGAAGCAGGGCCGTCCGCCGTGGCTACCTTCACGGTCAACCGCAGCGGCACGCTCAGCCTGATCAGCCGCGCTACCACCGGGCAGGCCGCAACCTGCTGGGTCACGATCACCGGCAACCGCCTCTACGCATCAAATGCCGGTAGCGCCAGTCTTTCCGGCTTCACCCTCGACAACGGAGGCCTGACCGCGCTCGGCAACACCACGACGGACCCAGGCACCGTCGATGCCGCGGTTTCCTCCAACGGGCGGTTCCTCTACGTCCAGACCGGCGGCAACGGCATCGTCGATGAATTCAGCATCGGCAGCAACGGTTCACTCACCGAGATCGGGACAGCCACCGTCCCGGGCGGTGTCGGCGGCGAAGGTATCGCCGTCAGCTGATCCCGAACCACGCGAGTGCGACCCTGACGCCGGTCGAGCGTCGGGGCCGCACCGCAGGTTGACCAACGACGTCGACGGCACCGACGAGCAGGTCGCCCGCACAAAGTCCCCCACGAATCCCGGTCTGACGTGCGCACCACTATTCCTGCGCACCAGACCTGTTGCTCCGGTGGTTGCGGGGAGAGACTGAGATGGTTAGGAGGCGGTGATGGAGGTTCATGTCGGAGACCGATTGCACGTCCACGGACGGACGGTCGGGCAGGCGGAACACAGCGCGCAGATCATAGAGATCCGGGATCGACCCCACGAGCAGCCGATCTTCGCGGTTCGGTATGACGACGGTCGCGAGACACTCGTGTGCCCGGGGCCGGACGCGGTTATCGAGCATCGGGCGGATTGTCGATCCAGCTGACGCCGTTGGGCGAGCGGGTCGAGCGCTACGCGCCGACGGTGCTGGCCGCGCTGTTCGCGCTCGGAGCGGTGATCGAGGACGTGGTGAGCCCGATGGTCACCGTTGGCGGACGTCGCTACGACAGGGCGCCGGAGGCGGTTATGGTCATCGCCCTCTGCGCAGCGGGCGCGCTCGTCGCGCTCCGACGGCGCCCAGGCGTGATCGGGCCGGTGCGCTGAGCACTCGACGCGAGCTGCGGTGAGCTACAGCAGAAATCGATTTGGCCGGCGGTCCTCTGGGCCGCCGGCCAGGTGCCTGTCCCGGGCCCCCGATGTGGCGACCCGCACCACCGCCACGAGGCCGGCCCTGGTTCGCCTCTTTGGGTGACGTGCAAGGGTCGGTCGGCGGTCAACCGTCGGGCGCACCGCTAGTGCTACCTCAGTATGGGGTGGGGCGCTCCCGGCGGTTGGTGCGCGTGCGGTCGGGTGCGGGGATGCTTGCGTTGTGGACCTTGCGAGTACCGCTCTGACAGTTCGTTCTTCTGGCCGCGCGGCATTGTCCGGCGCGGCCGTCGTCGCGGCAGTGGTGTCGTATGTTGCGGCGTCGCGACTGTGGCGCGGGCTTGCGGCTGTGACGGTAGTGATCTTGACTGTTGGTGCGGTGCTGTTCAGTCGCGCGCATCACGACGCGCTGCCGTGGGTGGCGCTGCTGCTGGCCGCAACGGCAACGGCGCCGTTGCTGGTGTTGCGGCGATCGCCCTTGCTAGGGGTCGGGCTTGTGGCGGCCGCGAACGCAGTGTTCGTCGTGGTCTCACGCCTGCCCTGGCCGCCGACCGCGGTGCTGGCGTGGCTGCTCGCACTGGGGATGTGTCCACTGCTTGTGTCTCAGCGACAAGCCCTGATCGTTCTCGTCGGCACGGAAGTCGCGGTCCTGACGGCGGCGTGCCTGCCCGTCGCCGTGAACGCGCGGCCGTGGGATGCGCCGATTACTGAGGCGTTGGCTGTGTTGCTCGTTTGGGGCGCGGGCCAGAGCTTGCATTCGCGCCGCGACTGGGAGTTGCGGCGGATCAAGGACGAAGCGCAGCTACGTGCCCTGCAGGAACGCGACGCCCTTGCGCAGAGTCGGGTCGGGATTGCCCGTGAGTTGCATGATGTGGTGGCTCATCACGTGTCACTGATCGCGGTACGGGCGGCCACTGCGCGCTATCAGGTCGCGGATCTGCCGCCCGACGCTCGGGCAGTGTTCGAGGAGATCGCAGCCCAGGCGCGGACCGCCCTCGACGAGTTACGAACGGTGCTGGGCGTGCTACGAACCCCCGATCGCACAGGGCCTCAAGCCCCCCAGCCCTCGTTAGCCGATCTGCCGGAACTGGTCGAACGGATGCGGATCAGGGGTATGCGTATCACGGTCCACACGCAGGGTGCCTCGAGGTCGCTTCCCGACGGCGTCGAGCTGTGTTGCTACCGCGTCATCCAGGAGGCCTTGACGAACGCGGCTCGGCACGCTCCGGGTGCTGCGGTTGGGGTCGACATCGACTACGGCTCTGACATGGCCGTGCAAGTGCAGATCCGTAACGCGCTGGGCGAACCTGGTCAGCGCGACAGGACGCCGCCCGGTTTCGGGCTCATCGGCATGCAGGAACGGGTCACGGCGCTGGGCGGAGAGCTGAGTGCCGGACCGGATCAAACCGGGTTCCAGGTTCGGGTTCGGATCCCGACCGTGACGATCCGGTGCGCGTCGTGACTGCTGTGCCGCTGCGCGTCATGATCGTCGATGACCAGGCCGTGGTTCGGCTCGGCTTCCAGGCCATGCTCGCATCACAGCCGGACCTGCGCGTGGTCGGCGTCGCGGGCGACGGACGTGAGGCTGTCCGGCTCGCGTCGACCGCCGGCCCGGACGTTGTGCTGATGGACGTGCGGATGCCCGTGATGGGCGGCATCGAGGCGACGCGCGCCTTGCAGCAGTTGCCCGTTCCACCGCGGGTACTGATCCTGACGACCTTCGACCTGGACGCATACGTCTACGACGCGCTTCGGTCCGGGGCGAGCGGCTTCCTGCTCAAGGACGCCACGCCGCAGGTGATCCTGGACGCGGTTCGGGTCATCGGCGCCGGAGATGCCCTGCTGGCACCAGCCGTGACCCGCCGGCTGATCACCGAGTTCGCGGCACGCACCCAGCTGCACCCACCCCATCAACTGCAGGACCTGACGCCCCGCGAGCGTGAGGTTTTCCAACTGCTGGCCAGGGGGCTGGCCAACGCTGAGATCGCCGCGCGGCTGCACCTCGCCGCGCAGACGGTGAAGACCCACGTCAGCGCCGTCCTGTTCAAGTTGGGTCTGCGCGATCGAGTCCAGGCCGTTGTGCTCGCCTACGAATCGGGCCTCGTCACCCCCGGCGCCACCGACGTCCGCCGGTGAAACCACGGCGTATCACTCGGAAGTAGCAGACCTGCATCGGAATCGGGTACCAACGACCGAGGCGCCCGATGCGTGGCGAATCTAGCGTCATGGCCATGATCGAAGCGACAGACCTGACCAAGAAGTTCGGCTCCACCCTCGCCGTCGACGGATTGAGTTTCAGTATCCGCTCGGGAGTGGTGACCGGCTTTCTCGGGCCGAACGGCGCGGGCAAGTCCACCACGATGCGGATGATCCTCGGCCTGGATCGACCCAGTCGGGGAACGGTCACGATCGGCGGGCGCCCGTACGGACAGCTGCGCCGACCGCTGCACCAGATCGGTGCCGTCCTCGAAGTCCGGGCCGTGCACAGCGGCCGCAGCGCCTACCACCACCTGCTCTGTCTCGCCCAGGCGAGCGGCATCGGCAAGCGACGGGTCAGCGAGGTGCTCGATCTCGTCGGACTGGACCGCGTCGGCCGCAAGCGAGCCGGCAAGTTCTCCCTGGGTATGAGTCAACGACTCGGGCTCGCCGCCGCGCTGCTCGGCGATCCGCCGGTGCTGATCTGTGACGAGCCGGTCAACGGTCTGGACCCCGACGGCATCCTGTGGATCAGAACCCTGCTGCGCAATCTGGCGGCCGAAGGACGGGCCGTGTTCGTGTCGAGCCACCTCATGAGCGAGATGGCCCTCACGGCCGACCACCTCATCGTCATCGGCCAGGGCAAACTGCTCGCCGATGCCAGCACGGCGAACATTGTCGCCGACAGCTCACGCAACTACGTCCTGGTGCGGACCCGCAACCCGAAACAGCTCACCGATTTGCTGCGCGGAGCCGGTGCCACCGTCACCGAAAGCGCCGAAAGCCCCGAGGGCCAAGGCCTGCAGGTCATCGGCGTGAACCCCGACGCGATCGGCGACCTCGCCGCTCAACATCGCATCGCCATTCTCGAGCTCACCCGTCACAACGCATCCCTTGAGGCCGCCTACATGGAACTCACCCGTGACCACATCGACTTCTCCGCCGAGTCCGGCGGCGCTGCCACCCCGGATTCCGACGCTGTTCGCGGCTCGAGGACCTGACATGACCGCAACCATCCCGACCGACGCCCCCCTCCTCCGTGCGCAGCCGACCACGATCGGGTTCGGCAACCTGCTGCGCTCGGAATGGACGAAGCTGCGTAGCGTGCGGTCCACCTACTGGACCGCCGGCATCGCGGTGCTCGCCAGCGTCGCTCTCGGTGTGGCCATTTGTGCACGCACCGCGTACAACATCAACCGCGGCCAGCAGAGCGTCAACGGTTTCGACCCAACCCTGACCAGTCTCAACGGCCTCTACATCGCCCAGGTCGCCATCGGCGCGCTCGGGGTGCTGACCATAAGCAGCGAATACGGCACCGGCATGATCCGCGCGACATTGTCCGTCGTACCCCAACGCCGGGCGATGCTCGCGGCGAAAGGACTTGTCTTCGCCGTCTTCGCCCTCATCGCCGGAGAAATCATGAGCTTCACCGCATACGGCATCGGCCAGGCCCTGCTCTCGAACGCTCATGCAGGTGCATCGCTGAGTCAACCCGGAGTCCTGCGCGCCACGATCGGCGGCGGGCTCTATCTGACCGCCGTCGGACTCCTCGGCTTCGGATTCGGCGCGCTCATCCGGCACACTGCCGGCGCCCTGTCGGCATTCTTCGGCACCCTGTTCGCGCTCACCGTCGTCGCCGACCTCCTACCCACCAGCTGGCGCAACGACGTCATCAACTACCTACCCGCGAACGCTGGCAGCCAGATCCTCACCGTCCTGCCAACCGCACGAGCACTCCCGCCCTGGACCGGACTCGGCGTGTTGAGCCTCTACGCCCTCGCCACGATCACGGCCGCGAGCGCGCTCATTACCCGGCGTGATGCCTGAGCGGACGACGTCCCACGCAGCCGTGTCAGCTGCGGTCAGCCAGCTGCTTTGCCTGTTCGGCACGATCGTCACTGCGTTCAGAGATATGCGGCGGCGACACCGCGCTGCACGGTGCGGGGTCTGTAGCGGCCGAGGCTGCGTTGACGTCAGCCGCGGACCCGCGTGGTACGGCCCCGGCGGCGCCTCCGTTGAGCGCATTTCCAGCCGCGGCAGGCGGCGCTCACCCGTGCTTGCGGGCGATCCAGACCTCTTCGCTCGGCCAGCGCCGGGCCCACTCTGCGGTCACGTATGGCGCGCCCGTGGTCGCGTCCTCGGGCGCCTGCAGCTCGAGCAGGTCCACGATCTCGAACCCGCTCGCGCGCAGCAGGCGGACCCAGTCGCCGTGGTTTGCGTGGAACTCGACCGAGGCGTCGTCGGGCCACTCGAATCGATGCAT
>JAVHVD010000344.1:0-2659 GCA_032160745.1 Pseudonocardiales bacterium
GGGTCTGAGTCCCCGACGATGGGGGAGTTTCCTCCACCGGCGACATCGCCGCGGTAGGTCAAGATGGACGAGTGATCGACGGATTCGTACCTCGCCTTCGGCTGTTGGCGTGGTCCATCACTGCCACCGCGCTGGCCGCGGCCTGCCTGGTGCTGTTCGTCCTCACCGTGACCAGCGCGGCGTTGATCACAGTCTGGATCGGCGTCCCGATCCTGATCGCGACGATGCATGCCGTCCGGCCGCTGGCCGAGCTGCACCGCCGCCGTCTTGCGTCCATCGACGGACAGGGCCCGATCGAGTCGCCCTACCTGACAACTCCCAAGGGCAATGTGCTCGTGCAGACCCGCGCCCTGTTCCGCGATCCGGCGCGGTGGCGGGACACCTGGTGGCTGTTGGCCAACGGCTCGGCCGGGCTGGCGCTTGCCATCGTCGGCATCGTCGAGGGCGTCCTCGACCTGCTGTTCTGGTGGCTCCCGCCCGGCATGGCGGTCCGGGCGCACGCGGCGATCAGCCGCTCGCTGCTGTCGGTGTCCGAGAAGAGCCGGCTCGCGCTCCGCGTCGAGCAGCTCACCGAGTCGCGCGCCGAGACGGTCGACACCCAGGCGGCTGAGCTGCGCCGCATCGAACGCGATCTGCACGACGGCGCGCAAGCGCGGCTCGTGGCGCTCGGGATGAACCTCGCGTTAGCCGAACAGCAGTTCGCCCGCGATCCGGAGAGCGCCCGCGCGCTGCTCACCGAGGCCCGCGAGGCCAGCAGCGACGCACTCGCCGAACTGCGCGACCTCGTCCGCGGCATTCATCCACCCGTGCTGGCCGACCGTGGGCTGGTCGGCGCCGTGCAGGCGCTGGCCCTCGCCGTCCCGATGCCGGTCGAGGTCGACGCCGAGCTCGACGGCCGACTGTCGGCCCCGGTCGAGTCGGCCGCGTACTTCGCCGTGGCCGAGGCGCTGGCGAACGTGATCAAGCACGCCGGTGCGCAGCATGCGTGGATCACGCTGCGCCGCAACGGCGACGAGCTCACCGTCGCCGTCCGCGACGACGGCGCCGGGGGAGCGGACCCGGCCCGCGGTACCGGGCTGCACGGCATCGAGCGCCGGCTGTCGGCCTTCGATGGCACGCTCGCGATCGAGAGCCCATCCGGCGGCCCGACGGAACTCGTTATGGTGCTGCCGTGCGCGTCGTCCTCGCCGAAGATCTCGCCCTCCTCCGGGATGGGCTGATCCGCCTGCTCGAGGCCAACGACTTCGAGGTGGTCGACGCCGTCGACAACGGTCCGTCGCTGCTGCGGGCGCTGACCACGCACAAGCCCGACGTCGCTGTCGTGGACGTGCGGTTGCCACCGTCGTTCACCGATGAGGGGCTGCGCGCGGCCATCGAGGCGCGGCGGCAGGTACCGGGGCTGCCCGTCCTGGTGCTGTCGCAGTACGTCGAGCAGCTCTACGCCCGCGAGCTACTCGCCGACCGTTCCGGCGGCGTCGGCTACCTGCTGAAGGACCGGGTCTTCAACGTCGACCAGTTCGTCGACGCCGTGCGCCAGGTCGCCGGAGGCGGAACCGCCATGGACCCCGAGGTCGTCGCTCAGCTGCTCACCCGGCGTTCGGCCGCCGACGACCCGCTTACGACGTTGACGCCGCGGGAGCGCGAGGTGCTGTCGCTGATGGCTGAGGGGCGCTCGAACGCCGCGATCGCCGCGCGCATGTTCGTCACCGAAAAGGCCGTCAGCAAGCACACCAACAGCATCTTCCTGCGCCTTGGACTGCCGCAGTCCGAGGACGACAACCGGCGAGTACTGGCCGTCCTGACCTATCTCAACGGCTGACTCATGACCTGGACTGCTCCTGCTCCTGCACCGGTCGACGGACCCTTGATCGGGGCCGATCGGCCGATGCTCGAGGGCTACCTCGGATGGCAACGGGTGACCCTGCTGAACATTTGCACCGGGCTGACCGGTGAACAGCTGGCCGTCCGGTCCCTTCCGAAGTCCAACCTCTCGCTGCTGGGTCTGGTCCGGCACCTCGCGAAGGTCGAGCGCGTCTGGTTCCGCATCCGGGCGGCCGGCGAAGCGATCGATCCGCTGTACGACCTGGCGCTGGGCAAGGACCACGACTTCGACGCACTGGATCCCGAGGATGCGCCGGCGGCGCTGGACCGGCTGCAGGCGGAATGGTCGGCGGCCGATGTCGCGGCCGCCGCTCTGGACTTCGACCACACCTTCGACGTGCACGGCGACCCGTTCTCGCTGCGCATGGTGTACGTGCACATGATCGGCGAGTACGCCCGGCACAACGGGCACGCCGATCTGTTGCGCGAGCACCTGGACGGAGTGACCGGCCGCTGATCACGCTTTCCGGTCGGCCGGACGCAGTGCTGGCCGCCCAGCGTCGCCGCGCGAGGGACGTGATCGGATCTCCGGATGATCGGTGCATTTCCCCGCAGCTGACCGCTTGACGGTGCCGAAACCGGTCAGGTCCGGGGAAAGGCGGCTGGCAACCCGTCAGGGCCGGGGAAAGGCGGCTGGCAACCGGTCAGGTGCGGGGAAGAGCGGGCGAGCTAGATGGGGTCGCCGCGCTCGACCTGCGGAGAAGGCAGTCGCCAGCGCCGGGGCAGGTAGGCCCGGCTGCCGGCATAGAAGCCGATCGTCATGTTGCCGCCCTGGGCT
>JAVHVD010000345.1:0-3741 GCA_032160745.1 Pseudonocardiales bacterium
ACGTCTGCGCCGACGGCCGCCCCGAGCATGACGGCAGTGGTTGCGACGCCTCCACCGGCGCCAAGCACGAGCAGCGATTCCCCCGCGGTCAGCCGGCCGCGAGTGAACAGCGCTCGATAGGTCGTCAGCCCGACCAGTGGGAAGGCCGCGGCCTCGTACCAGGTCCACGCGGCGGGCTTGGGGGCCACGCACTCGGCCGGCACCTGGACGAGTTCGGCGTACGTCCCCGGGACGTGATCACCCAAGATTTGCCACTCGGAACCGGGCGCCGCCTGCCGCTCGCCCCACCGCAACGACGGGACGATCACTACCTCGTCGCCCGTGCCATCCACGACTCCGGCGCCGTCCGCCCCGATCACGTGCGGCAGCGGCGAGCTGTAACGCCCCTCGCGGACGAGGACGTCGTGCCAGTTGAGTGCGCTCGCCCGCAGCCGGACGGTGACCCAGCCGTCCTTCGGGGACGGGTCGGCGATGTCGGCCGGGCGGAGGTTGCCCGCCGGGCCGAACTCATCCAGGACGATGGCGTGGACGGCTCCTCCTCAGTATGGTCCGACTATTCGACCTCAAAGGCAACCATACGTCGCGCCGACACCAGCTATCAAGCACCGCTGGCCGATAACGATCGTTCACGTCCGGATGTACGCTGCAGCGATGTCGACCGACCGCCGGATCCTCGACGCGGCCGCCGCGGTGTTCCACGAACGCGGCTTCCACGGTGCGGGGATGGACGAGATCGGCGCGCGCGCCGGGCTCACCGGCCCAGCGCTGTACCGCCACTTCTCCGGCAAGGACGAGATCCTGGCGACCCTGTTCGACGAGGCGATCGACGAACTGGTCAGCGCGACCGCGCCCGTGCACGACGACCCGCACCGCGATCTCGATCGCCTGATCCGGCACCACGTCCAGTACGCCGTTGCCCGCTGGCATCTCGTGAGCGTCTACCAGCGCGAGGACCGCTCGCTCGTCGATCCGTGGAAACGGCGATTCTACCGACGGCGCGACCAGTACGTCACCCGCTGGGAGAGCGCCCTCGCCCGCTGCATCCCGAACGCTGACGCAAGACGCGTCGCCGCCGGCACACAGGGCTGCCTCGGGCTGATCTTCTCCATCGCGCTGTGGCCGCCCGCGACGGCCAAGCTGCCGAACCTTGGTGACCTCGTCGTGGCGCTGGTGCTTGAAGGGATCGGCGGCCTCGACCGCGCCTAAGCCGTCGATCACGTTGGCCCACGGATAGAATTGTTGGACCGAACGTGCGACGATGCCGCGACAGGAGTCCCGGTCGAGAGGACGCATCGTGCGCACGCTACGAAGTCTCGGCGCAGCTGTCGGCGCCGCCTCCGCGATGATCGCCGTCGCCGTCGCGCCGAGCCCGGCCGGAGCGATCGCGCCCCCGGACGACGACGCGTTCTACCGCCCACCTGCCCACTACGCGACGAAGGTCCCCGGCACGGTGCTGCGCACCCGCGCGGTCACGGCCACGGCGTTGAGCATTCCGCTGCCCGTCCGCGCCACGCAGGTGCTGTTCACGTCCACCGACGCGCATCGACGGCCGACGGCCACGGTCGCAACCGTGCTCGTGCCGGCCGCGCCGTGGCGGGGCGCGGGCGCGCGGCCGCTTGTCTCGTACCAGACCGCGGAGGACGGCGTCGGCTCCCGGTGCGCACCTTCCTACGCACTGCGCGCCGGGCTGCGCGCTGCAGACTCCAACGCTGCATTGGAGGCGCCGGTGATCACGCTGCTGCTGGCGCACGGTTGGGCCGTCGTCACCACCGACTACGAAGGCTCTCACTCGCAGCTGCTCGCGGGACCGCAGGAGGGCTACGCCGTCCTGGACGGCATCCGCGCCGCCTTGGCGCTGCACCCGCGCGGTCTGAGCCGGCATGCCCCGGTGGCGCTGTGGGGTTACTCCGGCGGCGCCTTCGCGACGGCCTGGGCGGCCCAGCTGCGCGCGGCGCACGCGCCGGAACTGTCCTTGGCCGGCATCGCGTTCGGAGGCCTACCCGCCGACCTCGAGACGAGCATGCGCAGGATCGACGGCGGGTACGGATTCGGTCTCGTCTTCGGCGCGTTCATCGGCCTCGATCGCGCGTACCCCGAGGCCCACCTGCGTGCATTACTGAATGCGCGAGGGCGGACGGAGCTGCAGCGAAGTAGCTCGGCGTGCACGGTCCCGCTGCTCGTCCGTTACGCGTTCCGGTCGCTGGCCACGTACACCGAGAGCCAACACCCGTACAGGGAGAAGCGACTGCACGATGTCCTCGCCGCCGATAACCCGGGGCGGGTGAAGACGAGCACGCCGGTGTACAGCTATCACGCCACAGCCGACGAGCTAGTGCCAGTGGCCGTCGAGAACTCCCTCGTCGCGAAGTACTGCGCCGCGGGCGACCGCGTGCAGATCGTGCGGACGGGCGGCGGCTCCCACAACACCGAGCTGCTCACTGGCGCGGCCGGCGTCATCACGTTCCTCGCCCACCGCTTCGCCGGCACGCGTCCGGTCGACAACTGTCCCACCCAGCCAAGGAGACAACCATGACCGAACCGACCCGGGTCGACGTATCGTGCGCCGACGGTGTGACGATCGCCGCGTACCGATGGGATCCGGCGGGCGAGCCACGCGCAATCGCGCAGATCGCGCACGGCGTCGGCGAGTACGCGCGCCGCTACACCCCGCTGGCGGAAACGCTCACCGACCACGGCATCGTGGTGTACGCACACGATCATCGCGGGCACGGAGCGACTGCGACCTCTGACGATGAGCTCGGGGTGCTCGGCGAGACCGGCTGGCGCGAACTCGTCACCGACATCGCTCGGATCGGGCGGCGGGCGCGCGACGAGAACCCCTCGCTGCCACTCGCCCTGATCGCGCACAGCCTCGGCTCGTTCGCCACGCAGCAGTACCTGCTCGACCACAGCGCGGACGTCGACGCGGTCGTCCTGTCCGGCACGGCGTCGATCGACCTGCTCGAACCCGCGATGGACCTCGACGCGCCGATGGACCTGTCGATGTTCAACGCCGCGTTCCAGCCGGCGCGCACCGAGTTCGACTGGCTCAGCCGCGACGACGACCAGGTCGACCGCTACATCGCCGACCCACACTGCGGATTCGGTCTCGACATCGCCGGCGGCAGGGCGATGTTCGTCGGCGCGCGGGCGCTGGCCGATCCGGCTCGGGTGGCCGCGATGCGCGACGACTTGCCGGTGTACATCGTGGTCGGCGACATGGATCCGGTGAACGGCCAGCTGGCCCTAGTGAACGTGCTGGTCGACCGCTACCGGCAGGCGGGCCTGAGCGACGTCACGCTCCAAGTCTACGGCGGCGCACGCCACGAGGTCTTCAACGAGACCAATCGCGACGAGGTGGTCGGCGACGTCATCGCCTGGCTGGAGAAGACGCTCGCCCTCTGAGCCGAGCCGCTTCTCACCACCGCTGAGGCGCTGACCAGCGCAGCAATCGGACGTTCTCCGCGTTCCCGGACGAGCCCGGTACCGCTCGTCGTGAATGTTCCGAGCACTATTGCATCTTCGGTCCAACCATTCTACTGTCACACCGTTCAACCAAAGATTCCCGCTAAGAATTCGACGCAGTCACGGTTGTGCGACGTCGAACGCGACTCCGGAATCCACATCGCCCTTCTGCACCCACCGGTCCCTGGCTAACAGCCACAGGCCGACCGACCCCACAGGGAGACCACATGCGTGAAGGACTGCAACCCAGGAAGCCGCTCGGCGGGAGGCTCGCGC
>JAVHVD010000346.1:0-11493 GCA_032160745.1 Pseudonocardiales bacterium
GGGCTTCCCCCGCCTGCGTGGCTTCCGGCGGCACCCGCCGACGGCGTCGGTGACGCGGCGGCGCCCGCTTCCGTATCCGCGAGACGGCGGCCCGGCCCGACGCCGCCCGCTTCCGCACCCGCTCGCGCCTGCGCCGGCCGCCCACCGCGGGCCGAGCGGGCGCCGGCTGATCGTGCCGCTCGCCGTTCTCGTGACGGGCGCGGCGGTCAGTGTCGTACTCGTCGTCTCGACCCGACCGGCGGACGAACACTCGGTGTCGTCCCAACGCGACAAGTCCGCCTCGGGGCCGGCGTCCCCACCTGCCTCGGCGACGACGTCGCCGTCGCCAGCCGCTCGTGCCGCGGCGAGGTGGATCAGTGCCAACCTGCCGGTCACGGCTCCGGTCCTGACCGCGCCGGACGCCGCCGGCCTGCTCCGCGGCCTTGGCTTCGTCGTGACGGCGAGCGGCAGCCCCTGTCGCGCGGACGCGTATGTCGTGGTCACGCCGGCGCTGCGCTCGCGGGCGCGCGGCGACCGGACGACGGCAGCCTGCCTCGCGTCGTCACTGCCGATCGCGGCATTCGTCGGTGGGTCAGACATCAGCGAGGTGCGGCAGGTGACGCCGGACGCGGCCCGCACCCAACAGGCGCGTCTGCGCTCGCTCGCCGATCGGCGCCGCGGTGGCGCGGCGCTGGCCGCCAACCCGGCGATCGACGCGTCGGCACCCGTACGACGATCGCTCGTGGCCGGCCGGCTGGATCTGCGCGCCGAAACCGTTCTCGCCGCGCTCGCGCAGCACGAACGGTTCCGCGTCGTCGCGGTCATCGCTGAGCCGGCGGAGGCGCGGGCCGCGCTGCCGGCGCGGACGGTCGAGCTCAGCCTTACCAGCCGGCCGGCGTTCGACGGAGTTCTGGCCGGTCTGTCCGGCACCTACCGGCCGCTCATCGTCCGGCCGACGTCGGGCGACACCGCCCGGGTGACCTGGTCGTTCCGCGCCGCACCGCTGCCCGTCCTCAACTAACCCCGTCTTGAACCAACTCCAACCAGGTCAGCCCCAAAACAGGAGGTGTGCGCAGTGATCGATTTCCGGATAGGTCGCAGGCTCGTCCTTCCTGCCGTCGCCGGCATCGCCGCGGCGACGGTCGGTTTCGGGATCTCGGCGCCGGCGGCGAGCGGAGCGCCCATGACCGGGAGTGCGGCTCCGGCGGCGATGATCCGGGGCGGGCACTTCTCGCCCAATACGCCGGGCGTCGACGTCTATCTGACCGCGTTCAAGGGCAAGACAACGAAGCTCTGGCTGGCCGGCGTCGGATACGGCGACGTCAGCGGGTACGAGCGTTTCACGCCCGGTCTGTACGCAGTGTCGATGCGTCCGCACGGTGCCGCGGCATCGACGCCGGCCGCCCTCAGCTGGACACTCGACGCTCGGGCCGGCGCGGCCTACACCGCCTGCGCCGTCGGTCTGAACGCCCAGCTGAACGGCATCGTGCTGCACGACAACCTGTCTCCCGCGCCGGCGGGCAAGGCGCGGGTCCGCGTGATCCAGGCCGCGAGCCGGGCGAAACGGGCCGACGTGGTCGCCGACGGCGGGCCGACGCTCGGGCGCAACGTCACGTTCGGTACCAGCACGAATTACACCACCGTCGCGGCCGGCAGCTACTCGCTGAAGGCCACGGCGGTCGACAACCCGACGGTGCACGTGTCGACGCAGGTGGCGCTGCGGCCCGACACCGTGGACACGGTCGTCGTGCTGGACGGACGCCGCGGCGGGATCACGATCCGGGCGATCGACGACGCGGCCGGCGCCGCCGTCATGCCGGTCGGCGCCGTTCCGGGCGGTGGGGGCGGGTCAGCCGCGGACGCCCGATCGTCGGGCGCCGGCGGAGCGGGGTGGGCCATCCTCGCCGGGCTGGCCGCGGCCGCCGCGATCGCGGTGGCGGCCGCGCTTCGGATGCGCGGGCAGCAGTCGACCCGGACGCCGTGACCGGACACCGGCGCGGCAATCGGCGCGCGTTCTGGATCCGCCTCGCCCTCGTCTGCCTGTGCGCGGGCGTGGCGGCCGGGGCATGGCTGCTCACGCCCGCGTCACCGTCGACGGGAACCGCCTCCGCGGTGGACCCGTCGCGGTTGGTGGGCCCGCGCGCCGCCCCTGCCGTCGCGCCCCCGGTGCTGGGTGCCGAACCAGTCACGGAGGCGCCGGCACGGGGCGCGGCCGTGCCGGTTCGGCTGCGGATCCCGGCGCTGCGGGTCGACGTGCAGCTGGAGACACTCGGCGTGGGGCCCGGAGGCACGCTGAACGCCCCGACCCGCTGGGGGGTCCCGGGTTGGTACGCGGGCGGGCCACGGCCCGGGGATCCGGGGCCTGCAGTCATCGCCGGGCACGTCGACTCCACCACCGGACCGGCCGTCTTCTTCTTGCTTCGCCTGCTGGGCAGGGGTGACGCCGTGTACGTCACCGACCGCAGCGGCCGGGTGTGGCGCTTCGTGGTCGACGACATCAGGACGTTCGCGAAGACGAGGTTCCCGACGGCGTTCGTCTACGGGCCGCAGCCCGTTCCGGTGCTACGCCTGATCACGTGCACGGGCGACTTCGACGCCGCCCAGCACAGCTACCGCGACAACCTGGTGGTATCCGCACACCTGGTCTGAGCGCGGCACCGCTACTCGGCGCCGACGGCCTCGAGGACCTCGTCGCTGACGTCGAAGTTGGCGTAGACGTTCTGCACGTCGTCGAGGTCCTCGAGCGCGTCGACCAACCGCAGCACCTTGCGGGCGCCGTCTTCGTCGAGCGGGACCTGGACGCTGGGCAGGAAGGACGTGTCCGCGGAGTCGTAGTCGATGCCGGCGTCCTGCAGCGCGGTGCGGACCGGCACCAGGTCCGTCGCCTCGCTGATCACCTCGTAGGCCTCGCCGAGGTTGTTGACCTCTTCGGCCCCCGCGTCCAGTACTGCCAGCAGGACGTCGTCCTCGGCCAGTCCGTTGTTCTCCGGGACGATCACGACGCCCTTGCGGTTGAACAGGTAGGACACCGAGCCGGGGTCGGCCATCGAGCCGCCGTTGCGGCTCATCGCGGTGCGCACCTCCATTGCGGCCCGGTTGCGGTTGTCGGTGAGGCACTCGATGAGGACGGCGACACCGTTCGGGCCGTAACCCTCGTACATGATCGTCTGCCAGTCGGCGCCGCCGGCCTCCGCGCCGGAGCCGCGCTTGACCGCGCGGTCGATGTTGTCGATCGGTACGGAGTTCTTCCGGGCCTTCTGGATGGCGTCGTAGAGGGTCGGGTTGCCGTCGGGGTCGCCGCCGCCCATGCGGGCCGCGACCTCGATGTTCTTGATCAGCTTGGCGAACAGCTTGCCCCGCTTGGCGTCCTTGGCCGCCTTCTGGTGCTTGGTAGTCGCCCACTTGGAGTGGCCACTCATGAAATCTGCCTCACCATCTCGCAGAAATACGCGTGAACGCGTCCGTCACCGGTCAGTTCCGGGTGGAACGACGTGGCCAGCAGGTTGGCCTGACGCACCGCAACAATCCTACCGGCGTGCTCGCCGGCGCTCACGTGCCCGATCGCCGTGGCTGCGGGGCCCACGTCCTGCACCCACGGCGCCCTGATGAACACTGCCCGCACCGGTTCCCCCTCGATACCCTCGATCTCGAGGTCCTCCTCGAACGAGTCGATCTGGCGGCCGAACGCGTTGCGGCGCACCGTCATGTCCATGCCGCCGATCGTCGCCTCGAGCGGGGAGCCACCGGAGTCGACGCGGTCAGCGAGCAGGATCATTCCGGCGCACGATCCGTAGACCGGTAGGCCATCGCGGATGCGGGCGCGCAGCGGGTCGAGCAGATCGAAGATCCGGGCCAGCTTCACGATGGTGGTCGACTCGCCGCCCGGCAGGACGAGACCGTCCACAGCGGCGAGCTCCTCGGGCCGCCGCACCGCGACGGCGTCGGCACCCGCGTCGGTGAGCGCGCGCAAATGCTCGCGCACGTCACCTTGCAGCGCGAACACGCCGATGCTGGGCGCGGCGCTCACGGCAGCAGCGCCTGCAGCTCCTCGACCGCGCCGACGACGTGGCGCGCGGCGTCGACCACCGGCGAAAGGTCCTCTGACATCAGTCCCGTGCGGATCAGATTGCGGGCGAGGACGGTTGGGCGCAGGCCCATCTGGGTGGCCCGCCGCTCGAGCGCCTCGATCTCGCGGCGATCGAGCCTGATCGAATAGACGACCGACATGCTGCTCCCGCTACGGCGCTGACGGCTCGCCGACCGCAGATCGTCGTCAATCTCGCGTCCGGACACCTCCATCTGCTCGATTTCACGCATCATTTCGGCAACCCACGGCCGATGCTCGATCACTACCGTCCTCCTTCGCCCGCCGCCGCCCGCCGGCCGGATCCGCTTCGCAGGCTAGCCCCGGCGCACGACAATTCCCCGCGCGCTGGGGATCGTCCCCGCGCGCCGGCGATCGCCGGGCCGGCGGGTGTAGGTAGTGCATCTCAAGGTGTATTACGCGCGTAATACACCTTGGGAACGACCACTATCACCCTGCGGACTGGGCCTGCGGACTGGGCCTGCGGACTGGGTCGGCCCGCCGCGACCGGCCGGCTACCAGCCCCGCTCGGCGAGACGGTGCGGCTGCGGGATCTCGTCGACGTTGATCCCGACCATCGCCTCGCCCAGCCCGCGCGACACCTTGGCGATGACGTCCGGGTCGTCGAAGAACGTCGTCGCCTTGACGATCGCCTCGGCCCGCTGGGCCGGATTGCCGGACTTGAAGATGCCCGAGCCGACGAACACGCCCTCGGCGCCGAGCTGCATCATCATCGCCGCGTCGGCTGGCGTGGCGATGCCGCCGGCGGTGAACAGCACGACGGGCAGCTTGCCGGCCCGCGCGACCTCCGCGACCAGCTCATACGGTGCCTGAAGTTCCTTGGCGGCGACGAAGAGCTCGTCCTCGGGCAGGTTCTGCAGCCGGCGCAACTGCTGACGGATCTGCCGCATGTGAGTGGTCGCATTCGAGACGTCGCCGGTGCCGGCCTCACCCTTCGAGCGGATCATCGCCGCGCCCTCGGTGATCCGGCGCAGCGCCTCACCCAGATTGGTGGCGCCGCAGACGAACGGCACCGTGAACGCCCACTTGTCGATGTGGTTGGCGTAGTCGGCGGGGGTCAGCACCTCGGACTCGTCGATGTAGTCGACGCCGAGGGACTGCAGCACCTGCGCTTCGACGAAGTGCCCGATCCGGGCCTTGGCCATCACCGGGATCGACACCGTGGCGATGATGCTCTCGATCATGTCGGGGTCGCTCATCCGCGAGACGCCGCCCTGGGCGCGGATGTCGGCGGGCACCCGCTCCAGCGCCATCACCGCGACCGCGCCGGCGTCCTCGGCGATCTTCGCCTGCTCGGCCGTGACGACGTCCATGATCACGCCGCCCTTGAGCATCTCGGCCATGCCGCGCTTCACGCGTCCCGTACCCACACTGTGCTGCTCTGACATGCAGCCGATTCTACGAGCCGAACGACCCACCCGAGGCCATCGGGCGCAGACCGCTGGGCAACCGGTGGCCTGGGCCAGGCCGTTCGATCAGCCGGCGACCGGGATGCCGGTGCGGATGAGCACGACCCACGTGTTGCCGGGCGCCAGCGGCAATGGCTTGCCGGCCGTGGTGCGCAGCGTCGTGCCCGAAGTGACCTTGGGCCGCGTCCAGGTGCCGTCGATTCGTTTGCCCTGTCGGAACACCGAGACCTTGCCCCGGCCCACCGTGTACGTGAACTGCGACGGGTTGCCGTTCACGTCGGTGTCCTGCGAGTGGGACACCACCCGGCAGCTCTGCACGATGACGTTGGTCGCGGTGACCGGCTTGCCGTCGGAGGCGACCTGGCGCACTCCGCCGATGTAGCGCACGTACTTCTTCAGGCTCGCGCTGTAGCGGAACTCGACCGGCGTCCCGTTGGAGTACGAGCCGGTGACGGCGGTGCGTACGTCGGTGCCCTTGCCGACCGGTAGACCCGTAAGGCTGGGGTTGAACTGCCAGCCGATGCTCTTCGGTTTCGCCGTCTTGGTCTTCTTCGCGACCTTGCTCAGGTCGAGAACGAGGTTGATGTAGCTCGACGACGGGTTGTTGACGCGCGAGTAGTACGCCGCGCCGGCATCGTTGCTCCAGCTCTTCAGGCCGGACTTGCGCATCAACGGCAGCGCGTCGTGCGCTCCACCGGAGTACGCCGCGGTGATCTTGCCGAACTGCAGCAGGAGGTCGGGGTCGCTCGGTCGGGTGCTGCGGATGTAGCCCACTTTCGGCTTGTTAGTGCCGAAGATGGCCGCCAGGCGGGTGAGTCCGCCCTCGACCGCCTCGATGTACACGATGTCGGCTGCGTTGATGCCGCGCTGCGGGCGGCCCGGTGCCGTGTCGTCGATCTTCACCGAGATCGTCGGCGTCTTCGGCACCCCGCCGACTCCGGTGTACGGATTCTTGGGCGGGGGCGGCGGCGGCTTCGCCGCGGTGGAGCTGCTCGCGGTGGTCGAGGGCGCTTCCGACGTCTTCTTCGGCTTGTCGCCGCCGCCGGTGCAGGCCGCGCTGGCCAACAGCGCGGTCGCGGCGATTGAGGCCGCCAGGGCGTGGCGTGCGCGAATCATCTTCGATCCTCTTTCATCGGAGTGGGTGGGGCGGCGGGCGCACGGTTGGGCACCGTGTCATCAATGTCGAAGAACTTCGGCATCTCCCGCCGGCCGGCCATGCGGAACACCCGAGGCATGCGCCGGGCCCGCAGCGCTCTGGTGTCGCGAACCGCATCATTGTAGAAACGCCGGGCGATGAGCACGCGCGCGGCCGCCTCCTGCAGCTCGGCGGCCGCGTCGGGGCGCAGTGGCTGCGGCAGGCCCGCGAGCTCGGCCACCGCCCGGCCGACCGCGTTCTCGGCGTCCTGGCGCTCGGCGTCGGCCGCCGGCGTGCCCAGGGCCTGGGTGGCGATCCGGTGGTACGGGGCCCGCACGTCGTCCGGGACGCCGCTGTCGGCGGATTCGGCAACGTTCAGCAGCGCGGCCGCGCGGCGCACGAGCTGTGCGTCCATGGTCGCCTGGGCCGCGTCGAGGCGGGCGTGAAGACGGTCCAGGCGGGTCAGGGTGAACGTCACCCACATGGTCAGCAGCACCGCCACGACGACGGCGACGATGAGCCAACCGACCGGGAGCACCCGCCGACTCTAATAGGCCCCGTCGGTCAGCCGGCGATTCCGGCGCCGGAGACAGCGAGTTCGTAGACGCGCAGCACGTCGCCCACGATCAGGTCCCAGTCGAACGGTGTCACCGCCTCGTCCCCCGCCGCGATCAGCTGCTGGCGCAGTGCCTGGTCGTCCAGCACGTCGCTGAGCGCCTCGGCGAGCGCGGCCGGATCGCCAGTGGCGAACTGCCGCCCGGCGGTGCCGCCGGCGAGCACCCGGCGAAAGGCCTCGATGTCGCTCGCCACGATCGCGGTGCGGGCCGCCATGGCCTCCAGGAGGATCACGCCGAAGCTCTCCTGACCGGTGTTCGGCGCGCAGTACACGTCGACACTGCGGAGCAGCCGCGCCTTGTCCTCGTCGCTCACCTGGCCCAGCAGCTGGACCCGGTGTGCGACCCCGGCGGGCAGCCCGTCCAGGAAGTCCTCGGCGTCCCCGCGACCGGCGACCATGAGGCGCAGCTGCGGCCGCGTCGGCGCGAGGATGTCGAGCGCCTCGACGAGTACGTCCATCCCCTTGCGCGGCTCGTCGTAGCGGCCGATGAAACCGATCGTGCCGCCGCGGCGCGGAAAGCCGTCGAACGGCTCGGCGTCGCGGAAGCGCGCTACCGCGACACCGTTGGGGATCACCACCGCGTCACCACCGAGGTGCTCGACGATCAACTTGCGGGCGGCGCCGGACACCGCGATGCGTCCGGTGATCTTCTCGAGGAACGGTTGCAACACGCTGTCGAACATGGACAGGAACCGCGAACGCGCGCTCGCGGCGTGGAACGTGGCCACCAGAGGTCCGTCGTGGATCATGCAGGTCAGCAACGACAGACTCGGGGGCGCCGGCTCGTGCACGTGCACCACGTCGAAGTCACCGTCGCGTAGCCACCGCCGGACCCGGGCCGCCGACACCACACCGAACTGCACCCGCGCCACGGAGCCGTTGTACGGAATGGGTACCGCCTTGCCGGCCGCCACTACGTAGCGCGGCAGTTCGGCCGAGTCCTCGTCGCCGGGAGCCAGAACGGAGACAATGTGGCCGAGCTCCAGCAGCTTCTCGGCAAGGTCGCGCACATGCGCCTGGACGCCCCCAGGGATGTCCCACGAGTACGGGCAGACGAGGCCGATGCGCACGGGTCAACCCCGCGCCGCGATGGCCGGAGCCGGACGGGGAGGCAGGTCGGCGAGCCACAGCCTCTGCAGCATGTGCCAGTCCGCGGGCTCCTGCGCGATCCCCTCGGCGAACTGGTCGGCGACCGTCTGCGTCCCCGCCGTCACCCGGTCGCGCAGAGAACCGTCCGGCAGTTCGACCGGACCGGAGAACGTGACTCCCCAGCCCTCCCCGACGAAGCGCGGGCGGGCCGTCAACAGTGTGGCGCCGGTCAGCGCGGCGAGCATCGCCGGACCACCCGGCATGCGCGTCGGCTCGCCGAAGAAGTCGACCTGGATGCCGTTGCGGGACAGGTCGCGATCGGCGAGCAGGCACACCACCCGGTTCTCGCGCAGCCGTTCGGTCAGTACCTCCGTGGGCGGGCGGGCGCCGCCGGTGAGGGCGAGGACCTCCATGCCGATGGACTCCCGGTAGGCGACGAACCGGTCGAACAGCGATTCCGGCTTCAGGCGCTCGGCGACGGTCGTGAACGGACCGCTGTGCCGGACGAGCCAGATGCCCGAGGCGTCCCAATTGCCGGTGTGCGGCAGCGCGACCACCACGCCCTTGCCGCGAGCGAGGCCGGCCTCGAGTCGCTCGACGCCGAGCATGTTCCTCTGGATGTCGTCGGCGAGCGCGTCGTGGTCCATGCTCTCCAGCCGGAACGTCTCCAGCCAGTACCGCGAGTAGGACCGCAGCGCTTCGCCGACGAGCGTGTCCATCCGCAGCTCGGACATGCCGGGTCCGACGACGCGGCGCAGGTTCTTGCGCAGCTGCCGCACCCCGGGGCCGTTGCGCACCGTCGCCGCATCGGCCGCGGCCCGGAACGCCCGCGCCGACATCCGGCGCGGCACCGCCTTGACCACGCCCCACCCCGCTGAGTAGCCGAGCCCGATCGCCCGTTCCCGCGCCGTCTCGAACATCAGGCGTCCGTGACCTGCTGAGCCTTCGACTGCGCGTACACCGTGGCGAAGCGCTGGAAGACCGTGATCGTCGACGCGGCTACGAGCAGCCACAGCGCGACCGCCTGGATGTAGGGCAGATCGAAGGGGCCGCCGGACAAGCCGGTGCCCACCAGGGCGATGATCAACCGCTCGGTTCGTTCGGCGATCCCGACGTCGGCGGTGAAGCCGGCGCCCTCGGCCCGGGCGCGGATGTAGGACGTCACGGCGCCCAGGACGAGACACAGCAGAGCTGCGAGCAGCATCCACCGCTGGCCGTGCAGCGCGTAGTACCAGCCGATCGAGCCGAACACCGCGGCGTCGGCTATGCGGTCGCAGCTGGAGTCGAGCACGCCGCCGAACGCCGACGTGCGTCCACCGATCCGGGCGACGATGCCGTCGACGGCGTCGAGCATCACGAAGGCCCAGCAGACCAGGGTGCCGGTCAGCCACCAACCCTGCGACAGGAACACGACGGCACCGGTGACCATCCCCAGCGTCCCGAAGATCGTGACGGCGTTCGGCGTGACGCCCAGCCGGACGAGCAGGTTGCCGAGCGGCGTGAGCAGCTTGGTGAAGATGACGCGCAGCTGGGCGGTGAACACGCGGTCAGGGATCCGTTCCAGGGGTGGATGGCGGGCGGGTGAGGTGCCGTTGAGCGCCCCCACGATAGCCGCCGGTCGGTGACGTCTGATGCACCGATGTCGCCGTTCGGCTTGTCCAGCGCAGGCGCTTGGGTGTCGAATGCCGGAATCGGTTTGTGCGCTGAACACGACTCGACAACGAACGTGACGAGGTGCAGGTATGTCGAACAAGAAGGCCGGCTTGAAGACTGCGACGGCCCTGTTCGACACAGCAGACCGCCCCGAGAAGATCCGCAACGTCGCGCTCGTCGGCCACTCCGCCGCCGGGAAGACCACCTTGGTCGAGGCGCTGCTGGCGGCGACGGCCACGATCCCGCGCGCCGGCACCATCGCCGACGGCACGACGGTGAGCGACAGCGACCCGGCCGAGGTCGCCCAGCAGCGATCGGTTGCGCTGTCGGTCTGTCCCCTCGAGTGGGACGGCGTCGTGATCAACCTGCTCGACACGCCGGGTTACCCGGACTTCACCGGTGAGCTGCGGGCCGGCCTGCGGGCCGCCGACGGGGCGCTGTTCGTCGTGTCCGCCGCCGACGACATCGACCCGATCACCGTCTCGCTCTGGGAGGAGTGCGCCGCCGTGCGTACCCCCCGCGCCGTGGTCATCACGAAGCTGGACGCACCGCGCGCCGACTACCCGGCCACGGTCGCTGCGTGCCAACGCGTGTTCGGCGGCGACGACGGCCAGGCGGTCCTGCCGCTCTACGTCCCGGACGGCGACCAGGGGCTGATCGGGCTGCTCAGCCGGACCCGGTACGACTATTCCGGCGGATTCCCTCCGACGGAGTCGCCGGCCGATGCGGCCGACATCGAGAAGCAGCGGGACGCCCTCATCGAGGCGATCATCAACAGCAGCGAGGACGAGACGCTGCTCGAGCGCTACCTGTCCGGCGACGACGTCGGACTCGATGTGCTCATCGACGACCTCGAGACCGGTGTAGCGCGAGGAACGTTCTATCCGGTCCTGCCGGTCTGCGCGGGTACCGGGGTGGGGCTCGCGGAGCTGCTGGAGATCCTGTCCGGTGGCTTCCCCTCGCCCACCGAACTGGACCTGCCGGAGACGCAGGGCCTGTACGGCGTCGACACCAAGCCGGGCGAGTGCGATCCCGAGGGTCCGCTGCTTGCCGAGGTCGTGCGCACGACCGTCGACCCCTACCTCGGTCGGCTCTCCGTGCTGCGCCTGTTCTGCGGGACGTTGACCCCGGAGACGCAGATCCACATCTCGGGTCACGGCGGCGCGGCCCGCGGACATCCGGACCACGACGCGGACGAGCGGGTGACGCAGATCTTCTCGCCACTCGGCGCCACCCTGCGGCCGATCGAGCGGGCCATCGCGGGGGACATCTGTGCCGTCGGCCGGCTGGGGGCTGCGGAGACGGGCGACACGATCTCGGCGAAGTCGGCGCCGCTGTTGATGGCTCCGTGGGAGATGCCCGAGCCGCTGCTGCCGATCGCCGTGCAGGCCGCGACCCGGGCCGACGAGGACGCGCTGGCCAAGGCCCTCGGCCGGCTGACGGCCGGCGACCCGAGCGTGCGCATCGAGCGGCGCGCGGACACCGGGCAGTTGGTGCTGTGGTGCCT
>JAVHVD010000347.1:0-8010 GCA_032160745.1 Pseudonocardiales bacterium
TGATCCGCGCCGAGCGGATCGACGCGGTCCTGGGCGCCACCGATCCGCGCTTCACCATGCCGATCTTCCGAGCCGCGCTGGCCACCGGGATCCACTACCTCGACATGGCGATGTCGCTGTCCCGTCCGCACCCGTCCGAGCCGTACACGCGCACCGGCGTGATGCTCGGCGACGAGCAGTTCGCCCTTGCCGAGCAGTGGCAGGCGTCCGGCCGCATCGCGCTCGTCGGCATCGGCGTGGAGCCTGGCCTGTCGGACGTCTTCGCGCGCTATGCCGCGGATCACCTGTTCGCCGAGATCGACGAGTTGGGCGTGCGGGACGGCGCGAATCTCGCCGTGGCCGGCTACGACTTCGCCCCCTCGTTCTCGATCTGGACCACGATCGAGGAGTGCCTGAACCCGCCCTTGATCTACGAGAAGGAGCGCGGCTGGTTCACAACCGCACCGTTCAGCGAGCCCGAGATGTTCGACTTCCCGGAGGGCATCGGGCCCGTCGAGTGCGTGAACGTCGAGCACGAAGAGGTCGTGCTGATGCCCCGATGGCTCGACGCCAAGCGGGTCACCTTCAAGTACGGGCTCGGGGACGAGTTCATCGACGTGCTGAAGACGCTGCACAAGCTGGGGCTGGACCGCACCGATAAGGTTCGGGCCGGCGCGGTGGAGGTGAGCCCGCGCGACGTCGTCGCCGCCTGCCTGCCCGATCCCGCCACGCTGGGCGAGCGGATGACCGGCAAGACATGCGCCGGTGTCTGGGTCCGGGGCACTGGTAAGGACGGCGCCCCGCGCTCGACCTACCTCCACCACGTCGTCGACAACGAGTGGTCGATGCGTGAGTACGGCACGCAGGCGGTGGTGTGGCAGACCGCGGTCAATCCGGTGGTGGCGCTGGAGTTGCTTGCCACAAACCAATGGACGGGTGCCGGCGTCCTCGGCCCGGAGGCGTTCGACGCCGTCCCGTTCCTCGACCTGCTGGCCGGCGAGTACGGCTCGCCATGGGGGCAGCAGGAGCTGGACCCGTCCTGAAGGGGTAGGGAGAGTCCACTGCGGCTCGCGGCGTGTTACGGACCGTGGAAGCTGGGCAGGCTAACCGACGGTAACGTAGGCGTAGGTTCCTCGACGATCTGGAGTTTCATCGTGACAATGCTCGAAGCCGCCGATACGCGAGACGGCGTCGAGGCGCGCCTGCTGTACGAGCTGGAGCCGGTGGTCGCAGAGAACCTCGAGCGCCACCTGCGCCTGGCCAAGCCGTGGCACCCGCACGATTACGTTCCCTGGAGCCGGGGCCGCGACTTCGCGTTCCTCGGCGGCGAGGACTGGCGCCCCGAGGACTCACCACTGGATCCGGTCGCCCGAACGGCGATGACGGTCAACCTGCTGACCGAGGACAACCTGCCGTCCTACCACCGCGAGATCGCGACCCGCTTCGGCCGCAGCGGCGCCTGGGGCGAGTGGGTCGGGCGATGGACCGCCGAGGAGGGGAGACACGGCATCGCGCTGCGCGATTATCTCGTCGTCACCCGCGGCGTCGACCCGGTCGAGCTGGAGGACCTGCGGATGGTGCACATGCAGGCCGGTTACGACTCCGGCGACAAGACCGCGCTGCAGACGGTCGCCTACGTGTCCTTCCAGGAACTCGCGACCCGGGTGTCGCACCGCAACACCGGCGCGGCGACCGGCTGCCCGCTGGCCGAGCAGCTGCTCGCCCGGATCGCCACCGACGAGAACCTGCACATGGTCTTCTATCGCAACCTCGTCGCGGCGGCGCTGGACCGCGAGCCGGACGCCACGATGTCCGCGATCCGCGACGAGGTGGTCGGTTTCCAGATGCCCGGGCAAGGGATGCCCGGTTTCGTCCGCAACTCGGTGACGATCGCCAAGGCCGGCATCTACGACCTCCGGCTGCACCACGACGAGGTCATCGCGCCGGTGCTGCGGTTCTGGAAGATCTTCGACCGCGACGACTTCGGCCCGGCCGGCGAGCGCGCCCGCGAGGAGCTCGCCACGTTCATGACGGCGTTGGACGACCAGGCGTCACGATTCGTCGAACGCCGGGATCGGCAACGGTCGTACGCGCAGGACTGACGCGCTACTGGCGCCAGGCGTTCTTGCGGCGCTGGCGATCCCAAAGAAGGGCGCCGATGAGCGCGGCGGCGAAGGCGGCCAGGTAGAACGTGCCCTGCCCGTTGTAGTGGGTCGTGGTGATCATCACCAGCAGGATGATGGCGACGACCCAACCCCCGACCCGTGAGGCGCGTCCCCATTCCCCGTGCCATCCCCAGTCGGTGGGGTGCTCGTCGGGGTGGTCGTGCTTGTAGTCGTCGGGCAGGCTCAGGTCGGGTGGCTCGCTGGATGAGTTGAGGGCGCCGGGGGACATGGGCACTCGCTCCTGTCGTCCATCTCCTGCTTGTGGGTCTGCCCCATTCTGCCATCCGGCCCGACAGTTACCGTGGGCGGATGCGTATCACCGGCCTTGGGCACGCCAGCGTGCTGATCGAGACCGCGCACGGATCGGTGCTGACCGATCCGTGGGTCAACCCCGCCTACTTCGGTTCGTGGTTCCCCTTCCCGGACAATTCACAGTTGGATTGGGATGCGTTCGGGCAGGCTGATTACCTGTTCGTGTCCCACCTGCACCGCGACCACTTCGACCCGGAGCACCTGCGCAAGCACGTGTCGAAGAAGACGACCGTTCTGCTGCCCGAGTACCCGACGTCCGAGCTCGAGGACGCGCTGCGCGACTGCGGCTTCACGTCGTTCGTGAAGCCGGCGTCGGGCGATCCGATCGAGGTGGACGGGCTGCAGGTCATGATCCACTCGTTGACCTCGCCCACCGACGGCCCGATCGGCGACTCGTCGTTGTGGCTGTCGGACGGGCGGTACCGGGTGCTGAACCAGAACGATGCCCGCCCGTCCGATCTCGATCTCTTCCGTGAGCTGGGCCCGGTCGACGCGTACCTGATCCAGTTCTCCGGCGCGATCTGGTTCCCGATGGTGTACGAGCTGCCGGCGCGGGCCAAGCAGGCGATGGGCCGGTCGAAGCGCGACCGGCAGTTCGACCGCACGCTGCGCTACATCGAGGAGCTCGGCGCCTCGTTTGTCTTCCCGACCGCCGGCCCGCCGTGCTTCCTCGACGAGGAGCTGTGGGGCTTCAACGACATCTTCGGCGACGAGTCGAACATCTTCCCCGACCAGGTCGTGTACCTCGACTTCCTGGCGTCCAAGGGACACCACGAAGGACGCCTGCTGCTGCCGGGGTCGGTGGCCACGGTGGACGAGCCCGACTGCCCCGTCGTGCATCCCTACGACCCCGCGACCGTCTACGCGTCGAACGAGACGAAGGCGGCCTACCTGCGGCAGATGCAGCAGCGGCGGATGCCGGAGGTGGAAGCGATCCGGGCGACCTGGCCGCATCCCGAGGTCGACATCCTCGCGGCGCTGACCGAGTGGTTCGCGCCGTTGCTGGCTGAGGCCGACCACATCGCCAGTGGCATCGACGGCGGCGTGCGCCTCACCTGCGAGGACGCCGATCGCGGTGACGTGGACGTCCTCATCGACTTCGTCGGCCGCGAGGTGCGTCCCTACGCCGACGAGAAGATTCGCTACCGGTTCCGGACCCGGCGCGCCTACGTGGAGCAGCTCATCGCCGAGCACGAGATCGACTGGGTGAACTCGCTGTTCCTGTCCTGCCGGTTCTCCGCGCACCGGATCGGGCCGTACAACGAGTTCATCTACGTCTTCTTCAAGTGCCTGTCCGAGGAGCGGCTCAACTACGCCGAGGGCTGGTTCGCCGAGCAGAACGAGTCCGAGGCGAAGGAGACGATCACGCTCGACGGGTGGGACATGCAGCGACGCTGCCCGCACCTGAAGGCCGACCTCTCGCGGTTCGGATCCATCGAGGACGGCGTCCTGACCTGTCAGATGCACGGCTGGAAGTGGCGACTGGACGACGGCAAGTGCTTGACCTCGGTCGGGCACGACCTGCGCTGCGCACCGGCCGGGCAACCGGTACCTGAGGGCGAGCCGGTCGTGCACCGCGACCACCGCGGCCAGCACGAGATGAGCGAATCAGCCGACTGAGCTGTCCGCGACCACGGTCGTTGCCGTCGGCAGGCGCCCGCGCATGATCTCGACCGCGGCCGGATTGCGGTCGACCAGCACGAAGCGGCGTCCGAGCGCGGCCGAAACGGCGCCCGTCGTCCCGCTGCCGGCGAAGAAGTCGAGCACCCGGTCACCGGGGCGCGAGGACGCCGATACGACGCGCCGCAGGATCCCCTCCGGCTTCTGGTTCGGGTAGCCGGTCTTCTCGGCGCCGGCGGTCGGCACGATCGTGTGCCACCAGACGTCGGTCGGCAGCTTGCCCCGCGCTGCCTTCTCCGGCCCGACCAGCCCTGGCGCCAGGTAAGGGATCCGCTCGACGGCGTCCTGGTCGAAGAAGTGACCGCCGGGCGTGCGGACGTAGACCAGGATCGTGTCGTGCTTGGCCGGCCAACGGTCGCGCGCGCGACCCCCGAAGTCGTAGGCCCAGATCAGCTCGTTGAGGAATGCGTCCCGGCCGAACACGGCGTCGAGCAGGATCTTGACGTAGTGCGCCTCGCGGTAGTCGATGTGCAGGTACAGCGTGCCGCTCGCGGTCAGCAGTCGTCGGGCCTCGACCAGCAGCGGCTCGAGCATGCCGAGGTAGTCGTCATGCGCGTCGTCGTAGGCGTGTCGAGCGAGTTCGGTGGTCGTGTAGCGGCGACCCTGGAAACCGGTGCGGTCGCCCTCCTCGTCGCGGACGGTGCGGATCGTTCGCCGCCGCTGCGCCTTGCCGGTGTTGAACGGCGGATCGATGTAGATGAGTTGGAACGCCGCGTCGGGGAGCGTGGGGAGCACAGCCGCGCAGTCGCCGAGCACGACGTAGTCAGCAGCCGCCTCGACGTCGATCACGTAGGGCCGGGGGGATTCGAACCCCCACTGGACGGCACCTAAAGCCGCTGCCTCTGCCGTTGGGCTACGGCCCCTCAGCCACACAGCCTAGAACCCCTCGAGTGGTCACTTGTGCGTCGAGTGGTCACCTATACGTGACCACTCGACGGATAACTGACCACTCGACGGGCGGGCGGCAACTCAGCGGCGGGACGCGGCGCAGCGGACGCACCGGTCGGCGGTGGGCCGGGCCTCCAGCCGCTCCGCGCCGATCGGCTCGCCGCAGTCCACACAGCGCCCGTAGCCACCTGCGCCCGCCCGAGCCGCGGCGGCGTCGATCTCGGCGAGCCGCGCCCTGGCCTGATCGAGCAGCGCTTGGGCCTGCGCCCGCTCGAAGCCCACCGTCGCGCCCTCGGGGTCGTGCTCGTCATCGCCGGTAGTGGACGAGGCGGAGTACAGGATGTCGTCCAAGTCCGCCTGCAACGCCGCGATGCGCTCGAGCGCGGCCACCCGCGCGGCGGCGAGCGCGGTACGCGGATCGCTCAGCTGTCCAGCCCCAGATCGCGACGCAGCTTCGCCACGTGCCCGGTGGCCTTGACGTTGTACTGCGCCAGCTGGATCCGCCCGTCCTCGTCGACGACTAAGGTCGAGCGGATCACGCCGGTGACCTTCTTTCCGTACATCGTCTTCTCGCCGAACGCGCCGTACGCATCCAGGGTCGCCTTCGACGTGTCCGACAGCAGCGGGAAGTTCACCGCGTCCCGCTCGCGGAACTTGGCCAGCTTCTCGGGCTTGTCGGGCGAGATGCCGAGCACGGAGTAGCCCGCCGATTTCAGGGAGTTGAGGTTGTCGCGGAAGTCGCACGCTTGAGTGGTGCAGCCCGGCGTCATGGCGGCCGGATAGAAGTACACGACGACCTTCCGGCCCCGCAGTTCGCTGAGTGAGACGTCCTTGCCGTCGGCATCGGGGAGGGTGAACTCGGGGGCGGTGTCGCCGGGGGAGAGTCGGGCCATGAGGGGAACGCTACCGAGCGACCGGACCCCGCAGGTACGCACTAGGCTCTGCCGCAGTCAATCGAGAGGGGCGGGGAGTGGCCGGCGGCGAGCGCAGTGCTGACGACATCCAAGGTGACATCGAGAAGTCCCGAGCCGCGCTCGCGGAGACGGTCGACCAGCTCGCCTATCGGACGAATCCGAAGCGCGCCGTCGACAACGTCAAACAGACGATTCGCCAGAAGGCGCAGTCGACGCAGGGCCGCATCGTCATCGGTGTGACCGGCGGCCTGGTCGTCCTCCTGGTCATCCGCCGAATCGCCAAGCACTGACAACAGGGCGGCCGGCCGCCGCGCCGGTGAGACACCGGGCGGCAGAACGGGAAGACCCCGACGGTTAGTCTCACCCGACCGCTTCCAACGCCGAGGAGCACTGTGGCCTTCCGGATCACCCCGCGGGACAACGCGTTCTACACGATGTTCACCGAAGCCGGCCGCAACGTGGCTGACACCGTCGACATCCTGAGCGGGCTCATCGACCCCAACGCGAACCGCGAGGCGATCGCCAAGGAGCTGCGCGAGCGCGAGCACGCGGGCGACGCCGTGACGCACCGCATCATGCGTCAGCTCAACACCAGCTTCGTCACCCCGTTCGACCGCGAGGACATCTACCGCCTCGCCTCGGCCCTGGACGACGTGATCGACGCCGTAGAGGCGGCCGCCGACTTCATCGTGCTGGCCGACGTCGGCAAGCTCCCACCGCTGATGACCGAACAGATCCAGCTGCTGCAGCGCTCGGCCAACGAGACGGCCGAGGCGATGGGTCGGCTGAAGACGCTGCGGGATCTCGAGCCGTACTGGATCGAGGTCAACCGGCTCGAGAACGAAGCCGACCGGGTCTACCGCAAGCTGCTGTCCAAGCTGTTCAGCGGCGACTACGACGCGTTGACCATGGTCAAGCTGCGCGAGGTCGCCGACGGCTTCGAGGACGCAGCCGATGCCCTCGAGCACGTCGCGCACGCCGTCGAGTCGATCGCCGTCAAGGAGTCCTGATCCGGTGGACTCCACTGCCCTGGTGGTGGTCATCGTTGTCGTCGCGCTGGGCTTCGACTACACGAACGGCTTCCACGATTCGGCCAACGCGATCGCCACGTCGATCTCCACGAAGGCTCTCACTCCCCGCGTCGCCCTCGCCATGGCCGCGGTCTTCAACATCATCGGCGCGCTCATCTCGACGAAGGTCGCCAAGACCGTGGGCAGCGGCATCATCGAGCAACCGAGCACCGCGCATCCCACGCATGGGCTGATCGTCGTACTCGCGGCCTTGGTGGGCGCGATCTTCTGGAACCTCGGCACCTGGTACTTCGGCCTACCGTCGTCGTCATCGCACGCCCTGATCGGTGGGCTGATAGGTGCGGCGCTGGCGTCATCGGAGTCGGTGCACTGGCAGGGCGTGGTCGACAAGGTCGTCATCCCGATGGTGGTGTCGCCGCTCATCGGATTCGGGTTGAGCTACGTGTTCATGATCGCCATCCTGTGGTTGTTCAAGCGGTCCAACGCGGTCCGGGCCAACCGAGGCTTTCGCTGGGCGCAGATTGCCTCAGCGGCGACGATGTCCTTCGGTCACGGCACCCAGGACGCGCAGAAGACGATGGGCGTCATCGCCCTGACCCTCGTGGTCTCCGGTCATCTGGGCGCCGCGGACGACATCCCGCTGTGGGTGGTCCTTTCGGCCGCCGGCGCCATCGCCGCCGGCACCTACTCCGGCGGCTGGCGGATCATGCGCACGCTGGGTCGGCGCATCTTCTCCCTGACCCCGCCGAGCGGGTTCGCGGCGCAGACGGTGTCCAGCGCGGTGCTCCTGGGCACCGCCCACTACGGGTTGCCGGTCTCGACCACCCACGTCATCACGTCGTCGGTCATGGGCGTCGGCGCGACCCGCCGGTTCTCGGCGGTCCGGTGGGGCGTGGCCGGCAACATCATCTTCGCCTGGATCCTCACCATTCCGGCCGCGGCGACGGTCGCGGCGCTCGTCTGGGCACTGTTCAACCCCTTCCTGGACTGAACCGCACGGCATCGCCCGGACGCAGCTGCGCGGCGGGCCGGTCCAGGGCG
>JAVHVD010000348.1:0-4382 GCA_032160745.1 Pseudonocardiales bacterium
GACGCGGCGATCGGCGAGGAGGTGGTGGGACGGAACAGCGTGTCGAACAACGGATCGCTCACAGCCGGCCTCGCTTCGCTACGACGCGCCCCGGAAGGACGCTGGACCGGAAGTTACCGCCGGAGTCCGACAGGTTCCGGGAGGACGGGCGGCGGGTCGGCCAAGCTGTGACCGATGAGGCGGATGTGGCGCCGGAACGCTCAGGCAGCGACGGTGGGCAGCGAGCGCACCTGCACGCCGCCGGCCGAATCGGACAGCGGAGCGGGGCTGATCCGGGCCGAGCCGGCACCCACGAGGGCCACCCGGCTGTTCACGAGCGCCAGCTTCTCTTCGCGCCGCAGCACCTGGCTCACCTCGGCGAACAGGTCGGAGAGTTCGACGTCCAACGCACTGCAGATCGCGGCGAGCAGTTCGGAGGACGGCTCCTTCTGCCCGCGCTCCACCTCGGAGAGGTAGCCCAAGCTGACCCGGGCGGTCGCCGAGACCTCGCGCAGCGTGCGCCGCTGGCGCATGCGCAACCCACGGAGAGTCTCACCCACGACCTGTCGCAGTACGGGCATGAGGACCCCCTTCGGACGACGAAACTCAGGACGGCCAGTGATCTCAACCGTACCTGGCACCGGGTGGGCCCGCGCTGTCCGCGCAGATCCGTCCGCTCTCGGCGAACACAGTCATCTGTTTCAAGGCAACGGGGACAGCGCGCATTCCCCCGCCAGCAGTGCGAGGCAGGCCGCGACGGCGGCGGCCCGGATCTCCGTCCGACTGCCGGCGAGCCGGAATTCGCGCCCCACGACGCCCTCCGGCCCGGCAACGGCGGCGAACACCGTCCCCACCGGACGGCCGTCCTGCGCGTCGGGGCCGGCGACACCGGTCACGCCGACGCCGAACGTGGCGTCGAGCCGATCCCGCGCGCCCGACGCGAGCTGGCGGGCCACCTCCGGGTCGACCGCGCCGCGGGCAGCGAGCAGCTCCCGGTCGACGCCGGCCAGCGTGGCCTTCAGGTCGGTCGCGTACACGACCAGACCGCCGCGCAGGACGCTGCTCGCACCTCCGGGTTCGGTCAACGCGGCGGTGAGCAGGCCGCCGGTGAGCGATTCGGCCACGGCGACGGTGGCCCCGCGCGACCGCAGGTGGGCGAGCAGGGCGGCGACGTCGGTCACGGAGCGCTGGGTGCGGCCGCCGCTCGGCGGAGCCGGATCGCGCGGGCGACGTAGTCGGCGCCGGTGGCCAGCGCGACGATGATCGCCGCGGCCATGAACGTCCAAGCGACCGGCTTCAGCCACCCACCTATCGGGATGAGAACGAACAGGCCGGTGGCGACGGCCTGGAGCAGGGTCTTCACCTTGCCACCTCTGCTGGCCGGGATCACCCCGTGCCGGATCACCCAGAACCGCAGGACCGTGACGCCGACCTCGCGGACGAGCATCACCACGGTTATCCACCAGGGCAGGTCGTTGAGTACCGAGAGCCCGATGAGCGCCGCGCCGATGAGCGCCTTGTCGGCGATGGGGTCGGCCAGCTTCCCGAACTCGGTGACCAGGCCGCGCTTGCGGGCGATGTCGCCGTCGATCCGGTCGGTCACCGATGCCACGGCAAAGACCGCCCACGCCAGGAACCGCCACAACTCGTCGTGACCACCGTGGGCGAAGAGGGTCAGCACGAACACCGGGACGAGAAAGAGCCGGAAGACGGTCAGTGCGTTCGCGATGTTCCACGCGGACGCCGGGCTCGGCGGATCGCCGATGGGATCGTCGGTCAGCCGGGGCAGCGACGGCTTGGTGATGTGCTTCTCACCTACGACATGCTTGTCGGCACCGCTCGGCTTGGGCCCGGAGACCGGCATCGCGCCGACCGCCGGTTGCCCGCCGATGATCGGCGGGTCCCCCGTCGGGTCGCTCACCAGGGGTCTCCGGTCGGCTCGGCGACGAGGTCGACGCCCTCGGTGTCGATCACGAATGCGCCGACGAACTGCCCCCGGTTCAGACCTTCGCCGCCGACCAGGCGGACGACGCCGTCGACGTCAGGACCCTGGTGAGCCCCCCGGCCGACCACGCCGTCGTCATCGACGTCCTCGACCAGGACGTCCACACGCGTGCCGATCCGATCCTCGGCGCGCTGCGCCACCAGTTCGTCGGCCAGCCCACTGATGCGTTCGACCCGTTCGGCGATCTCCTCGGCATCGAGTTTGTCGTCGAAATCGACGGCGTCCGTGCCCTCTTCATCGGAATAGCCGAAGACGCCGATCGCATCCAGCCGGGCGGTCGAGAGAAAGCGCTCGAGCTCGGCGAGATCGGCCTCGGTCTCACCAGGGAATCCGACGATGAAGTTGCTGCGTGTGCCGAGGTCGGGCGCCAGCGCGCGGGCACGGGCGAGCAGGTCGAGGAATGCGTCGGTGTCTCCGAAGCGCTTCATTCGCCGCAGGACCGCCGGGCTCGAGTGCTGGAAGGAGAGGTCGAAGTACGGGGCGACATTGGGCGTGGTCGCCAACGCGTTCAGCAGGTCGGGACGCAGCTCGGCCGGCTGCAGGTAGGACACCCGGATCCGCTCCACACCATCGATCGCCGCCAGCTCGGGCAGAAGACCTTCGAGTGCGCGCAGGTCGCCGAGGTCCTTGCCGTAGGACGTCGAGTTCTCGCTGACGAGGACGAGTTCGCGGGCACCGGTCGACGCGAGCCACTGCGCCTCGGCCAGGACATCGGCCGGCGGTCGGGAGACGAAGGACCCACGGAAGGACGGAATCGCGCAGAACGTGCAGCGCCGGTCACAACCCGACGCGAGCTTCAGGTAGGCCACCGGAGCGTCGTCCAGACGGGTCCGCAGGGCGGTTGACGGAAGCCACGCATGGCCGGGCAGGGCCACCTCGGCCGACGCGGCCGGTCGCTGTACGGGAGACACCGGCAGGAGCGTTCGCCGGTCGCGTGGGGTATGTGGCGTGACCGCCCGTCCTGCGGCGATGTCGTCCAGCCGCGCGGCGATGTCGGCGTAGGAGTCGAAGCCGAGGACGGCGTCGGTCTCCGGCAGGGACGACGCGAGCTGGTCGCCGTACCGCTCGGCCAGGCAACCCACGGCCACGACCTTGGCCCCGGTGTCGGCCGCCGAGAGCAGCGTGTCGATCGAGTCCTTCTTGGCCGAATCGATGAATCCGCAGGTGTTGACGACCACGACGTCGGCATCGTCGGCGTCCTGCACAAGGCCCCATCCCGCGGCGCCGAGACGGCCGGCGAGCTCCTCGGAGTCCACTTCGTTACGGGCGCACCCGAGCGTCACGAGCGCGACACTGCGGGTGGGTTGGGGCACCACAGCAGGTTACCCGCGCGGCAGGCCTCGCCCTTGCCACGCGGCGGCTGCAACACTTCGCCGTGATCAATGCGTCGTACCGGATGTGATCGCGCTGTCGACCGATGGATCGTCGAGCCGAGTGCCTGCGGCCCAGGAGACCGTCTCGGAGTTCTCCCGTCGGTGCGGCCTGGATCTCCTCCGTTTCGCGTATTTGCTGTGCGGGGATCGGCATCGTGCCGAGGATTTGCTGCAAGAGGTGCTGCTCGGGATGTACCGCCGGTTCGGGGAGGAGCTGCCCCTCGACAACCCGGTCGGCTACGCCCGGCGGGCGCTGGCAAACGCGAACGTCAGTTGGGCCCGGCGCGGTACGAACCGGGAAGTCGTCATGGACGCGTTTCCCGACAGGCCATCGGTCGACCGGGACGATCCTGCGCAGCGGGACCTCCTGTGGCAAGCGCTGCGCCAGCTGCCGGCTCGACAGAGGACGGTTCTCGTCCTGCGCTTCTACGCCGACGCCAGTGACTCCGACATCGCCGCTGCGCTCGGCTGCCGACGCGGCACGGTGCGCAGCCTGGCGTCCCGCGCCCTTGCCACATTGCGAACCGATACCTCGCTCGACCTGGAAGGAGGCGCGTCATGACCGACCTCGAAACGGACCTGCGCAACACGCTGCGCGAACGCGCCACCGACATCGACACCGTCCCGGTGGACTTCGCGCACCTGGCGAGCCTCGACGTCCTGGACCATGATCAGGCGCACCACCTCAACCGCGGCCGGCGGACCGCCTGGCTGATCGCAGCCTCGGTGGTCGCCGTCCTCGCCGTCGCGGCGACCGTGATCGGGCTCGGGAAGATGCGCAGCGATCACCACGTCGCGCCGGGAACCGAACACCCCTCGCCGCCGCACGCCTCCGCAAGTCCGGCCTTGGTGCAGCGGTCTACCTGCACGGCGACCTTGCCCAATACATGGCGGACGGCGTTGATCTCCGGTACCTCGAGGTTTGGAGCCGTCAGCACCATGCCGCTCGCGGTGTCTCCCGACGGATCGGCGATGCTGGTGGCGCGCGACTACGGGAGCAGGCGGGACGTGGCTCTGGTCAGAGG
>JAVHVD010000349.1:0-9550 GCA_032160745.1 Pseudonocardiales bacterium
GGCCCGATGAGCGCGAGAGGCAGCGCTGCCGGAGGCGACGTGTACTGCAGCGGCGTCGAATCGGCGACCGCCCGCCAGACGAAGCGACCGAGAGCGATGCCGAGTGGCACGCCGAACACCAGGCCGACGACCGCGAGCACCGTCGCCTGAGTGGCGACCACGCCGACGCTCTGTGGTGGCGTCATGCCCAGCGCGCGGAGCACGGCGAGGTCATGCGAGCGGCGGCGCACCGCCGTGGCGAGGGCGTGCCCGATCGCACCGATGGCGAGCAGGCCGAGGAACGACCCGAGCACGACCGGCAGCACGCGCACCTGCCGGATCTGTGCCACCTGAGGCGGGTCGTACGCGAAGTCGAACTCGAAACCCTGTGCCTCGGGGATCGCCGTCAGCACCGCGTTCACGAGCGCAGCTGCCGCCACCGAGGGCTTCACGCCGGGCCGCAGCGACACGAGCGCCTCGTGATACTGGAAACCGTTGAACAACGTCCGGTACCCCGCAGGAGTCATCCAAGCTCCATCGGCGTAAGTGTTGTGCGGGCCCTGCGGGACGAATCCGATGCCGCTGACATGCAGCCGGACGGCTCCGCGGTCACCGGTCAGCGACACCGTGTCCCCAAGGCGGGCGTGCAGAGCTGCCGCGCTGCGCGGCGCAAGCACCACCTCGTCGGCCGACCCCGCCTGCCGGCCGGCCGTGATGACGACCGCCATCGCGTTCGAGACAGGGGTGTTGCCATAGACCGAGACGGAGGTGTCCCCTCGTCGAGCGGTCGCCACGCCGAGTTTGACATCGTTGAGCGCAGCGACGTCCGGGTTCTTCGCCAGGACGGCGTACAGCGGCCCCGTCGGCCCGAAGTCCTCGCTGCTCAATCCCATGTACGCCACGAGCTGGAACGTCTGACCGAACCGCGCGGGCTTGGCGGCGGCGTCGGAGACGGCGCCGGCAAAGGTGAGCGAGGCGAGAATGCCGAGCACGCCGGCCACGGCGCCGATCAGTGCGGGGCGGACGGGCACCGCCGCGCGCCCGCGGCCGGGCTCGAGCGCGAAACGGGCACCGACCACCAGCGGCACCGGCAGGCCGGCCCGCGCCGCCGTCCGGGCCACAGTCGACCGTCGGCTCGGGAGGTCGCGCTGGGCTGAAGTAGTGGCCAGCCGTGCCGCGATGACCGCCGCGCCGAGCACGGCGATGACGACGAACCCGAACCCGGGCGCGAGCACCGTCCAGTCGATGTCGATTCCCGGCGACGGTTCGAGCAACTGTGCCGTGCCCAGCGGAAACCACTGCGAGGCCACGATCGCGCCGACGACCCCCACAGCGGCACCGAGGACACCGGCGATTACCGGAGCGATCCCGGCCGCGCCCACGCGCTGCTGCGGTGTCATTCCCAACGGGCGAAGACTCAGCAGCTCCGACGCGCCGGCGGAGGAGTAGCGGACGATCGCCGCCCCGACCAGGAAGAGGGCGGCGACGAGCGCCGCAGCAGCGAACGCGAGCAGACAACGCGCTTCGAAGGTGCTCGCGCGTTGTACCTGTCGCTGCTCGCTGGGCAGGTTGACGACCTCGAGGTCCGGACGAATGCGTACCGCGGCGTCGCGGAACGCGCTGACCGCCGACCCGCCACCCCGCAGCCGCACGATCGCGTTGATGTACTCGGCGCCGGCACCGCCGCCGACGAGGTTCGACCGATAGGCGGCGGTGAGTCCCGCGGAGGGAATGAGCGTGCCCTCGCCCTCCGGAGTGTCAGCGGCGAGCCAAGGCGACCGGACTACGCCGACGATGTGCAGTGTGACGCGCGGACCCGCCAGCCGTCCGTGGTCAGTCGACTCACCGTTGGCGACTTGCGCAGGAGTGGGCAGCCGGAGCACCACCGTGTCTCCGACGTCCTTGTGATGCTTGGACGCGAACTTCGCCGTGACGACGGCTTCATCAGTGCGAGCGGGGTCGGGCAGCCGTCCGGAGAACACCACCGGCCGCTCGATGGTGCGCATCTCGCCGTCATCGGCGGGGGGGAAGGCGATCGAGCCGTCGGGAAACCCTTCGAGCGCCGTTCCGTAGGTGACGACGAAGGTGGCGAGCGCCTCGACACCCGGCAGCGCCCGGATCTGCTCCCAGTCGAACTTGGGATCGTTCGCATAGACGGTCGCCGTTGCCGGCCGGGTGCGTTCCTGCAAACGCGACTGGGCGCTCGCACCGCGTCGGGCGCCGGCCAGCGCGGCGAACACTGTTCCGCTCGCCACGGCGATCAACAGGGTGAGCACCGCGAGCGAGCGCCAGCGCCGGCGCACCTCGAGGCGCAGCCATGCCCCGACGATCGTCACGTACCCATTACGGAGGTTCGAAGGCGCGAACACAAGGTGGGCAGGCGCCCACGGCGAGTGGTGGTGGCATCCCTCGACCGCCGTTCATCCGGTTCCGAGCGAGCGCGGGACGCCGTCCAGATATCACACGACCTGGTCGCCGGCGGTCGGGACGGTCGCGATCCAGCTCGCCCAGTTCCGGGTATTTCGTTCTGGTACGTGACAAATATGGCCATGCCGGAGTAGAACAATTCGTATCACCAAGTGCCCGAGTAACGACCTCGCTCACCTCCGCAGACCCGCCGAGGAGTCGTCCGTGCGCACCACCCCCACCGCCAGGTCACGGCGGTCATCGCTGGCCTCGCGCCCTCCGGTGAGCGACGGCACCAGCTGGTCCGCGCCGGTCACCGGTACCGGCTTCGGCCAACTGACCGCGGTCGATTTGCCCGGCACGACCGCCGGGCTACGTGCCGTATCCAGACCGGCGCCATCGCGCAGTGGTGGACGGTCGTAGATCTCCGCCTGTACAGCCCAAGGAGGCAGCTCGTGATCACCATCCGACCCGTAGCCCGGGCGGCAGTCGCCGGCCTCATGCTGGCGTCGCCGCTCGTGGCCGTGGCAGTCCCCGCCCAGGCCGAAACTCCACGCTACGAGAACGCCGCGTTGCCGATCCCGCAACGCGTCGCCGACCTGCTCGGGCGGATGACGCTCGCCGAGAAAGTCGGTCAGATGACGCAGGCCGAACGCGCGTCGATCGACAGTGACCCGTCGATCATCGCGAGCGACAACCTAGGCAGCGTGCTGTCCGGCGGCGGCTCGGTTCCGACGCCGAATACGCCGACGGCCTGGGCTGACATGGTCGACCGTTACCAGCGCGCGGCGCTGCAATCGCGCCTGCACATCCCGATCTTGTACGGCATCGACACGGTGCACGGCGACGGCAACATGTACGGCGCGACCGTCTTCCCGCACAACATCGGCCTCGGCGCCACCCGTGACCCGGCGCTCGTTGCCGACGTCGAGCACGTCGCCGCCTCGGAGACCCGCTCGACCGGCCCCCAGTGGGCCTTCGCACCGTGCATCTGCGTCGCGCGCGACGACCGGTGGGGCCGCACCTACGAGTCGTTCGGGGAGGACCCCGCCCTCGTCGAGCAGATGGAGACCGCGATCGACGGATTCCAAGGCGGCCCCGGGCAGCTCAAGAACAACGACCGCGTCCTCGCCACGGCGAAGCACTTTGCGGGCGACGGCCTGACGACCTACGGCACCGGCTCCAACGACCAGACCACCGGGAACTACCCGATCGACCAGGGCGTCGACCAGGTCGACCGCGCGACGTTCGACCGGCTCGCGCTCGCGCCCTACGTGCCAGCCGTGCAGCAGCATCACGTGGGCACCGTCATGCCGTCGTACTCCGACGTGCAGTTCCCTGGTGACGCAACCCGCACGAACATGCACGGGAACCGCGACCTGATCACAGGTTGGCTCAAGGGCCAGGAGGGCTTCGACGGTTTCGTCATCTCCGACTACAACGGCATCGACCACATCCAGCCCGGTGCCGGGACGACCTTCGAGCAGCGCGTCGTGCTGGGCGTTAACGCCGGCATCGACATGTTCATGCAGCCGTCCAACTTCGCGGACTTCGAGGCCGCGCTGACTGACGCCGTGAGCACCGGCCAGGTGTCCATGGCCCGGATCAACGACGCAGTTAGCCGGATCCTCACCAAGAAGTTCGAGCTCGGACTGTTCGAGCACCCGTACACCGACCGCACGCACCTACCCGAGGTCGGCGACGCCGCGCACCGGGCGGTGGCCCGCAAGGCCGTGCAGGAATCGCAGGTGCTGCTGCGCAACCAGAAGCACACGCTGCCGATCCGCCGTAACGGCGGCAGCATCTATGTCGCGGGCAGCAACGCCGACAACATCGGCAACCAGGCCGGCGGCTGGACGCTCACCTGGCAGGGCGGGTCGACCAACGTCATCCCTGGCACGACGATCCTCCAGGGCATCCGGCAGCATGCCGGCAACGCGAAGGTGACCTACAGCGCGACCGCCTCGGCGCCCGTCCCGCACGGCGCAACCGGCGTCGTAGTGGTCGGCGAGACGCCGTACGCGGAGGGCTTCGGCGACGTCAACGGCCCGCAGTGGGCATACGACCCGGGTGATCACAACGTGCCGCGCCCGGTGAAGGACATGCAGCTGTCGGCCGCCGACAAGGCCGCCGTTGACAAGGTCTGCTCCGCCGCGGCCAAGTGCATCGTCGTCGTCGTGTCGGGCCGCCCGCTGCAGATCGACCCGAAGCAGCTGAACGAGACGGACGCGTTGGTGGCGGCGTGGCTGCCGGGCAGCGAGGGCGAGGGCGTGGCAGACGACCTGTTCGGCGCGGCTCCCTACACCGGCAAGCTGCCCGTCACGTGGCCGCGCACGGTCAGCCAGGAGCCGATCAACGTCGGGGACCCGAGTTACGACCCGCTCTACGCGTACGGGTACGGCCTGCACACCTGAGGGCCACCGTCCAGACCGGTCGCCACGGTGAGCGACATCGTCGGCTGGCAGCAACGCAATCGTGATGGTCTGCCGCGGGCCGACATTGACGCGGCCGACCCGCGCGGGGCGTGTCCGCAAGAGCGGTCAGCCCCGCAGCGGTCGGCCCGCCAGCCGATCACTGTCTGCCGCGCCCCACCGACTCGCCACAACCGTGCTCGCGTGGTTACCGGATCAGCGGGCGATTGATCGTCGGGCATCAGGGGACTGGCGGGACAGTCGTGACCGTCGTGCGGCCAAGGGTGTATGCCCTTCGAGCATGTACCTGGTCGCGCCGACGGTTGCGAATCTCGGCCAGTTCGCAGGCGGGGTAACGGGAAAGGCCACGTCCGCGCTTCAGTGACTGCGGGCCCGGCCCGTTCTCTGCCCCAAGTAGGGCCGGGCTCGCCTACGATCAGCCCGAGTCCACGCCGTTGATCGTGAACGACTGCGCCAGCCCGCCGATCTCGACTGTCGACTCGTCCAGGTCGCCGGTGGGGCACCGCGACTTGACCAGCCACCGATGAATGGCGCACCTGCCCGGCGGCGCACCGACCGCTGGCGCAGAGGGTGGATTCAGATCGCGTTCGATGCGGTTTGTCGGCTCCCGTTAGAGGGAAGGCTAATCCAGCCCTAACCAATCTCCGGTGCGGGCCCAAACAGGGAGAAAAATATGCGAATCGGCGCAGCTCTATTGTTGATCGCCGTCGGTGCGATCTTGCGGTTCGCCGTGACGGTGCATGACACGAAGGGTTTCAACATTCACACCGCGGGCGTCATTTTGATGGTCGTCGGTGCAATCGGTGTCGTCCTCGAAGCCATTTTCATGATGGCCCGTCGTCGGACCGATGTCGTTCACCAGGGACCCGCCGGGACCTCTCGCACCACCTACAACGAGCCCCAGCCGCCCGCCTACTGAATCGCACCTGCGACATGACTTGAGCGTCGCGGACTGGGTACTCGGACTCGGCGAGGAACGGAGCGACTTCCGCGCGCTGGAACGTGTCGATCTCAGGAGCCACAGGGGGACCCTGAATGCGGTCGGAAGCTTTCAGCCCGCGCGCTGCGTCATGCCGCGAGCATGAAGCCGGAAAGCGCCACCGCGCAGACGAAACCGGTCGCACTGGCAGGTTCAGAGGGTGCTTGCCCACACGATCACTACACAACCCATTTGGTCATGGCGCAGTGCGCGCCGCCCCGCACAGCGTTGTAGGGCATATCAGCGTTGTAGGGCATATCAGCCTCGAGCGCGACCTAGCCATACTGACGTAGGGGTCAGCGCGGTGACAGCCGGACGGCTCGAGCACCCGCCGCCCAGGCCAGATGAAGATCGGCTGGGCTTGCGTTGCCCGCGTCATCGAGGGCGATCTTGTTGAACTTCGCGAACTGGTGGTTGTCGCGGGCCATCATCGCGTAGTGCTCGACAACGCCGGCCTCGTCGCTGAGGACCTGGACTCCGGCGGGTCGCCGCTTGCCCAGCAGACGAATCTCGACTGGCTCTCCGGTGCGTAGATTGCGCACCCACCCGAACGGCGTCCCGATCGCCAGGACCCCGTCGCGGCGGGTATAGGCAACCGGGATTGGGTAGTGCCGGCCAGACTTCCGGCCGACCACATAAACGGTCAGTAGCCGCTTGCCGATGATGCGGCACAGCACAGGCGTGCGCAGCAATCCACGGACCACCCGGTTTGCTAGCCCCTGCATGGCCAAGGTCTGCGCTCTGACACTTGGGGCTGGTTGCGGTTCAGCGGGCGCGTTCGATGCGCTCATGGCGACTCCCTTCGAGAGGACACGGCGCTGCAGAGCGGACGTGCAGAGCCTCGTACACCATTGACGGATCGGCGGCCGGGAAGGTGACCGGCGCCTGCGACCGCGCCCAACCGGCCCCCTGATCTTGGATGTCCGTCAACGCCGGGGGAGGCCCAGTAGCCCTGATCACGTTCGTGACCATGACCGACGAGGTGCTAAGACGCACTCATCCCGGCAGGTCCGCTGAGCATGGTCTGGAAAGCGGCGATCACGGCGAACGCACCAGGTCGGACCCGCGTAACCCACCGTCGTCGTCCCGGCGTTCATCGCGTCGAATCCGGTGGGACTAAAGCGATAGCTACCGCAAATTGCGCTTACCGTGTCCGATGCGAGGAACTGCTGATCGGCGGTGAACTGCAAGGTCGCTTGCAGCGACTCTGGCCGCGATCCGTGCGCTCCCGACCAATGCAACAGCGCCAACTGCGGACGCGAAACCGGCCCGGTCCTCGGCTGGGCGGAGGACCGGGCCGGTGCGCGGTCGAGTACTCGTGCCGAGCTCAGCCGCCGGAACAGCGGATGGACTCGGCTTGGATGCCGTGGCTGGTCTGGCGCGTAGTGATGCAGGGGGCCATGGCTTTGTCGAGCAGGCCGAAACCCTGGCCGGACTGGTAGTTGCCGTGCGTCGCACTCGACGGCAGTCCCAGGGACGCTGCCTGCGTGGCCGTCATTCCGAGCACCGATGACGCGGTGCCTGGCGGCACGAAGTCCCAGAAGCCGTCGCCGAAGGTTCCATCGAAGGAGATGAACCACCAGTTGCCCTGGACGACGTAGACGATCGGGCCTCCTTCTTGAGACAGGTCGGCGACTGGCTGTCCGGGTTGAGCCGGTGCCGGCCGACTGACATTGACGCAGTCCAGCGCCGACGCGGTGCTCGCACCGGCGCCCAGGATCGCGCTGGCCAAGCCGAGCACGACGAGTGCTTTACGCATGAGACATTCCCTTCTGAGCTTGACACTCGGGTGAGTGTTGGCAATTTCGTATCCCCGCTCGGTCGTTGATCGTCGCCGGAGTTTCAGCGGGTAGTCCATCCGGAGCGGGCACAGTTGGCGCAATCGGACGATCACGTCGACAACCGACGCGAGTGGGCCGGGGGAGCTAGGTGAGTGCGAAGCTGGCCCTGCCGACTTGCTGGCCGTCGATGACGACGCCGATCCGGTAGCTGCCGGGCCCGATGTTGTGGGCGGCGAGGTTGTAGATGTACTGACAGCTGCTGATCCGGAAGTTGGACCCGGTGTCGGCCGCACTGCTGTAGGTGCTTTCGTCCACGGTCTGCGAGGTCGACGCACCGACCCGGGTGACCGTGATCGTGGCCGGCGGCAGGTCGCACGTCGGCGTGCCGTTGTTAGTCAGGGTGAACTTCACCGGGACGACGCCGCGCTTGGCGGTGAATGTGCTGGAGCCGTCCGCGTTGATCGGCTGCTGGACGGCGGCCGCGCGGGTCGTCGTCGCCGGCAGGGTGACTGTCTCGGCGTAGACGTTGTCGTCGCCGGTGGCGTCGCGCTGGCTCCAGACCACGGTCACCGTGCCGTCCGGCGCGACCCACACGTCGTTGAGCGCCTCGTCCTCGGGCGTGTCGGTGAGTCGGTACAGCCGGTCGGTGGCCACGTCGTAGGCGTAGAGGTCGAAGTTCGGCGTCGATGCCGTCGGGTCGTAGCTCTCGAACGTGACGACGCCACCGCTGATGCTCGGGTTCTGCTGCACGGACGGCAGGGTGAGCTGGGCCGCCGGTCCGCCGGCGACCGGCTGCCAGACGATGTCGCTCTCATTGAAGCCGAGGGCGCGGTCGTAGACGACAGTGTTGCCATTGGTGTCAGGCAGCGACGACTCGGTGCCGCCACTGGTGAGGGGGCCGGTCGTCCACGTGCTGCCGGTGCGCGCCGCATCCCAGACCTCGCAACCGCCGGCGACGCTCGTGCACTTGGCCCACGTCACCGTGTTGCCGTCTGCGCTGACTTGGGGGTCGCGGTCGTACAACGCGTCGTCGGTCAACCGGGTCATGACGTGCGTGTCGAGGTCGTATACGACGATCTCCGGGGAGACGAGCGCAGTGAAGCCGAAGTCCTGCCAGGCGACCGTGCGGCCGCCGACGCCGGACCCCCGACGGTTGCTGGCCGGCTGCGGGTCGAGCTCGACCGGGTCACCGCCTGCTGCGATGTCGAACGAATAGACGGCGTGCCGTCCCGCCGCAAAGTGGATGTACACGACGGTCGTCCCGCTGATGTCGGACAGGCTGTCGCCTCCCCCCTCGAGATTCGGAATCGCAGCGTCGAACCCGGTGACGACGTTGCGGTAACGAATCCGGCCGCTGGACGATCCGGCGCTGAAGTCGGTGTAGACGACCCAGTCGCCACTGACGTGCGGATCGCTCTGATCCAGGGCGCCGGTGGCCACCGGCGTCACGCTGCCCGCGAGCGACGTCACCGTCGTCGCCCGCGCCTGCTGCAGACCGAAGCAGAGGGCCAGCACACCAAGGCCCGCGACGCCCCAGGCACGGAATCGTGTGACACCGCTCGTTGCAGCGATCTTCATGGCCTGCCTACCTCTGGAATTCGGGGCGCCGGTCGGTGCGCCGCCCGGTCGGCTGTGACGGCGTCCTGCAGCGCGGAGAACAGCTCGGTCCATCCCGCGAAGCCGCGCACGGGTCCGTCGCCGCTCGAGAGGCACCCGCTCACCGGGTCGGCGTCGCGGTCCAGGTCGATGCGTAGCAGCAGCGGGTCGAGCACGCGACGAAGGATCGCGCGGCTGCGCTCGCCGCGGCATCGTGGTTGTCACCACGAGCATTGGCCGCCAGGCGAATCCCCGGAACCTCTCCTACAGTGCGTGAGTGAGCTCGGCCGCGGGGGGAATGCTTGAACGCGAGCGGGAGCTCGACACCATTGCCAGGCTGATCCGTGGCGCGAGCCAGCGCGGCGGCGGCGCCGTGC
>JAVHVD010000350.1:0-18217 GCA_032160745.1 Pseudonocardiales bacterium
CCGACGCCGTGCGCGGTGATGGCGTCGGCGACAGTCTGGATGTCGTCCGCGGTGAGCTCGGTCGAGGCTGCGGCAAGCCAGCCGTCCACCTGCTCCGGGCTGCGCGCGCCGACGATCGCACCGGTCACCCCGGGAAAGGCGAGTGTCCACGCGACTGCGGCAGCGGGCTGGCTGATGTCGTGGCGCGCGGCAACTCTCTGCAGCGCGTCCGCGACGGCGAGGTTGGCGTCGAGGTCGGTCGTGAAGTCGGCACTGGTGCGGCGCCAGTCGTCGCCCGGCAGTGCTGCGACCCGACTGCGCGTGAATGCTCCGGTGAGCAGGCCGGACATCATCGGGCTGTAGACGATGACGCCGGTGTCGTGCGCGCGCGTCCACGGCAACAGGTCGGCCGTTTCGCGGTGGATGGCCGAGAACGGCGGCTGCAGGGTGTCGACGTGGCCGAGCGCTTCGGCGGCCTCGAGCTGGTCGCGGCCGTGATTCGAAAGCCCGACAGCGCGTACCTTGCCTTCGGTCTTGAGGTCGAGCAGCGTCTGCCAATAGTCGGCCAGCTCGCTGCCGTCCTCTGCCGGCCAGTGCATCTGGTACAGGTCGATCCGCTCGACGTTCAGCCGGCGCAGCGAGTTCTCGACCTCGCGGCGGATCGACGCAGGGTCACCGACGCGGCGCGGGGCGATCGAACGGTCCGCCTCGTCCCACACGAGGCCGCACTTGGTGAAAACGTACGGACGATCGGCTTCCGGGATGCCGTCCAGCGCGGCGGCCACGACTTCCTCCGAGTGGCCGAGGCCGTATACGGCGGCGGTGTCGATCCAGTTGACGCCGGACTCGACTGCGTGCCGGATCGCGGCGATCGCCGCGTTGTCGTCCTGGGGTCCCCACGCGAATGCCCAGTCGCCGCCGCCGACGGCCCAGGCGCCGAAGCCGATGCGGGTGATGGCCATGTCGGTCGCGCCGAACGGGACGGTGGTGAGGGTCTGGTCGGTCGCTGAACTCATGCCTTCCAGGGTGCGATCGTGACCGTGATGCTGTCAAACGAACATCGGTGATGACGATCATCATCCGAGTTCATAAGCGCTTTCGATAGGTCGCGTCGACCAGCTCGATGAGCGCGCGCGCGGCGGCGGATACCGATCGCGTCGTCGAAGTCACCAACGACACGGTGAACTCCGGGTGCGGACGGACGTGTCGCAGCGTGAGGCGCCGAGTGTCCGGAAGTGTCGACGGGCTGACGAAGGCGAACCCGAACCCGGCGCGGACCAGCTGGGCCACGGTGGGGATGTCGCCGACCTCGACCGCTATCTCGCGCTGCAAGCCGGACTCGCTGAACAGGCGGTCGACGCTCAGGCGGGTGCCCCAGCCGGGCGGGTAGTCCACGAAGCGTTCGCCGTCGAGCTCGCGCAAGGCGATGCGCTTGCGTCGAGACAGCGGATGGTCAGGCGGGCACGCGAGCAGCATCTCTTCGGCCGCCAGCGTGCGGACGTCGAGACCCTTGGGATAAGCCGCGGGCAAGCCGGCGAACGCCAGGTCGAGCGTGCCGTCCGAGACGTCGCTGGCGAGCTGGGCGGAGCCACCGTGCGCCGCGCTGGGAACGAGCCTGACATCGGGGTTCTCGTGGTGGTATCGCATCAGCAGGGCGGCGAGGTCGATCAGGGCCAGCGACTGCATGATTCCGATACGCACCGTACCGCGGACGCCACCCTTCACCGCGGCAACGGCGTCGCGCGCGCCTTCGGCCGCGGCCAGGGTGCGGCGGGCCTCGGCGACCAGTGCCGTGCCCGCCTCGGTGAGCTGCACGCTGTGGGTGGTGCGATTGAACAGGGGCGCACCGAGTTCGCGTTCCAGATTGCGCACCGACACCGACAACGCGGACTGGACGAGGTGGATGCGGGCCGCGGCCCGCGTGAAGCTCTGCTCCTCGGCGACCGCGAGAAAGTGCTCCAGGTGCCGAAGTTCCATGTCGCTCTCCGGGGGCATGCGTCAGATCGATGACAGTGATGAAAGGTCTTCGTTCGACAGCATAACCGGCTCGTCGCATGGTGGAGGGATGCAAAAACAGGGCGCTCCCACTGTGACCATCCCCGCGCTGCCGGTTCTCACGATGCCTCCTCGCGCGGCATCGCGACGTCACCACTCGTTCGGCTTCTGGGTCGCGGCGGCGGCGTTCTTCGTCAACATGGGTTTCTCGGCCGTGCCGACTCCTTTGTACGTGCTGTACCAACGGCGCGACCACTTCTCGACGATCACCATCACGCTCGTGTACGCGGTCTATGCGGTGGGCGTCATCGGCAGCCTGTTCCTCGGCGGCCATGTCTCGGACTGGGTCGGCCGCAAGCGGATATTCGTCCCCGCGCTGCTCTTGAACGTCGCGGCTGCGGCGATCTTCCTGGTGGCGCCGAGCCTCCCCGGGCTGCTGCTCGCGCGGGTGGTGTGCGGTGTGTCGGTCGGGCTGACGACGGCCACGGCGACGGCGTACCTCGCCGAACTCCACCTCGGCACGGCCGCAGGAGATCGCGGCGGACGCCGCGGGCAGGTCGTGGCGACGGCGGCCAACCTGGGCGGTATCGGCTTCGGACCACTGGTCGCCGGATTGCTCGCGCAGTACGCGCCGCAGCCGTTGCGGCTGCCGTACTACGTGTTCGGCGCCCTGTTGCTGTTCCTCGCCTTGTTGCTCGCGGTTTCGCCGGAGACCGCCGTGCGACCGGAGCCCCGCCAGGCCTGGCGACCGCAGCGGATCGCGGTTCCTCCGCAGGCGCGGCGCACCTTCTTCGCGGCGACCTCGGCCGGCGTGGCGTCCTTCGCCGTATACGGGGTGTTCAACTCCCTGGCGCCCAGCTTCCTCGCCGGGACGTTGGGCGAGACATCCCATGCGGTGGCCGGCGCAGTGGCCTTCGCCGCGTTCGCCTCCGGCGCGCTCGCACAGGTGGCGTTGAGCCGGATCGACCTCGGGGCGACGATCCGTCTCGGCCCCTACCTCCTGATCCCCGGCCTGGCTTTGCTCGTCGCCGGCATGTGGCTGCCGAGCCTGGCGGTGTTCGTGATCGGAGGAGTCGTCACCGGAGCCGGAGGTGGCTTGGTGTTCCGCGGGGCGCTGGCGGCGGCGGGATCGACCGCTCCGCCACAGTCGAGGGCCGAGGTGCTGGCCGCCTACTTCCTCGGCGCGTACGTCGGTCTCTCGGTGCCCGTAGTCGCACTCGGTGTGGCCACGCAGTACGTGGCGCCACGCGACGCCATGCTCGCCTTCGTCGTGCTCGTCTCGCTCGCGGTCGTCGTCAGCGTCCGGGCATTACCGCTAGCCGGCGGATCGAGATTCCAGATGGCTGCGCCCGGCGAACCCCGCCAGCAGTGAGGACTGCGCGTCGGATTTAGGGGAGGGTCGGTTCGGTGCCACCACGAGTAAGTCAGAAGATCGCAGTCGGAGTCGTGTTCGTCGCGGCGATGTTCATGAGCATCATGGACGTCACCATCGTCAACGTGGCCCTGCCGACCATCGGCCGCGACTTCGGGGTGAGCGCCACGGCTGTCGACGCGATCTCTATCGCGTTCCTCGTGAGCCTCGCCGTCTTCATTCCGGCGTCCGGCTGGCTTGGTGACAAGCTGGGCGGCAAGCGGGTACTGCTCACCGCCATCGTGGTCTTCACCGTCGCGTCGGCGCTGTGCGGGCTGGCTCAGAATCTTGGCGAGCTGGTGGCCTTTCGCGTCCTGCAGGGTGTCGGTGGCGGGATGTTGGCACCGGTCGGCATGGCGATGCTCTTTCGCACCTTCCCGCCGGCGGAGCGCATCCGGGCATCCGCAATTCTCACCGTCCCGACGACGTTCGCCCCCGCAATCGGCCCCGTCCTCGGGGGGCTGCTCGTCGATGACCTCTCCTGGCGCTGGGTGTTCTTCGTCAACGTGCCGATTGGTGCGGCCGCGCTCGCGTTCGGGTTGGCGTTCCTTGAGGACCGGCCCCAGGGCGCACCAGGTCGGTTCGATGTCGCCGGCTTCGTCCTCAGCGGTCTGGGACTCGGCTCGCTCATGTACGGGGTGTCGGAGGCGCCCGATCAGGGTTGGGGTGCGATGGCACCGCTCAGCGCCATCGTGATCGGCGTCGTCCTGCTGACCGCGATGGTCTTCGTCGAACTGCGGACCACCGAGCCGATCGTCGCACTTCGCCTGTTCGGCAATCGGTTGTTTCGTGCGGCCAACGGGGTCATGATTCTCGCGTCGATCGCTTTCCTCGGCACCCTCTATGTCGTGGCGCTCTACTACCAGGACGGTCGCGGTCTCACCCCGCTGCAATCCGGGCTGAGCACGTTCCCGGAGGCGGTCGGCGTCATGCTCGGCGCGCAACTGGCCAGCCGCGTCCTGTACCCCCGTCTGGGCCCACGCCGACACATCACCGGTGGTCTGCTTGGGGTCGCGGTCGCCATCGGCTCGCTCGCTGCCTCAGGCCCTGACTCCAGCCTCTGGTGGGCCCGCGCGTCGATGTTCGCCATCGGCTTCGCGATGGCTCAGGTCTTTGTGCCCAGCCAGGCGGCCGCGTTCGCGACAATCTCCTCGGCCGCGACCGGACGGGCCTCGACGATGTTCAACGCCGTGCGCCAGCTCGGCGGCGCGATCGGTGTCGCACTGTTGACGACGGTCATCGTCCTGACCATGCATGGCCACCAGGCAGCCGCGGCGACCGGCAGTATCACCGCCTATCGAGTGGCATTCCTGGTCGCGGCTGCGCTTGCCCTCGTGGCCGTCGCCAGCGCGCTCACGATCGACGACGCTGACGCCGCCAACACGATCCCCATTCGGCGACCACGCAGGGCACCGCGCCGGGCCTCCCGGCTGGAGCGGGAACCGGACCGACTCGGGACGGCGCGGGCGCTCTGACAGCGCAACGCACAACCGTCAAGCGAGCGAGCCCAGCCGTAGCGGGAGCTGGACGGTGATCAGCGTTCCCTCGGCACGACTGCTGACGACCTCGAAAGACCCGCCCAGCGCCTCCGCCCGGTCGCGAAGACCGATCAGACCTGAGCCCCGGGAGGGATCGACGCCGCCCACGCCGTCGTCGCGAATCGAGATGTGAAGACGGTCGTCTCGCTCCTCGACGGCGACGCCCACCATCGAGGCGAGTGCATGCCTCGTCGCGTTCGTGAGCGCCTCCGAGACGACGTAGTAAGCCGCTACCTCGATCGGCTCCGGGAGACGCGTAATCGCGGCAACATCGAGTTCGACCGCGATCGCGGCCCGGCGGGCGAGTGTCCGCAGAGCCGGCCCCAGGCCGCCCTCGGACAGGATTGCCGGATGGATGCCACGGGCGATCTCGCGCAGATCCTCGACGACGCCGTCGAGCTCGTCCGCGGCCCGGGCGATCTTCGTCTCGAGCTCAGTCGACTCGGCGGGCACCGTTGACTCCGCCAGGCGAAGCTCGAGGCCAACCGAGACGAGGCGCTGCTGGACCCCGTCGTGGAGGTCCCGCTCGATCCGCCGTCGAGTCTCGTCCGCTGCGGCGACGATCCGGGCCCGCGAGGCGGCAAGCTCGGCTCGGCTCTCGGCATTTCCGACGGCCGTTGCGACGAGCTCAGTGAAGTCCGTCATTCGGTCGGCGGCGTCGGACGGAAACTGCCCTCTCCCCGTCATCGCAAGCACGACGCCCCACAAGCGGCCTTCGACGATGATGGGGCAAGCCACCGTTGACCGGATTCCCAACGCGCGCAGGCCTTTCGCGGCTGGATCGGACAGGTTGCTCCACACGTCCTCGTCGACCTGGGCGGCGCGGCCGGTGTGCCATACGACGGCCGGGGCGAGGTAGTCGTGAAGCTCGACGCGGGTCCCGACTGTCGGCAGGGTCGCCGGGAGGTCCCCGGCGCAGCCGACGACCACGACCGACGTTCCGCCGGGCTCGAACCGGGCGATCCCTGCGTTGTCCGCACCGAGTAGTCGGCCCACTTCGTCTGCGACGGCGGTAAAGATGTCGACCGGGTGGATTTCGCGGGCGACCAGTGTGGCAACTCGGCGCAGCGCGGCCTGCTCCTCCAGCAAGCGGGCGAGCTCGTCACGACTCGCCTCAAGCGCGCCTCGGTTCTGTGCGTTCGCGACCGCGGTGGCGACCAGGTCGGTGAACTGCATCATTCGCTGCTCGATGCCGGGCGGCAGTGTTCCTTGCGCGGACCCGATAGCGATCGCCCCCCACAGCCGGCCGTCGACGTGGATCGGCACGGCGACCGCGCACCGCAACCCCTCGCGCAGGTAAGGCTCGCCGCCCGGAACGTCGTGATAGTCGTCGACCCGCGCGGGCCGGCCGGTACGCCGCACGGTCGCGGTCAGCCCGGTCGGTGGGGAACCCTCCCACCGTTCCCCGATCCGCACGTGAGGCCCGGTCGTACCTTCGTTGGCGAGCAGGGTCGCTGTTCCATCGAGCTCATACCGGATCATCCTCGCCGTTCCGCTACCGAAGTGTCGGAGCGCTTCGCTGGTCGCGGCGGCGAAAACGGCCTCGGGCGGTTCGCCCCGCGCGACGAGCGTGGCCAGGCGCCGCAGAGCCGCCTGGATGTCGGCGAGTTCGCGCAGCTCCTGCTCGGCCTTGGCGTTGGCGATCGCGGTCGCCGCGAGCGCCATGAAATCCGCCATGCGCGCCTCGGTGCCGGCCGGGAAGTCCTCCTGCGAGGTTGCTGCCACCGTGACGCCCCAGTTGTGTCCCCCGACGACGATCGGCGTGGCCACCCCGGCCCGCATGCCAAGCGTGGCGACCCACGCGCCGTGTGGACCGTTCGCGAGCCGTTCGCCCTTGACCCGGGCCGGAAGTCCGGTGCGCAGCGCAACAGCCTGAACCATGTCGGGCAGGAGCTTCAACCGGAAACCGATCGGCACTTTGTCGCTCACCCGTCCGTACGAGCCGACGACGGTGACATATCCCTCGGACTGCCCGCGATCTCCGGATGCGTGATCGACACGAGAGACGAATGTTGCCTCGGCGCCGAGCAGGTGGCCGAGTTCGTCGGCGACCGCGGCGAACACGTCGGCGGGCTGCGCGCCGCCTGCGACCAGGGTGGCCACTCGCCGCAGGGCGGCCTGCTCGTCGGCAAGCTGACGCAACCGGGTCCGGTCGAGTGGAACTCGGGCCTCCTGCGCGTCGGCGGCCTGCTCCAGGTCGGCGCCGTTGTCTGGCGCATTCATGACGCCGACGGTAGCCCGATGCTCACTGGGCCGACAGTGCCGATGCCGCGGCCGGCGCCTCTCGAGCCGCCGCGGAATTGCTACTAGCTGCAATGCCGCGGCGCCGCGCCGCATGTCACCGTGATCGTATGCGGCTTCGGTTCCTGCTCGTCGATGACAACGCTGCCTTCCTGGAGGCGGCGAGCGTTGTCCTGCGGCGAGAAGGCCTGACGGTAGTGGGCCTGGCGTCGAACATCGCCGGTGCGCTGCGCGAAGCTGAGGCGCTTCGACCGGATGTCATCCTCGTCGACATCGGGCTCGGAGACGAGAGCGGCTTTGAGCTTGCTCGGCTGCTGGCCCGGGACGAGCGCGGCGGCGGCGCCGCGGTGATCCTGACCTCGGCGCGCGCCGAAGCCGACTACCCAGAACTCATCGCCGAGAGCCCGGCAGCCGGATTCTTGGCGAAGTCGGAGCTGTCGGCGCAGGGTATCTGCCGAATCCTCGGCTCACCCACGGTGACGGGGGCGGACGCGCCCGACTATTCCAGGTAGCAGGTAGCAGCTACGGCGGCTGACCGGGAAGACGGGGGACGAGCGTCTTGCCAGGCTCTGGACGGCGCACTTGTGCCTGATGCGGAGGTAAACATGGCCAGCACCGTTCTGGCGTCGTCTCCCACGTTCCTGCTGCAGCGCGTCCAGCCTGCGATGACGGGACTGATCGACGGATCGCTCTCGACTCTCGCGCCCATCTTCGCCGTCGCCCTGGCGACGCACCAACCGCACTACGCTTTCTACGCCGGGCTGGCCACCGCGATCGGCGCCGGGGTGAGCATGGCCTTCTCGGAGGGTCTCTCCGACACCGGCGATCTGACCGGACGCGGGAATGCCTACCTGCGCGGCTCGATCACCGGGGCCGGTACCTTTCTCGGCGGAGTCCTGCACACGCTCCCGTTCCTCATCCCGCAGTACCACGCTGCGCTACTGGCTGCGGCCGCAACCGTGGCCCTCGAGCTGCTGACCCTCGCGTGGATTCGCTGGCGCCTGTTCCACACCGGGTTCCTGAGCTCGTTCGCGTCGGTCACGCTGGGCGGAGCCATCATCGCTGGGGTGAGTGCGCTGCTCGGCATGGCGGCAAGTTGATGCGCGCCTTCGGAGTGGGTTCTGCTCCCGCGGCGGACGCCGGAATGCCCGATGCTCCTGGCGTCCCGACTCGAGTCGTGATCGCCGACGACGATGTTCTGCTGCGTGAGGGCGTCGCCAGCCTGCTCACTGGCTCAGGATTCGACGTCGTGGGTCAGGCCGGGAATGGGGGCGAACTGCTCTCGCTGGTTCGGGCAACCAGGCCCGACGTGGCGATCGTCGATATCCGGATGCCGCCGTCGCACGCGACCGAGGGCCTGGACGCGGCGCGAGAAATTCGCCAGGAGTTGCCGGACACGGCGATCATCGTGCTGTCCGCGCACGTCGAGCTCGACGAGGCGATGGAGTTGCTGGCCGGCGGCGAGCGCCTGGGTTACCTGTTGAAGAGTCGAGTGACTCATATAGCGCAGTTCATCGAGACGGTCGGGCGGATCGCTGCCGGCGCGTCGGTCGTGGATCCGTCCTTGGTGCAGGAGCTGGTCAAGGCGCGGCGGCGACGAGATCCGCTGGATGTGTTGTCCCCACGCGAGCGCGAGGTGTTGACCTCGATGGCCGAAGGCCGGTCGAACGGGGGCATCGCCACTCAGCTCTTCGTCTCCGAGGGCACGGTGGAAAAGCACGTCCGCAGCATCCTCACCAAGCTGGACCTGCCCGAGACCGGAACCGGTCATCGACGGGTGCTTGCGGTCTTGAGGTTCCTCGAAGCTCGCTAGGGGAGCACCGCCGCAGGTCATACCCGCTAGCCGGAATCCGCAGGGCCCGGCTTGCCGCAGGCCGACCCCGGTGCTGGCGGCGAAGACACGATGCACGCCGTGCGGGAGCGTGGAACGGTGCTGGCCAACTCCGACGTCCTCGAGCCCAGTTTCCTGCGTGACCTGCAGCGTCCGTCGCAGATATTTTCCAACCTGACGCCGAACTGGTACGCGTCGATCATGGGTACCGGCATCGTCGCGGTCGCGGCGGTGTCGTTGCCGTGGCAGCCGCGTGGCCTGCACACCGCCGCGCTCGTCATCTGGGCGCTGGCCGGCTTCCTGTTGGTGGCACTCACCGCCGCGACCGCCGTCCATGCGGTGCGCTTCCCCGATGTGGCGCGAGGCCACGTCCTCAACCCGGTGATGGCGCACTTCTACGGCGCTCCGCCGATGGCCCTGCTTACGGTCGGGGCCGGCACGATCCTGCTCGGCCGCGACGTCCTGGGCCTACGGGCCGCCGTCGACGTCGACTGGGTCCTGTGGTTCGGCGGCACTGTGACCGGCCTGGCCGCCGCCGCGGTGGTGCCGTTCTTCATGTTCACCCGCCACGTCGTCAGACCGGACAGTCCCTTCGGCGGTTGGCTGATGCCGGTCGTGCCACCGATGGTGTCGGCCTCCACCGGCGCGCTGCTTGTCCCGTACGCGCCCGCCGGACAGGCCAGGCTTGCGCTACTGCTGTCGTGTTACGCGATGTTCGGGCTGTCGCTGCTCGCCTCGATCGTGATCATCACGCTCATCTGGTACCGCCTTGCCGTCTACAAGACGGGCGAGGCGAACATGGTGCCGACCCTGTGGATCGTGCTCGGTCCGCTGGGGCAGTCGATCGCCGCCGCCAATCTCCTCGGCGGTGTCGCGGGGCAATCCCTACCCGCCCCGTACTCGACCGCACTGCAGGCCTTCGGCGTCGTGTACGGCGTGCCGGTCTGGGGCTTCGCCCTGCTGTGGGGTGCGATCGCGGGCGCCATCACAGTGCGCACCGCCCGCGGGCACCTGCCGTTCTCGCTGACCTGGTGGTCGTTCACCTTTCCCGTCGGTACTTGTGTCCTGGGCACGTCCGAACTCGCGGCGCACACGGGATCGGACGTCTTCCAGGTAGCCGCCGTGCTGTTCTACGCCGGCCTGGTCGCCGCCTGGATCGTTGTCGCGCTGCGCACCGCGCGGGGCAGCCTGCGTGGAACGCTGTTTCTCCCCCCGGTCGCTCCGGTCGCCCCGGTCGGGTAGGTGCGACCAACTCGCGTCGGTGACGGTGAACCTCCGCGGGTGATTGGCTTGGTCACCTATAGGTGGTGCGGAGATCCGCCCGGATGCATAGATAGCATCGATGAATGCTGGATGTCACCCGACTGCGCGTCCTTGATGCGGTTGCCCGCTCTGGTTCGGTCACCGCGGCGGCGGCGCAGTTGCACTACTCGCAGCCCACAGTGAGCCATCACCTCGCGCGGCTCGAGGCGGAGACGGGGGCACAATTGCTGCAGCGCGTCGGCCGGGGCGTCCGGCTGACCGAGGCCGGCCGCCTGCTCGCTGACCGCGCGGCCGAGATCGTCGGACGGATCGACGCCGCGGACGCCGAGCTCTCCGCCCATGTGGGTCTGACGGCGGGCTGGGTGCGACTGGCCGGCTTCTCCTCGGCGATCGGCTCGCTCGTGCCGAACGCGATCGAGCTGCTGTCACAGAAGCATCCAGGCCTGCAGGTCAGCCTCGTCGACACGCATCCGCCGGAGGCGTTGGACCTGTTGCGCGCCGGGAGAGTCGACGTCGCGGTGGTCTTCCGCTACGACGAGACCGAGCCCGAGCCGCCCGGCATTCGGCGTCATCATTTGCTCGATGACCCGCTCTACCTGCTGTCTCTGCGGCGCGTTCGCACGCTGGGGGCACTGCGTGACGCGAGCTGGATCGCCGGTTGCGAGCGGTGCCGCAGCCATCTGTTGGCCGTGTGCGCTGCCGAGGGTTTCGAGCCCAAGATCGGCTACACATCCGACGACATGGTCGTGATGCAGGTGCTGGTTGCCGCCGGCCTCGGCGTGACGACGATCCCCGGCCTGGCGCTACGCGCTCATCGGGCGAAGGGCATCGTCGCGAGAGAACTCCCCGGTTCGCGCCGCCATGTGTACGCCGCGACTTTCGGCGAGCCGCCCGATCCACCTGCGACAACGGCGTTGCTGGACGCCTTGGCCCAAGCTGGTGATGCCGTCGTCGCTCGGGCGTCTGGCTGAGCCCCGGTTGGTCACTGGCTCGCTGTCGCCAGTCGGGCGGCGAAGGTTACGAGCACGAGTCCGGTGACCTGCTCGATACGCGACTTCACCATCGGCCGCCGCAGCCACTGGCCCAGCCGGTCGACAGCCACGACGTACCCGCTGAACCAGCCGACATACAGCACGGCGAAGATCGCCGAGAGGAGCAGTGCCTCGGCGCGCGGCGAACCGCTGTCCGTCGGGAGGAACTGCGGCAGGAAGGTGACGAAGAACAGTGCAACCTTCGGGTTCAGTGCGTTGGACAGGAAGCCCTGCCGCAGGTACGCCCATGGGCGCTGCGGAATTGCGATGGCCACCTTCGCGGCTGGCTCGCGCCGTGACCGCCGGGCCGTGCGCAGCGTCTGCAGCCCGAGCCAGAGCAGGTAGACCACGCCGATGACCTTGAGGACGGCGAACGCCGTCGCCGACGCAAGCAGCAGCGCCGACAGCCCCAGCGCGGCGGCGCTCGCATGCACGGTGAGCCCGAATGCGCCGCCCAGCAGGGTGAGCAGTCCACCCCACCGCCCGCCGGCAAGAGCGTTCCGGGTGATCAGCACCTGGTCCGGGCCCGGCACCATGATCAGAACAAGCGCCGCGATCGCGAAAGTCATCATGCGACGAGCCTGCGGGCGATCGATGCATATGTCTAATGCCTAGTTTCGAGCATATCCATAGCTGGCATCAATACACGCCGGGACGCTGCTGAGCAGCACCCCAATGGCCCCCGGTGCCAGATACTGGTGCCATGCAGGGCGTGCTGTGCCCAGTGGTCGTCGGGCGTGAGGTCGAGATCGCCACGCTGCACGACGCTCTGGAGCAGGCCGCCCGTGGGCAGGGCCGGGTGGTAGTGCTGGTCGGTGAAGCGGGGGTCGGCAAGTCCCGGCTCATTCGGCACCTGGCGTCGGAAGCGGGCGAGCAAGGGTTGCTCGTACTGTCCGGACGCGCCGTGCCTAGCACGTCGCCGTCGCCGTACCGGCCGTTGACGGAGGCGTTCCTCGGTGCCGGCCGGACGGGCGAGCGGCCAACCGGGCCCGAGCTGAATGGTTTCGAGGGGCAGATTGCTCGGCTGGTGCCGGGGTGGGGCGCAGCCGAGCCGAGCCGGATCGACGAGTCGCCGCTGCTCGTCGCGGAAGCAGCGGTGCGCTTGTTGCGCGCGCTGTCGCGCCGAGCGGGGTGTCTGGTCGTGCTCGAGGACCTGCACTGGGCCGACGCGGAGACGATCTCGGTTGTGGAATACCTCGCGGACAATCTCGGGAGCGAACGGGTGCTCTGCGTGGCGACGACGCGTACCGACGCACCCGTCACCGCCGACCTGCTCGAGCGCGCGCGGGGGGCCGCTGGTGCCGCCGTCATTGGGCTTGCGTCGCTGCCGCGCGCGCAGTTGCAGCAGATGCTCCGTGCGTGCCTCGGGGTCGAAGATTTGCCTCCGGAATTGGCGCGGTTCATCGTGAACCACAGTGACGGCGTGCCGTTCCTTGTGGAGGAGTTGCTGGCGAGTGTCGTGACCGCGGGTGCTCTCGTCCGCTCCGACGGACAATGGCGGACCGTCGCCACCCTGACGCCCACCGCGCCGGTGAGCTTGGCCGAGTCCGTCCGCAAACGCGTCGCCGCACTCGGTCCGTCAGGACGGCAGGTGCTCGGCGCTGCGGCGATACTCGGCCGGCGCTTCGACTGGGATCTGGTACCCGGCGCCGCCGGCACCGACGCGGCAGCGGTCATCGATGCATTGCGAGCCGCGCTAGCCCAGCAACTGCTCACCGTGGACGGTCAGGACTTCCGGTTCCGGCACGCGCTCACCCGCGAAGTGGTGCTGGCCGACCTGCTCCCGCCGGAACGGATGGAGCTGTGCCGACGGGCCCTGGGGGCCGTGCAGTTCGCGCATCCCGGCCTGCCCGGCACGTTCTGCGAACTCGCTGCCGAATTGGCGGAGGGCGCAGGCGAGACCTCACAGGCAGCGATTCTGCTGGTCGAATCGGCCCGCCGGTCGTTGGCGCGCGGCGCGTTTCGCACGGCATCAGCGGCGGCTGAGCGAGCGGTCGGCCTGACCGATGCCGAATCTGTGCAGTGGGTTGACGCCTACGAGGTTCTCGTGCAGGTACTGGCCCAATCCGGCGACGTCGCGCGCGCACTCGATGCCGGGGACGCGGTGCTCGATCGCATGGACCGGATCGACGCGCAGCGGCGTGCGGCTGATCTGCGCATGCTGCTCGTCCAGGCCTCGATCGCGGCCGGCGACAACGCCCGTGCCCAGCGCCTACTGGACGCCGCGCGCTCCGCACGCTTTCCCGGCGCAGAGGAGGGTGAGTTCGCCGCTCGGCTCGATGTCCTCGCGGCGCACGTTGCCCTCGACGCGGAGGACCCTGACACCGCCGAACAGTTGGCCATGGAGGCGGTCGCCCACGCCGAGGCCGCAGGGTTGCCGGACGTCGAATGCGCCGCGCTGGAGGTGCTGAGTCGAGTCCGTTGGACGCGCGATACCAGTGGGGCGATCGGCTTGATCGAACGCTCACTGGCTACGGCGGAGGAGCACGGGCTCGGGTACTGGAAACTGCGCGCGCTGCAGCAGTCCGCGCTCATGCGCGCAGTGGGGGAAGGTGCGAGGGCGCTCGCGGAGGCTCGGTCGCTCGCAACCGGAGCAGGCGCACTCACGATGGTCGCCCAGCTCGACCTCATACTCGCCGAGATGGCCTTCAGCGATATGGACGCCGCGGCCTGCGAGCGGTCGGCGACGGCCTGTATCGAGACGAGCCGCCGCTTCGGTTTGGCCAGCCTGCCCGTCGCCCTGTTGTGGCTCGCCGGTGCCCATGCACTGCGCGGGGACGAGGACCGGATGGAAGCCACCCTGGCCGAGGCGCTCGCCCTCGACCCCAGCGATCAGCGCATCCAAACCGATTCCTGGGGTCGGGTCCGGGCCATGTACCACGCGGTGCGCGAGGACCGACCCGCTCTGCGTGATGCGCTCGACAAGTCGATGCAGTTGATGCGTACAGCCCCACCCGGACGCTCGCTGTACTTCGGCCGAGTGCTCTACACGATCGTGCACACGTTGGAGGATGACGACTTCGGCGATCGGGCGCGAAAGGATCTGACGGCGTCGGACTTCATGGCGCTGCCGGTCGGCCCGATAGCGCGATATACCGCCGAGGCCATCGCGCTGGGCCGGCAGGGGCGCCCGGAGGAAGCCGCGCGAGAGTTCGAAGAGTCCCGAGCCCAGGTGCAACGGATGGCGCCAGGCTTCAGCACGCATCTCCTTGCCCACCGAATCGCAGCCGAGGCCGCTGTTCGTGATGGTTGGGGCCAGCCGGTCCTGTGGCTTCGTGAACTCGAGGCGCGATTCACCGACCTCGGCCACCATCGGCTCGCGCGTGCGTGCCGCACACTGCTGGCGGAGGCCGGTGCGCCCGCTCCGCGTCGCGGACGTGGCGAGGCGAAGGTTCCAGCGGAACTACGCGCGCTGGGGATCACCAGCCGCGAGCTCGACGTTCTGAAACTGGTGGCCGAAGGAATGTCGAACCGGCAGATCGCCGAGCGTCTGTACCTGTCGACCCGAACCGTGGAGAATCACGTCGCCACGCTGCTCCGACGAACCGGCACCAGGTCTCGAGCGTCGCTCGCCGCCTTCGCCGCCGAGCAGACGGTAACCGGGTAGGCCCGGTACCTAAACCAGGTAGGCCATACCGAAGCCGGTTCGGCGCCGGCGGGCAGAGGATCTCGGGCATGGAAACTACCGTCCACGAGATCGCCGAAGGCGTGTACCGCCTCTCGACCCAGCTGCCCGACATTCCGCCGGCGGGCTTCACGATGAACCAGTACCTCGTCGTCGGTGACGAGCCGCTGCTGTTCCACTGCGGGCCCCGCGCGCTGTTCCCGCTGGTGTCCGAGGCGGCGTCCCGCGTGATCCCACTCGATCGGTTGCGCTGGATCACGTTTGGTCATGTCGAGGCCGACGAGTGCGGCTCGATGAACGAGTGGCTGGCCGCGGCGCCCAACGCGCAGGTCGCGCACGGTGCACTCGGCTGCCAGGTTTCGCTGAACGACCTCGCTGATCGGCTCCCGCGCGCGCTCTCCGACGGAGAAGTGCTCGACATCGGCGGACACCGGCTACAGCAGATCCCGACGCCGCACGTTCCGCATAATTGGGAAGCGCAATTGATGTTCGACCAGACGACTTCGACGCTCTTCTGCGGTGATCTCTTCACCCAGGTCGGCGCCGGTCCGGCACTCGTCCACGACGCGGATCTGATCACGCCGGCGATGTTCGCGGAGGATATCTTCCTCGCGACGGGCCTGGGTCCGACGACGGTACCGACGATCAATCGCCTCGCCGATTTGGCGCCGAGGACGCTCGCCCTCATGCACGGGCCGGCCGCGACCGGCGCCTGCGACGGAGCGCTGCGGGGCCTGGCTGCTGGTTACGCCGCGCGCCTGTCCGCCCCGCAGGCCGCCTGAGGTGCATGTGGGTCTCAGCCAAGGCAAGCGGGGTACGGCTGACCCAACAGCGAATCACGAGCACACGGCTACGTCGGGCTGAGCACCCCGACCGGGCCGCGGTCCGGCCGCGGGGTTGGAGCCATGCTCGACAGCTTCAGCCACCGAGGAAGCGCGCGCCGGACCTGCGTCTCACCGTGCAGTTCCATGTCGCCGGAGGCCAAGGCGGCGGACCAGGTGAGGTCACCGCGCCAGACGAGGGTCAGCGTCCGCAGTCGGGACTCGATCCTGACGCGTACGTCGAAGCCCGGATCCGCATCGCACACGTCCACGCCGTCGGTAGTGATCACGATCCACCAGTTGCGGGTCTTTTCCGGCACGTCGGGAAAGACGAAGTGCAGCACCGTCCGGCCGTCGGGCACCGCCTCGAGGTCGATGTTGCGGTGGATGTCCCACAGCAGCAGGTGCGGGTCGAGGTCCTCGTCGCCGAGATCGGGGATCCATCTGATCCCCCAGCAGCCCAGGGCCTCGACGATCGGTTCGAGTTCCCGCCCGGCCGGGCTCAGTCGGTAGCTGACCCGGTTCCCGTCCTGCCACCGTTCCACGACGCCGGCGCGGACGAGGGTGTGCAACCGCTTCGACAGCAACGCCGGTGACATCCGCGGCAACCCACGGCGCAGCGCATTGAAATGGCGGCTGCCCATCATCAGCTCGCGCACCACGAGCAACGTCCACCGCTCGTCCAACAACTCCATCGCTTTGGCCACTGGGCAGAACTGTCCGTAGCTGGCGGGCAAGGTGTCCGCCCCCTTCCTGACGTCCGAGCGGTTCGGGGCGGACCCGCTCCGGTGAGGACGCCAAGGTAGCCCCGGGCGACCGGTTAGTACAGATGCAGTACCTGCCTAGTACAGATCCAGTACTGGGACCCGGTCATTGCACGACGCGAGACTCCGTGGCATCAGCCGCACGACTCTGGGAGCGCCTCATGACCGACCATGCCACCACCATCGCCAATGCCGTGGACAAGCTGAACGCCGGCGACGTCGAGGGGTACGTCACCGATCTCTACACGGCCGACAGCCGCTTCCACGGCTTTCCCGACGCATTCACCCCCGATCGCGACGGCATCACCCAGTTCTTCAAGGCACTGGTCGCCGCCGTACCGGACACCCGGATCACGGCGCAGGACCTGTTGGTGGACGGCGATCGCGCGGCCGTCCGATTCGTCCTCACCGGTACCCACCAGGGCGAACTCTTCGGTGCTGCCGGCACCGGTCGGGCTCTCGAGGTGGAGGGCATCACGGTGTTGCGCTTCGTCGATGGCCGCGTCGCAGAGCGGTGGAACCGTCTCGACGATGTCGCCCTGCTGACGCAGCTGGGTCTGCTGCCGGCCCCGGCACCGGCCTGACGGGGCCAACCATGACCTCAACCGTCGCGTCCGCCCCCACCGTCGCCGAACAGGCACCGGTGTTGCTTGCCCAGATCGCCGGGTACGTGGGGCACCGCACGATCGCGATCGGCTTGCGCAGCGGGTTGATCCGCGCACTCGCCGCCGCGCCGGGGGTGACCGGCGAGGATCTCGCCCAGTCGCTCGGCCTCGATCACTTCTACGTCTCGGTGTGGTGCCGCTCCGCCCTGGCCGCGGGTGTCGTCGAACGGGTGGGGGACGGGTATCGGCTGGGCGACCACATGGAGACCCTGCTGCTCGACACCGGTTCGCCGGCCTACGTCGGGGGAGTGTTCCTGGTCTGCGAAGCGCCGGAGATGTTCGGCCGCTTCGAGGCGAATCTCGCCAGCGGGAACCGCATGTGGTGGGACGAGACGAGTCCCGAGTGGATCGCCGGTGTCGCCGGCACCGGCACCCCGTTCTACACGCGGTTGGTACCCGGCGGGCTGGCCCAGGTGCCCGGCCTGAGCGAGCGACTGGCGGCCGGCTGTCGAGTCGTCGACACGGCCTGCGGAGCCGGCGCGGGCGTCGTGCGGTTGGCCCGCACCTATCCGGAGTGCGAGATCGTGGGCGTCGACGGCGACCAGCACTCGATCGACGCCGCGCGGGCGCGGGTGGAGGCAGCAGGCCTCACCGATCGCGTCCGACTGGTGTGCAGCGGCCTCGAAGACATGGCGCTGGACGACCCGGCAACGGTGGTGATCAACAACATCTCGATGCACGAGTGCCGCGACATCGACCGCGTGACGCAGAACGTCCGAGCCGCCCTCGAGCCTGGTGGGTGGTTCGTCATCTCCGATTTCCCGTTCCCCGACACCGACGACGGCCTGCGTACTGCGCCGGGCCGGATCATGTGCGGAATTCAGTTCTTCGAGGCGCAGATCGACGACCAGCTCTTGCCACGCGCGGCCTATGACGAGCTCCTCGCCCGCCACGGCTTCGTCGAGGTCGGCTCGGTCACGGTCACGCCCATGCATGCGATCACGTACGGACGTCGCGCATAGAACAGCGCGGCGCCGCGACATTTCGTCTACGCTCCACGGCCCTGGGGCACGGGGGCCGAATGAGGGGTAGCGATGTCCACCGAAGAGAACA
>JAVHVD010000351.1:0-2963 GCA_032160745.1 Pseudonocardiales bacterium
GCCTGGCGGAGCACGTACTCGAGCTCGTGGGTGCGGTAGGCCGGGTTGATGTTGACCAGGATCGCGCCGATCCGCGCGGTGGCGTACTGGGTCAGGAACCATTCCGCGCAGTTCGGCGCCCAGATGCCGACGCGGTCACCCTTGGCGATGTCGCGGGCGAGCAGTCCGCGCGCCAGCTCGTCCACCGCAGCGTCCACCGCGGTGTAGGTCCAGCGTCGCCCGGTCGGTATGTCGACGAGGGCCTCGCGGTCACCGAACCGGGCGACGGCCCGCCGCAGATTCGCGTCGATCGTCTCGCCGAGCAGCGGCTTGGTCGATGTCCCGCTCGCATACGAGGTGGTCATGGCGTTCACCGTAGGTCGCACGTGGCGGGGCGGACAGCCCGGAGACGCGAACGACGCCGTCGACGAGCCCGGATCGGGCTCGCAGACGGCGTCGCCGATTACTGCGTGGTGGTGTCCTCAGGCTTCGACCGTGGCCGTGTTTCCGTCGAGGAGGGACCGAACCTCGGTCTCGCGGTAGCGACGGTGGCCGCCCAGCGTGCGGATCGAGGTCAACTTGCCGGCCTTGGCCCAGCGCGTCACGGTCTTCGGGTCGACGCGGAACAGCGTCGCGACCTCCGACGGGGTGAGCAAAGCCTCGGTTTCTGGACGATGGCGGATCGTCGTCATGTTGGCCGCCCTTTCTGTGGAATCGTCACGGGGAGTCCTGTTCCACGTGAACGACGCAAGTATGCAGAAGGTGAAGTTGCGATGCCTATAGCTGCACGCTCAACTGTCCACTCTGTGCCATGCGCGCCCGGCCTGTCCGGTTTTCCCGGGGGGCATACCGGAATTTTCTGGACACTTCCGGCCACTGATCACCGGCGTGCGGCGGGAGTTATGCGCGGAGTACGCTTGACGCACGACATGACAACTTCCCCGGCGGAGCAGCTGACCCTCCAGTCACAGGCTCCTCGTCGGATGAGCGCGCGAGCGAGGGGGTCGAGCCATGGGGCGAGGCCGTGCCAAGGCCAAGCAGCAAAAAGTGGCCCGAGAACTGAAGTACAGCACCCATTTCGCGGACCTTGACGCGCTCCAGCGCGAACTCGGCGTCTCGAAACCCACTGCCCCCGCTGCGGCCGAAGAACCGGACGCCGTGGACGACGAGTACGAGGACTGGACCGGCACCGACCGCTGATCCCGGCTTGTCAACGGCCTTTCGGCCCTTGTTTTCCCGGCAGTGGACCCCGGTTCGACCGGCAGTAGGCCCGAACGGTCGATTGTTCGACTTGGTCATTCCGTGCCCGGTTGGACCAGATTCTGACGGCACGCTAACACCAGGTCGCGGCGATTCCCGCATACTCCGCGACCAGGCGGACCGGCTCGGCGGATCCGGCGCCGGCGTCGCGCTCGTCCAGCCGACCGATCTCCCAGGCCGGCACCCCCCGTCCGGCCAGTGTCGCGAGCGCGTCGGCGGCCCGGTCGGCAGGCACAACAGCGACCATCCCGACGCCGAGGTTGAAGGTCAGCTCCAGCTCGCTGCGAGCGACGTTCCCGGTGGCCCGGACGAGCTCGAAGATCGGTTGGGGGGCCCAGGTGGACCGGTCGACGACCGCCGCGAGCCCCGCTGGCAGGACGCGCCCGAGATTGCCCGCGAGCCCCCCGCCGGTGATGTGGGCGAAGGCCCGCGCACCGCAGTCCGCGGCAAGCGCCAGGCAGTCCAGGGCGTAGATCCGGGTGGGGACGAGCAGCTCGTCGCCCACCGTCCGTCCCGCCAACAACTCCGGAGTGGCGTCGAGTGACAGGCCTCCGCGCTCGAGCAGGACGTGCCGGACCAGCGAGTAACCGTTCGAGTGGACTCCGGACGAGCCCATGCCGATCAGGACGTCGCCGGGCCGGACCCGTTCAGCGCCGAGATTGGCGTGGGCGTTGACGACGCCGACGCCGGTGCCGGAGATGTCGTAGTCGTCGGCGGCCATGACCCCCGGATGCTCGGCCGTCTCACCGCCGACGAGCGCGCAGCCGGCCCGGACGCAGCCCTCGGCCACGCCGGCCACGATGGCCGCGATCTTCTCGGGGACCACCTTGCCGGTCGCGATGTAATCGGTCAGGAACAACGGCTCCGCGCCGACCACGACCAGATCGTCCACCACCATCGCCACGAGGTCGATGCCGATCGTGTCGTGGCGGTCGAGCGCCTGCGCGATCTTCAGTTTCGTGCCGACGCCATCCGTGGAGCTGGCGAGCACGGGCTGCGGGTATTTCGTGAGGTCGAGCTGGAAGAGGCCGGCGAAGCCACCCAGACCGCCGCGGGTCTCGGGCCGATCGGTGCGCTTGACCGCGGACTTCATCAACTCCACGGCGCGATCGCCGGCGGCGATGTCGACGCCGGCCGCGGCGTAGCTCGCCTCGGTCACGGACGCGTCAGCGCGTCCTCGGCCCAGCCGGCGGTGTGCTCGGGCTCGCGGCCGGACAGCTGCACGGACTTCTCGATGCCCTCGAGCACATGCTTGCCGACGATATCCGGCAGCGGGATCGGGTACTCGCCGTCGAAGCACGCGCGGCACAGGCGCGTCTTCGGCTGCTCGGTGGCTGCGATCATGCTCTCGAGGGAGACGTAGCCGAGGGAGTCGGCGCCGATGGACTGCCGGATCCCCTCGTCGTCCAGCCCGCTTGCGACCAGCTCGGCCTTGGATGCGAAGTCGATGCCGTAGAAGCACGGCCACTTGACCGGCGGAGCGGAGATCCGCACGTGCACCTCGAGGGCGCCGGCCTCGCGGAGCATCCGGACGAGCGCGCGTTGGGTGTTGCCGCGGACGATCGTGTCGTCGACGACGACGAGCCGCTTGCCGCGTATCACGTCCCGCAGCGGGTTGAGCTTGAGCCGGATCCCGAGCTGGCGGATCGTCTGCGACGGCTGGATGAAGGTACGGCCGACGTAGGAGTTCTTGACCAGCCCGACGCCGTACGGGATCCCGGACG
>JAVHVD010000352.1:0-2506 GCA_032160745.1 Pseudonocardiales bacterium
CAAACGGACTCTGCACTGGCTCATCGCGGCCGTCGTGATCCTGGTGAGCGTGGCAGCCGGGGTGCAGGTGTACCGAATCGGTGACTCGGGCGCAAAGGCCACCTGGGGTGACCAGATGGCCGCGGCAAATCCCTGATGGCATCGGCTTGACGCTCCGCAGGTGACGGCTTCGGTCTGCTGTACTGACGGAAGGACATCCGACCAGGGTGGAGGACGACATGCGCATCCTGCTGGTGGAAGACGAGCCGCGGCTGGCCGAGACCATCCGCCGCGGACTAGTCGCTGAAGGGTTCGTCGTCGACGTGGAGCCCGACGGGCTCGCCGGATTCGAGGCAGCCTCCGGCGGCGGGTTCGACGTTCTGGTCCTCGACATCATGCTGCCCACCAAGAGCGGGTATGACATCGTGCGTGATCTGCGCAAGGCCGCGGTGTGGACGCCGGTGCTGATGCTGTCAGCCAAGGACGGCGAGTACGACCTCGCCGACGCGTTCGATCTGGGTGCCGACGACTACTTGGTCAAGCCGTTCTCGTTCGTGGTGCTGATCGCTCGGTTGCGGGCGCTGATGCGCCGGGGTGCCCCGCAGCGGCCCGCGGTTCTCACCGTCGACGACCTGGCGTTGGACCCGGCGCGCCATCGGGTCACCCGCGGCGGCGTCGAGGTGGATGTGACGCCCCGCGAATACGGGGTACTCGAGTTCTTGATGCGCCATGCGGGCGCGGTGGTCACCAAGCAGGAAATTCTGCAGTCGGTGTGGGACATCAACTACGAGGGCGATGACAACATCGTCGAGGTCTACGTCGGGTATCTGCGTCGCAAGGTGGACGTGCCGTTCGGCACCCACTGCATCCACACCGTGCGCGGTGTCGGTTACCGGCTGGCCTCTGCAGCGACGTAGCTGTCGATGTCGGCCGGCAACGTCACGGTGAAGCATGCGCCGCCCCCGACGCGATCACTGACCTGCACGGTGCCGTGGTGCGCGGCGACGATTTCGGCGACGATGGCCAGGCCCAGCCCGCTGCCGCCTGCGTCTCGGGTGCGCGATGCGTCTAGGCGAACGAAACGGCCGAATACGTTTGTCCATTGTTCGCGGGGTATCCCGGGTCCGTCGTCGGCGACGCGTGTCACGGCCACACCACCGTGTAGCTCGCAGCGCAGCTCGACGATACTGCTCGCGTGCCGGGCGGCGTTGTCGACGAGATTGCGCATCATCCGCGTGAGTTGGCGCGCGTCACCGGTGACGCGGACCGCGGAGATCGACGACCTAACGGTCAGAACGGAATTGCCGTGTAGCCGCGCGTGTTCGGCATTGAGGATGTCGTCGAGGTCGACGTCGCCGGGGCGATGCGACAGCTGGTGTTCGTCTGCGCGGGCCAACAGCAGCAGGTCCTCGATCAGTTCGCGCATCCGACGTGCCTCGGGAATCAGCGACTCGTCGATCAACGCGGTATCGAGCATCTCGGGACGCTTATGAGCGAGGTCGAGGGCCGTGCTGATCGTGGCCAGCGGACTGCGCAACTCGTGTGAGGCGTCGCTAACGAACCGCCGCTGCACGGCGTGGCCGGACTCCAACCGGGCCAGCATCGCGTTCATCGTCTGTGCAAGGTGCGCAATCTCATCTCCGGTCGGCGGCACGGGAACACGCTCGTCGAGATGCTCGGTGGAGATCGAGGCCACCCGGGCCCGGATCTGCTCCACAGGACGCAGCGCCCCACCTACGAGTAGATGGGTTGCCCACGCAACCAACACCACCAGCAGCGGACTGCTGACGGCCAGCAGCACCGCGACGGTTGCGATGATCGACTCGACGGGTTCGCGGGCACCGCCCACTATTACCGTCACCGGGCCTGCCGGTGTGTCAGCACCGTGGGCGGTCATCCAGTAATCGCCGTTGTCGCCGGCGATTTCCACGTGGCCCAGAAACGCCGATTGACCAGGTGGCACCGTTTGGGAGACCAGCGGTGTCGCCGGCGCATCGGAGGAGGCGGCCACCACAATGCCGCGGGGATTCAGTATTTGGATGACGCCGACCTGGCCGTCGGTGCCGAGTAGGGCTGGATCGAGATCGGCTGGCGCATCACTGCGCAACTGTTCGACGAGCTGCACGGCGCGAGCCTCGGCGGCTTGCTGCGCCGACTGCTGCAACGTGTGATAGAGCACCAATAGCATCGTCGCTGAGGCCACCGCCATACCCACGGTCACCACCACGGCCGCGACGACGGTCGAGCGGGTGCGCACCTTCCATCCCGACGGACGAACCGTCGGCAATCTCATCGCGGAACGCTTCGTCGCGAGCGGCGCGCAGTGCCAACGGCAGCCCCGTGCGCTGTATTCACTGAGTCATCGTCTCTTTGGCGTCAGGGGGCCGCCGGCTCGCCCGGCGAATGCTGACCGCGAGCAGACCGGCGACGGTGACGACGACGATCCACCATGTCGGGGCCGTGGTGGCGCGGCTGAGCAGGTAGGTGATCAGGAGCGCAAGGAATACACCCGCGGCGACGCGCCAAT
>JAVHVD010000353.1:0-8776 GCA_032160745.1 Pseudonocardiales bacterium
GAGCTCGTCCGCGGCTGGGCGCGCGACCCGCGGTTCTACCTCGACCAGAGCCTCGTGCCGATCTTCAACCTGCTCCTCGAACCGCCGCCGTTCGACGCCGTCCGGGCGAGCGCGATCATCGCGCACCTGCGCCGGGTGCCGGTCGTTCTCGAGCAGGCGCGGGTCAACCTCGCCGACACGGCCGCGCCGGCGTTCGCCGCGTACGCCGTCGGGGTGCTGGACGGGCTCGCGGCCGACCTCGAGGCGGCGATGGCGGCGCTGCACCCGGTGCTTCCGCCCGAGCCGGCGCGTGCGCTGTCCGCCGCGACCGGTTCGGCCGTGGCGGCGGTCGCGTCCTACCGGCAGTGGCTCACGACCCGGATGGCGAGCTTCGCCGCGCCGGCGGCCGTCGGCGCCGAGGCCTTCGGGTACTTCCTGCACCGCGTGGCGCTGCTGCCCTACCCCGTCGCCGCGCTACGCACGATGGCCGGCCAGGAGTGGAATCGCGCGGTCGCCACCGAGGCCATCCTGCAGCGCCGGGCGGCGGGCTCCGCCGACGCCGATTTGCCGGCCGATCTCGCGGCCCACGTCGCCCGCGCGGAACACGACGAGCTCGCGGTCCGTCGGTTCTACGTCGAGCGCGGGTTGCTGAGTCAACCCGATGACCTGCGGCACTACCGCTTCGCCGCGATGCCGCCCTACGTCGGGCCGCTCAGCCGGCTGGGCGTCACGCACTACACGGCGGACGAGCGCCGACGCGGGGACGCTGCGGTGCACTACGTGCCGCCGATCGGCGAGGACCTGTCCTACTTCCGGCGGGCCGAGCTGCGCGATCCCCGGGCGGCCATCGTCCACGAGGGCGTGCACGCCCAGCAGCTTGCGCTGTCCTGGGCGCATCCCGATCCGGCGCGCCGCCGGTACTACGACTCGGCCCCGATCGAGGGCATCGCCTTCTACAACGAGGAGCTCATGCTCGTGGCCGGGCTCTTCGACGACGCGCCGGCCACCGCCGAGTTCGTCGCCAACGCCATGCGCCTGCGGTCGCTGCGGGTCGAGATCGACGTGACGCTCGCGTCCGGGATGCGGACGCTCGACGCCGCTGCGGACACCCTCGCCGACACCGTGCCGATGGATCGGCAGACCGCGCAGGAAGAGGCGGCCTTCTTCGCCGGCAATCCCGGCCAGGGACTGAGTTACCAGATCGGGAAGCTACAGATCCTCGAGCTGCTCGCCGCCTGCCAGAGACGCCCGGACTTCGACCTGCGTGCGCTGCACGACCGGCTGTGGCGCGAAGGAAACGTTCCGCTCGTGCTGCAGCGATGGGAGGTGCTCGGTACCCGCGATCAGCTCGATGAAGCCGATCAGCTCGCGCCCGACCTCTGAGCGAACGCGGTCTGCGGAACGTTGGTCAACTGTCCTCCGCCAGCGGTTCGACCGTGGCGGCGAACGGCTTGCCCGGCAGCAGGTTCGGCTCGACATGCACGGTGAACGACGCATCGACCGAGCCGTCGTCGCGCGAGTCGAACAGCAACTCACGGAGCCGGTCCGTGGCGTTGACGGTGAGCCGCCAGCCATCAGCGGCCTCCACCAGGTGGAAGTCGCTGACCGGCTGGGCGTCCTGCGCCGAACCTCCTGCGCCTCGGAGGTGAGCGAGGGTCATGCGGTCGGTGGGCTCAGTACCAGTGCCGGCGGCCGCCGACAGCCCGTCCGGTGGTGCCCAACAGCGCCAAGATCACTCCGATGACCAGCACGATGATGCCGAGGGTCCACAAGATGGCGATCTTGGCGATGAAACCGATGAGCAACAAGATGACACCGAGAGCGATCACGACGACCTCCTCCAGGCCGGCGCACTGGCGGCGGCGGCGGGAGTTACCTACCCGACCGGCCCAGGAAGCTAACGGTTACCTTATGTCCGGGATAGTCGATCCGGCCGGTCTAATCAGGTCTCTTGTCGATCGACTTCCGCTCGTTCGCGCCGCCCGCGTCAGGGGGTGGCGGCGCATGCAACCCCCGGCGGATGGAGTCGAAGATGGTCAAGCCCTGACCGACCAGACCGGTCGCCAGCTCTCCGAGCCCTTCGGAACCGTTGAGCAGCGTGACGTTGGCGCCGGCCAGTCCCTGGGCCGCTTCCCGGACGATCTGCGGCAGCTGTTCGATGAGCAGCTGATCGAGCGAGACGCGGTTGTTCGACGCCGCGGCCTCCGCCTGGATACGGGTCCTTTCGGCGTCGGCCTGGGCCAGGATGCGGACCCGCTCGGCCTCGGCCTCGGCCGGCTTGACCACCTCGGCCACCAGCTGCTGCTGGCGGAGGTCGCCGTTGCGCACCGCGAGCTCGGTCTGCGCCGCGAGTACCTCGCGCTGCGCGGTGGCCTGCGCCAGCGGTCCTGACTGTGAGGCCTCCGATTCGGCCCGGTCGACCTCCGCCTTGGCCTTGGCCCGCACCACCGCCGTCTGCCGATTGAACTCCGCCTGCGCCCGGAGCGACTCCTGCTCGGCCTCGGCCGCCGCCTGATTCGCCTTCGCCTTGGCGACCGAGACCTCGGAGTCGTACTGGGCCTGCACGACGTTGGTCTGGCGCATGAATTCGGCCTTCGCCCGCGCCGCCTGCTGATCGGCTTCGGCCGCGTCCTGATCAGCCTTCGCCTTGGCGGCCGAGATCTCGGCTGCCAACCGCGCCTGCACGATCGTCGTCTCCCGGACGTACTCGGCCTGCGCGCGGGCGGACTGTTGCTGAGCCTCGGCGGAGGCTTGATCGGCCTGGGCCTGGGCAATCTGCGCCTGGCGCTGGATCGCCGCGTTGTGTGGTGCGGCCATGGCCGCGATGTAGCCCAGCTTCATGTCGTCGATGGATTGGATCTGGAACGAGTCGACGGTGAGACCGATCTTGGCCATCTCCTCCTTCGAGGCGTCCAGGATTCCCTCGGCGAGACGCTGACGCTCGGTCACGATCTCCTCGACCGTCATGGAGCCGACGATCGAGCGCAGATGCCCCGCGAAGATCCGGCCGACCAGCACCGACATCTGGCTCTGGTCGGACAGGAATCGTTGTCCGGCGTTGACGATGCTCTCGGTGTCGTTGCCGACCTTGAATGCGATGACGGCGCGCACATTGAGGGAGATGCCCTGCCGCGAGACGCACGCCTCCGTCACCTCCGACTCCGCCATGGAGAGGCTCAGGAAGCGCGCCTTGCGGAAGAACGGGAGCACGAAGGCGCCGTGCCCGGTGATCGCGCGGAAGGGTGCTCCGTCGGCTCCCTTCCCGCCGGAGATGAGCATCGCCTCGTCGGGCTCGGGAACCTTGTAACCCAGCATTCGATACTCCTCGATGAGCAGGCGGGCGTCACAACTGCAGAAGGGACTCGACCGGATCCGCCCATGGCGCGACGACCACCGTGCGCGGTCCCAGCGTCGACAGCACGATGACGGCCTGCCCACGAGCCAGGGGGTCGGCGGACCGGGCGAGGAACGTTTCGGTGCCGCCACGGATGCGCAGCTCCACCTCACCCGGGCCGTCCGGTCCGCGGGTCGGAGTGACAATTCGTCCGGCCAGCCCGATGGGCGAAACGTCCGAACCGCTCACGCCTGTGACGCTAGACGTAAACCCGTTCGCCTGTCGCCCTGGGCGCGGGCGCGGTGGCCAGCGCATAGGTAGCGGGTGTCGCGGGATCTGTTCACTCGCCGGTAATCAGCCTCAGCAGCGCGAGTCCGTACGCCTCGGCGGCGTCGGGGTGCTCGACCTGTGCCGGGTGGCCCGCGACCTCGAGGTCCACGCGCCAGCCGGTCGGCCCGCGAGTGAGCATGCGGAAGGTGCCGCCCAACCGCTCCCGTAACTGGGCCTCGCTCGGCAGCCACACCGTGTCCCGCGCCTCGACCGAGTCAAGCGCCCACTCCACCGTGCCGTTGAATCCGATCACTGGGCCGGTCGGGTGCTTGTGGACGTCCACGGTCATCTCCGACAGCGTGAAGACCTCGTCGTCCATATCGCGGTCGGCCACGACGAACCGATCACCGGGGGCCGGATCCCAGCGCAGCCCTCCGTCGCGCAGCCGTCGCGCCAGACCGACCGAGATCATGCTTCTGTTCTACCCGGTGCCGCCGGGCGTCGGTTCACGGAACGGCAGGCCGACGGATTCGCGCCACTCGGCGGCGAGGATCGCGAAGTCGACCTCGGTGCTCCACTCGCCCTTGAACCATTCGTTCTCGACCAGGACGGCCTCCTGCCGCATGCCGATGCGCCGCAGCACGGCAGCCGATGCGTCGTTGCGCTGGTCGATGCGGCCGACGACCCGGTGCACATCCATCCCGTCGAACGCCATCGCGAGCAGCGCCCGTGCCGCCTCGGTGGCGTAGCCGTGGCCGTGGTGGTCGGGGTCTAAGACGTAGCCGATCTCGGCGGTGCGGTGCTGCTCACTGGCCCAGATGAGGATGACGTCACCGACGAGCACGCCGGTGTCGCGCACGACGACCGCGAGGGTGATGTACTCGCCCTCGCCCTCGAGGTAGGACGGGTTCGTCTTCGGGTCGCCCAAGCGCTCCAGCACCCGCTCGCGGCTGCGCGGGGGATAGGGGATGTAGCGGCAGACGTCCTCGCGGGACTGGTACGCGTACAGGGCGTCGACATCGGTGGCCGGATCGAGCGGCCGCAGCAACAGCCGCTCGGTCTCGATCGGGTACTCCGGTTTGAACACCCGGCCACGCTATGCCTCACCGGGCCCCGCACGCGCCGGGTTTTCGCTCAGTACGGTCGAGGCATGGACTGCCGTACGGGTGCGATCTGGGACGAGCGCTACCTCGCCTACGACTTCGGCGACCATCCGCTGAATCCCGTCCGGCTCGACCTGACCATCCGGCTGGCCCGCGAGCTCGGCGTGCTCGACCGCCTGGACATCACCGCCCCGACGCCGGCGGACGAGACGGAGCTGCTCACCGTCCACGACGCGGACTACCTCGCCGCCGTCCGCACGGCCAGTCACGACTCCACGTTCAGCGGCTTCGGGCTGGGGACGACCGATGACCCGGTGTTCCCCGGCATGTACGAAGCGTCCGCGCTCGTTGCCGGCGGGTCGGCCCAGGCGGCGCTGCGTATGTGGAACGGCGAGGTGGACCACGCGGTGAACATCGCCGGTGGGCTGCACCATGCGATGCCGGGCTACGCGTCCGGGTTCTGCATCTTCAACGACGTCGTACTGGCGATCCGGACGCTGCTCGCGGCCGGGGTGAAGAAGGTGGCCTACGTCGACATCGACGTCCATCACGGCGACGGCGTGCAGGCGGCGTTCTACGACGACCCGCGGGTGCTGACGATCAGCCTGCATCAGGATCCGCGCACGCTCTTCCCGGGTACCGGCCTGGCCTCGGAGATCGGCACCGGCGCGGCGGAGGGCACGGCCGTCAACGTGGCGCTGCCGCCCGGCACCGACGACGTCGGCTGGCTGCGGGCGTTCCGCGCGATCGTCCCGAGCGCGGTGCGGGCCTTCGCCCCCGACGTCCTCGTCACGCAATGCGGCTGCGACACCCACCACGAGGACCCGTTGGCCAACCTCGAGCTCACCGTCGACGGGCAGCGCACCGCCATTGCTGAGCTGCACCGGCTCGCCCACGAGCTGACCGGCGGCAAGTGGGTCGCGTTCGGCGGAGGTGGGTACGGGCTGATCCGCTGCGTCCCGCGCACCTGGACGCACCTGCTCGCCGAGGCCACCGGCCGAGCCGTCCCGGCCGACACCGCGATCCCGTCCGGGTGGATCGAGCACCTGCGCAGCCGCGGCGTGCGGGGTGAGCTGCCGTCGACGATGGGTGAGCGGCCCGTCCCGGAGGTGCGGGCGTGGGAACCCGGCGGCGACGGGTGGCTGGACGGCGCGATCGGCGCGACCCGGCGAGCGGTCTTCCCGCTGCTGGGCCTCGACCCGGACGATCCGCGTGACTAGCGAACCCGAACCCGAGCCCGCCGCACCGGCGCACTGGGAGGCCGACGTCGTCGCCGCCGACGGCGGGACGGTCCACCTACGCCCCATTCGGCCGAGCGACGCCGACGCGTTGGTGGCCTTTCACGCCGGGCTGTCGCAGCGGACCCGCTACCTGCGCTACTTCTCGGCCTATCCGCGGATCCCGGAGCGGGACCTGTACCGGTTCACCCACGTCGACCACCACGACCGGGTCGCGTTCGTGGTCGAGCTGGCCGGCGAGATCATCGCCGTCGGCCGGTACGAGCGGCACGCCGGGACGGACGAGGCCGAGGTGGCGTTCGTCGTGGCCGATCGGCACCAGGGCCGCGGGATCGGTTCGGTGCTCTTGGAGCATCTCGCGGCCGCGGCCCGCGAGGTCGGCATCCGCCGGTTCCAGGCCGTCGTCCTGGCCGAGAACGTCGGGATGATCCGCGTGTTCCGCGACGCCGGGTACGAGATCACCCGGCACATGGAGCACGGCGAGGTGAATCTCGAGTTCGACGTGGACGAGACCGCGCTGACCGAGACGGTGATGCGCGAGCGCGAGCAGCGGGCCGAGGCGCGCTCGATCGGCCGCCTGCTGCATCCCCGATCGGTCGCCGTCGTCGGAGCGAGCAACGACGAGGGCAAGCTCGGCCACGCCGTCTTCGTGAACCTGCTGCACATGAGCTTCGACGGGCCGCTCTACCCGGTCAACGCGGACGCCCGGCACGTCAGCGGCGTGCGGGCGTACCCGACCGTGCTCGACGTGCCGGACGAGATCGATGTGGTGGTGATCGCGGTGCCGGCGGCGTCGGTGCCGGGCGTCGTCGAGCAATGCGCCGAGCGCGGGGTGCGCGGGCTGATCGTCATCTCCGGCGGTTTCGGGGAGCGCGGATCGGACGCGGAGCGCGAGGCCGGCCGGGCTGCGCAGCGCGAGCTGGTGGCCGGGGCGCGCGCCCATGGCATGCGGGTGGTCGGGCCGAACTGTCTCGGGATCGTCAACACCGAGCCGGGCGTACGGCTGAACGCGTCCCTGGCCCCGCTGCCGCCATTGTCCGGGCGGGTCGGGTTCTTCTCGCAGTCGGGTGCGCTGGGCGTGACGATCCTCGGCGAGGCGGCGCGCCGCGGGCTCGGGGTGTCGACGTTCGTCTCGGCCGGCAACCGGGCGGACGTGTCCGGCAACGACTTGCTGCAGTACTGGGAGACCGACGAGTGCACCGACGTCGTGCTCATGTACCTCGAGAGCTTCGGCAATCCCCGCAAATTCGCCCGGCTGACCCGCCGCCTGGGCCGGACCAAGCCCATCATCGCGGTGAAGAGCGGTACCGCCGCCGCACCCGTGCCCGGCCTCGAACAGACCTCGGTCGCCGTCCCGGAGGTGAGCGCCCGGGCGCTGTTCGAGGCGTCCGGCATCATCCGGGTCGAGACGGTGAGTGGGATGTTCGACATCGCGTTGCTGCTCTCGACCCAGCCGCTGCCCGCCGGGGACCGGGTGGCCGTCGTGGGCAACTCGACGGCGATCGGCGTGCTGGTGGCCAACGCCTGTGCGGCCGAGGGGCTGCGGCTCACCCGGCTGGACGACACCGGTGTGGAGGCGGGCGCCGCGGAGTTCGAGGCGGCGCTGCGCAGCGCGGTCGACGATCCGGAGGTCGACGCGGTCACCGTCGTGTTCGTCCCGCCACTGCAGCGAACGGCCAGCGACGAGGTGGCCGTCGCCGTCCGGACGGTTGCGGCGACCAGCAGCAAGCCGGTGCTGTCGACATTCCTGGGTTTCGAGGGGGTACCGGCCGCGCTGGCCGCCGGCGGCCCCGACGCGCCGGCCCGCGGCTCGGTGCCGTCCTATCCGTCGCCGGAACGGGCGGTGCGTGCGCTGGCCCGTGCCGTCCGGTACGCAAAATGGCGCTCGAGGCCGCTGGGGGTGGTGCCCCACCTGCCCGACGTCGACCTGGGTGCGGCCCGGAAGGTCGTACAAGAGGTCCTCACCGCAGCTCCGGACGGGCGGGAGTTGACCGTCGACGAGGCCGGACGACTGCTCGCCGGTCTTGGAGTCGTGCTGTCGTTCGAGCGTCCGGCCGAGACCGTCGAGGTGGAGCTCGCCGTCTTCGACGACCGCTCCTTCGGCGCGCTCGTGTCGTTCGGAGTCGCCGGGGTCGCAATCGAGCTGCTGGGTGACATTGCGTACGCCGCGGCCCCGCTGACGGCCGAGGACGCGGAGGCGCTGATCCGCACGCCGCGCGCGTCGCCGCTGCTGACCGGGTACCGAGGCAGCGAACCGTGCGACACCGCCGCGCTGGCCGACCTCGCCCTGCGGCTGTCCACGCTCGGGGACGCCCTGCCCGAGATCGCCGAGTGCCGGCTCACCGCGCTGGCGACGCCCATCGGCGCGCACGTCACCGGGGTGGCTGCGCGAGTGGCGCCGCCGACCGCCCGGGCCGACACCGGGCCGCGCCGCCTACGCGGCCTCTGATCCGCTCACCGGGCGGCGCGGGCCTCGAGGTAGCGCCGCTCGGGCAGGCTGAGTGTGCGTTCGGCGGCCCGGCGGTACTCGGCCCGGGCTGATCGCGCACGAGCACACGTCGACGCCGTTCTACATGGACGGTTCGCTCCGAGCGGCGCTGGACCTCACGCCGTAGGGCGCGTCAGGACTGGATCGGTGAGCCGTGGACCTTGCCGGACGGCGTGTGGTTCGGGATGGCCCCGGGCCCAGGGGTCGGGGTGAGGGTGGCCAGGATCGGTTGCAGGTCGCTGGGCGGCGTCCAGTTGTAGCGGACGGCCGTGCCGTTGGTGACCTGGTCGGTGCAGCCGGTCGGGGCGGACGTCGCCGTCACCGTGCCCACCTGGCTGCCGTCCGCGGCGATCCCGATGATCGC
>JAVHVD010000354.1:0-4732 GCA_032160745.1 Pseudonocardiales bacterium
CCGTGCTGGCCGGCGCCGGTCTCGGCGATGACTCGCTTCTTGCCGATCTTCTGGGTCAGCAGGGCCTGGCCAAGCACGTTGTTGATCTTGTGCGAGCCGGTGTGGTTGAGGTCTTCCCGCTTGAGCAGGATGCGGGCACCGCCGGCGTGCTCGGCGAACTTGGGCACGTCGGTGAGCGGGGACGGGCGGCCGGTGTAGTCGTGCAGCAGGCGGTCCAGCTCGGCGCGGAACACCGGGTCGGCCTGGGTCTCGTGGAACGCGGCGGTGAGGTCGTCGATCGCGGCGACGAGCGCCTCGGGGACGAACCGGCCGCCGTAGGGGCCGAAGTGGCCCGTGGCATCAGGAACGGAAGCGGACATGTGCAACTCCAGGACGCGAAGGGACGAAGGTCGGCGTCAGCCGTGCCATCGCCCGTCGAGGAGGCGCCGTGTCGAAAACATGGGTCGTAGCCTACCGATCGTGTCCGAATCCGTGCCCCGCTGGTTCACCGAGTACGACGACGGTCACTCGGCCTGGTACATCGACCGCTTCCGCCGGCTGGCCGCCTCGGGTGAGGATCTCGACGGCGAGGCGCGCTTCGTGGACGCGTTGCTGCCGCGCGGCGCCCGCGTCCTCGATGCCGGGTGCGGACCGGGGCGGGTCGGCGCTGCCCTGCACGCCCGCGGGCACACCGTCGTCGGGGTCGACGTGGATGCAGCGCTCATCGAAGCGGCCGGCGAGGATCACCCCGGCCCGCGGTGGGTGGTGGGCGACCTGGCGTCCCTCGACCTGGACGAGGCGCCGTTCGACGCGGCGGTGCTGGCCGGCAACGTGCTGGTCTTCGTCGCCCCGGGGTCTGAACAGCGGGTGCTGTCGCGGGTGGCGGCGCAGGTGCGTCCCGACGGAGTCGTGGTGACCGGCTTCGCGACCGACCGCGACTACGGCGTGGCCGATCTGGACCGGGACTGCGCGGCGCTCGGGTTGATGCTCGAGCACCGGTTCGCCACGTGGGATCTGCGGCCGTGGCACGCGGACGCCTCGTGGGCGGTCACGGTGCTGCGCACGCCCGCTTGAGTTGCGTTCTCAGCCGCCGTCGGCGCGCCACTCGTCGCCTGGTTTCCAGCCGCGCGGCAATTGCGGCTCCGGTGCGTGGCGGAGCTTCGCCACCCGCACCTGCCATCGACTGCGCCGACGCTCGTAGTCGCGGTACGTGCGGTTGCGGCGGAACGTCTCGGGCGGGCGGGCCAGCCCGTAGCCGTCGGCCCACCAGTCACCGAATTCCGGGTCGAGGATCGTGTCCAGGTGGGCGGGGTAGCGCCGCCCGGCGCCGTCCTCGACGTCCTGCCACACTTCGAGCGGTACGACGAGGCGGCCGTAGGCGTCGACGACGACGAGCTGGTAGTTCGCGGCGTTGAGGATGCGTTGCAGGGTGGGCAGCGAGGGGGTGGTGGCCCCGGTCTCGATCTGGGCCACGGTGGCGGCGCTGAGCTTCGCGTGCTTGGCGAGTTCGCGCTGGCTGAAGTCCGCGGCGCGGCGCACGCGGCGGACGATGCCGGACAGCGGGTAGCCGCCCACGAGAATGCCTTGCCCGTCGACCATGCGTTGACGGTGTCATTCGGACGCGGAGCCCGGCCACCGCCCAGGACAATTTGTGGACAGCTGGGTTCGCCGTCCACAGCCGCGCGGAAGAAAACTACTGTTCCAGCCTGTTTGCTCTGCTCAGCCCGGGTGAGCATCCGCTCCCTGCCGCCGAGCAGAACAGGGCCACGGACGCTGCTCTGCTCAGCCTCACTGAGCACCTGCCCAGCACCAACGAGCAGAGCAGACCACGAACCTTGCTCTGCTCAGTCAGGGCGAGCAGGCGCTCAGCGGGAGTGAGCAGAGCAAACAGGGCCGAAGGCGCTATCTGAGCGGCGGCACCCTGAGCGGCGGCACCCTGAGCGGCGGCACCACCGACCCTCCACGGCCCTGCCCCTCACGACCCGACCGCGCTACTGTGACCCGGCCGACCCGGCGGTGCCGGCTGCGGCTCGTCCGACACCCGTCGAGCGGTCGGCGAACTGGTTCGGAGCCCGCCATGTTCGGCAAGCACTGGGTAGCGGCACGCGGCACCGTCGTCGATCGACGCGTCGCATCCACCAGCGGCGACGGGTCGGTGGTCATCTACGAGTACGTCATCGACGTCCGCACCGTCGAAGGCGAGCTGTTCCGCGCCAAGGTCGGCGAACCGCGCATCTCCACCAACTTCCTCGGCCCGATGGTGGGGCGCGAGGTCGGCGTCGAGTACGAGCGCAAGAGCCGCGACGTCCGGTTCGACAAGAACGACCCGACGTTGAGCATGAAGGCGTATGAGCAGGCGCAGACGAACCACTTCGACGCGACGTTGCAGCAGGCGCCCGGCACCCGCCCCACGCCGGCAACCCCGGTGCTGCCGACCGGACTTCCGCTGGACCCCGCGCAGATCGAGCAGATCATGGCCGCGGCCCGAGCCGCCGCGGCCCGAGCCGCCGCGGCCCGAGCCGCCGGATCGGGCGCGGCGCCCGCCCCCGGCACCGCGCAGGTCTTCACGACCGAGCAGGTCTTCGGTCCGTCCGGTGCCGTGTCGATCGATCCGGACAGCCCGCAGGGGATCGCGCTCCGGGAGGCGCTGGCTCAGTTCCTGCCGCCGCCGGACTCGACGCGGTAGCCGCTGCCCCGCGGCGATCTCAGCGCGAGGGGCGCGGCGTTGCGGGATGCGCTCCGGCGGTGACGAGCTCAGCCACCGCCTGCCGCGGATCGGCGCCGGTCACCAGCGTCTCGCCGACCAGCACCGCGTCCGCACCGGCGGCCGCGTACTCGATGAGGTCGAGCGGCCCACGCACCCCCGACTCAGCGATCTTGACGATGCCACTCGGCAGTCCGGGCGCGATCCGCTCGAAGGTCGTGCGGTCGACGTCGAGGGTCCGCAGGTCACGCGCGTTGACGCCGATGACCTGCGCGCCGGCGTCCAGCGCGCGGGATGCCTCTTCCTCGGTGTGCACCTCGACGAGCGCGGTCATCCCCAGCGATTCGATCCGCTCGCGGAGCCCGATGAGCGCGTTCTGCTCGAGCGCGGCAACGATGAGGAGGACGACGTCCGCGCCGTGCGCCCGCGCCTCGTGCACCTGGTAGGAGCCGACGACGAAGTCCTTGCGGAGCACCGGGATCTGCACCGCCGCGCGCACCGCATCCAGGTCGTCGAGCGAGCCGCCGAAGCGCCGCTGTTCGGTGAGCACGCTGATCATCCGCGCGCCGCCTGACTGATATTGCGCGGCCAGCGCGGCCGGATCGCCGATCGAGGCCAGCGCGCCCTTCGACGGGCTGCGTCGCTTGACCTCGGCGATCACCCCGACGCCGGGGGCCCGGAGGGCAGTCAATGCATCGCGGGCGGGCCGGGCGGACGCCGCCAGGTTCTTGACCGTCTCCAGCGGCAGCGCGGCCTGACGGGTCGCGACGTCCTCACGGACTCCCGCGACGATGTCATCCAAGACGCTCGCCACCGGATCGCCTCCTGTCGATGTCCTGCGCCGGTGTGCTCGCTTCGAGGGTAACGAGGCCGGCCGGCGCAGCATCCTCCGGGTCCGTAACCGACGGTAGTTCCCGCGCCATCAGTCGGTCGGATCCTCGCCACGATCCAACGCCGTCCACAGCGCGGTCGCGGCCTTCGTCTGCTGCTGCTGTGCATCTGCCGGCGCCTCGTACCGCGCCGACATGACCTGCCAGCGATGCCCGCGCCAGGCGATCAATCCACCCGCCGCAAGGATGAGAAGCCCACACGCGCCCGTCAGCAGCGGCCACACCGCGGACGTCTCGACGCGCGGCACGACCGCGGCGGCGTTCACCGTCGGATGATGATCGGTCACCAGCGTGCGCGCCCGTCCCACGCTCACCGCGCCAGCCGACGCGAACGCTCGCCAGACAAGCCCCACCCCGACAAGGGCGAGCACCGCACCGATCACGCGTCGCATCCCGCGACGGGTCGCCAGCACGGCCACGACGCCGGCCAGCGCCACCAACGCGAGCGCGGTGGGCGCTGCGTCCACAGTCCGGCCGGACAGGTGAAGCACGTCCTGGTGCAGCGGCGCCGGCCGCGGTGTGGTCACCGTCTGCCAGGTCCGGACCGCCACCAGCAGTGCACCACCCGCGCCGATCAGCTGCAGCAGCAGCGCCAGCGCGAAGGGCCGGTACCTGTTCACGTCACCGTCCGCAGCGTCTCGGCAGTGGCGATCGCCTGCAGCACCGCCCGTGCCTTGTTGTGGGTCTCCTGCTCCTCGTTCTCCGGAATGCTGTCGGCCACCACGCCGGCCGCCGCCTGCACGTACGCCTTGCCCCCGCGCATGACGGCCGTGCGGATCGCGATCGCGACGTCGAGATCGCCGGCCGCGTCCAGATAGCCGACCGCGCCGCCGTAGATGTTGCGACGCACCGGTTCGAGCTCCTCGATCAGCTCCATCGCCCGCACCTTGGGGGCGCCGGTGAGCGTCCCGGCCGGGAACGTCGCCGTGAGCACGTCGAACGCGTCCATGCCGTCGGCCACCCGCGACTCGACCGTGGAGACGATGTGCCAGACGTGGCTGTACCGCTCGACCGCCCCGAACTCGACGACCTGGACGGACCCGGGTGCCGACACCCGGCCGAGATCGTTGCGGGCCAGGTCGACGAGCATGACGTGCTCGGCCTGCTCCTTGGGATCGCCGACCAGTTCGGCGGCCAGCGCGGCGTCCTGCTCGGCAGT
>JAVHVD010000355.1:0-5931 GCA_032160745.1 Pseudonocardiales bacterium
CCCCCACGACGGCCGCGCCGACGATCGCCATGCCGCAGCCGACGTCGACCGCGAAACGGAGGCCGGTCGCCCGCCCGGCCGGCGCCCGTCAACTCACTCCGAAGCAATGCAGCTCGACGATCGACGCCATGGCGTTCATCGAGATCGCGATGCGCGGGATCATCAAGGGCTACGCCGCGACCCCGACCATCGCCGCCGCGAACTTCAAGACCCTGCCCGCGGTGCTCGGTCCGGATCGCCGAACCCTGTCGCGGGTCCGCTCCTACTGGCTCGCCGCCGGGTACCCAGCAACCTTCCCGACCGTCCGCGACGTCGACGCCATGATCGGGGCGGCGGATCGAATGCTCGCTGCGGCGAAGCAGGACGACCCCACGCATCTTCCCGAGATCTACCTCGACTACAACTCCGCCCTCGACCAGTACACCTTCGATGCCAGCAACTCGCTCTGCCCAGAATGAACCGACCAGGACGCATGACCGGAGCAGCACATGACCAGTAACAGCGGTTACAGCGCGGACGGGTACTCCGTCGTCATCAACGCCCACGACCTGATGGAGAAGGCCGCCAAGCTCAAGGCGCCGGAGGCCTCGGGTCGCGAGGCGCGCCTACACCTGATCGAATCTCTGGTTCCGGAAACGGCGTTCGGCTCCATTCCCGGTGGCGCGAAGGCGGCCATCGCTCTACGGGATGCGATGAGCCGCCACATCGACGCCATCACTGCGATGGGCGTGACCGTCAGCGACTTCGCCGCTCGGGTCGAGGCAGCCGGAAAGCTCGCCGAAGAGGCGGAGCCGGTCACGGCCAAGGTGTCCCGCATCCCCGAACCGTTCCAGAACTCGGAGGGCTGAGGTCATGGCCGGAATGAGTGTCGAAGAGGCGCACGCAACGCTGATGAGCGCCAACCCCTGGAGCCAGTACTCCGGCTCGGTCGGGCTGCGCAACTTCGCTGCAGCGGCCCGGGCAACGGCCGACTACCTGCGCACGCACGGCAACGCCAACCGGATCGAGAGCGGGGACGCCGGCGTCATGACCCAGGAGCAGGCCCAGCGGCACGCGCAGTGGTTCGAGCAGGTCGCCGGCACGGCGACGACGACGGCCGACAAGCTCGACGCCCTGGTGACGACCGGTTACGAGCACCAGACGACGGCCCAGACGGTCTACACGAGCTATCAGCAGGCGGTCGCGCGGGACTCCGGCCCGAACCCGTCCGGACAGGACGACATGGCCCTGATCCACAACATGCAGAACAGCCAACGCGTGCTCAACGGCGCGGTCGACGACTGGTCGAGCGCGTACGCCGGCTTCACGCCGGCCGACCCGCCCCCGCCGCCGTCATCCACCGGGACCGGGACCGGCACCGGCACCGGCACGACGGCCGCCACCGGCGACTACGGCAGTACCGGAACCGGCCGGCACTCCTACGCCGACAGCGTGACCGGCAATGACGTCCGGAGCGGAACCCTCGTCACCCCGGGCACGGTCGGCACGACGCGAACGGTCGGCGACCCGGGCAGCGTTCAGGTCGGGACCGATGGTGGTGATTTCGCCGGGTGGTTCCGGGATCCACGGACCGGCTACTACGTGGATCCGGCGACGGGTCGCGAGTTCGATCCGGTGACCAGCCGGTGGGTGGATCCGGTGACCGGTAAGCCGTTCGGTGATGTGACGCAGTACGCGACCGGGTTGCAGGGCCTGGGTGGCGTGTCGACCAGCGGCGGTTTGCTGGCCGACACCGCGGCCACGGCCGGGACCGGGGCAGCCGGATTCTCCGGTGCCGGCGGGTTCTCCGGGCTCTTCAGCGGCGGGAACACGGCGGCCGTGGCCGGTGGGTACGGCGGCATGGTGCCGCCGTCGCTGGCGAGTGGGTCGGCGGCGACCGGGTCGTTGTGGGCTCAGGGCGGCCGGTCACTGGCGGTCAAGGCGCAGGTCGCCGAGTCCATGCTGGCCCGCGAGCAGGCCGCCCGAGCGGGCCGGGCGTACCTGCCTCCGACCCAGGCCGGAATGGGCGGGGGCGCCGCCGGCTCCGCCGGTGGCCGAGGACGGAACCGTCCGGGCTACCTCACCGCCGAGGCCGAGGAAGGCAAGCTGTTCTCGTCCCGGGAGTCGCGGCGGGCGTACCTCCCGCCGACCCAGGCCGGCAAGGACGAGAAGGACAAGGAGCAGGCGACGGACCGGCCTGACTGGTTGATCGAGGACAACGTCTTCTCCCCCGACCCGGCGCCCACCGGGATCCTCGGGGACTGACCGGGCCCGCTGTTCGGCCGACCGGTCGGGCCGCATCCGATGTGGAGGAATGTGAGGGGCTGATCATGGGTGACACGTTGAAGTTCGCCGGCGGCTGAGCCACACGACCGGGACCAGGAGATCGTCATGCCCGACATGGAATACAACACCGGCGAGTTGCGCACCGGCGCCAAGCACGCGGACGCCGCGGCCGAGTCCGCCGACCAGGCCGCCGCCACCCTCAAGGGCAGCAGCGGCAGCGGCTCGCCGTTCGGGGACGTCTCCGGCGCGAGCGCGCTGCACGGCGCGGTCGGCTCGGCGCAGCAGCACCATGCGGTCGGCGCCGACACGGCGAGCAAGAACATGAGCACCGCGGCCACCAGGGCCAGCGGGACCGCCGATCTCGGCGACGACAACACCGACGAGACAACCCGGTTGGCGCCGCGCGCGGAGCAGGCCGGCGACGTTGCCAAGGGCATGTAGCCGGTCGTCCGGACCGTTCGGACATCGCTGCGCGAGACAAGGATCCTGCCGTGACCATCTTGAGCAATGCCCAACTGGCTGAGCTGGCCGGTGTCGATCCATGGGTCCTGCACGCCAAGATCGCCGTCGCCGATCCGGCCCAGGTCGAGTCGCTGGCCGCTGCTTTCTACAAGGCCGGCGGGAACATGGCGCAGGCCAACACCGACCAGCAGCGCTCGGCGACGTACCGCAGGCAGGGCTACAGCGCCGACGGCACGTCACCCATCGACTTCGACGCCGAGGCCAAGGCAACGGTGGCCGCGCCGGAGAATCTGAAGCAGATCGGCAAGATTCTCGACGGCGTCGCAACCGACCTGTCCGGGGCGATGAGCACGGCCGAGAGCGAGGTGTCCACCCTCGAGCAGGAGCTCAGCGCGATCGAGACCCGGTGGACGACGTTCATGCAGAGCATCGGCCACCACCTGCCGCCCGACGACCAGGCCGCCGAGCGGCAAGGGCTGATCGACGAGGCCGTCACCAGGGTCAAGGCGCACGGCTCGATCATCGACGCGTCGATCAAGAAGTACGAAGAGACGATCTTCGGCGCGCAGAAGTCGATGTCCGACCTCGGCTACGTTCCGCCGGCCACGCTCGACGACCTGTACGGCGACGGCGCCGAGTACGTCAAGCAGTTGCAGGAGACGGCGAAGGCCGCGGCCGACAAGCTGAAGAACAACCACTCGCTGGACGAGAACTGGGCGAAGGCGGCGCACGAGGTGGCCGGCGAGGTCGCCCCGTACATGAACGACCCCTACTTCGCGTCGGCGTTCTACGGCGAACTCGGCCCGCAGATGACGCAGATGCTGCCGTCGCTGATGTACGAGTCGGGAAGCCACACGACGGCCGCGGACCTGCGCACCTACAGCCACATGTTCGGCACGGCGGTGACCAACGCGGGCAAGGACTCGCACATGCAAGACGTCGCCGACTCGTTCCTGCATACGCCGCAGGAGGCGGCGACGTCGTGGAACCGCGGCGCGATGGTGTCCAACGGCGACTTCCCGCCCGACTGGCTGGCCAAGGCGGCCCGCTACAACGCACTCGACACGTTCGCCGACAAGGGCGCCGAGGGCTTCGGCATGGGCTGGCAGGGCACGCCCAACGGCTCCGAGGCCTATGACATGGGGCTCTCGTCCGACGCCCTGGCGCTGTGGACGAAGGACCTGGGCCAGAACCCCGTGGCCGCCCGCGAGGCGCTCGCCACGATGGGCAACGGTCACCCCGACGACGTGCGCATCCCGGCCGATCCGTCCGCGGCCTACCACACCAACATCCACAAGCTGATGGAGTACGGCGAACAGAACGGCTATCCGGGCGACGTGTCCGACGCCTACGGGTCCGCGTTCGCGGCCGCATCGGGGGCGAACGACGAGCACGACGGCGCGCACAGCGCCGACGCCGTGGCCTTCACCAAGGCGCTGTTCAACGACATGCACGACGACAACGGGCTCTCCCAGCCGAACGCCGCCCACTACATGGCCAAGATCGCCGGGTCCTACGTCCAGGAGCTGGCGGCCGGCAACGATCTCGAAGGGACGTCCGTGGGCGGCGTCGACGCCCACGGCCTCGTCCCCGGCGACCACGCCGCGTTCGGCGTCCCGCCCGAGCTGGCCAAGGAGTTCATGAAGACCTTCGCCGGCAACGCCGAGGCCACCCAGATCTTCGACAGCGCCGCGGGTGAGGCCGCGCACCACGCCATGCTTGCCGGCGCCCAGCAGGACACGGTGCTGCTCCACGACGGCAAGTCGGCCTACGGATTCAACACGGCCGCGCAGGCTTACGGCTCGGTCGCCGGGTCGGAGAACGGCGCCGCGATCCAGGTTGTCGGCAAGCAGGTCGAGGACGAGGAGCACGCCCAGGAATCCATGCGCAAGCTGCTGTCCTGGGGCGTCGACCTGATCCCGGGCGGCAAGATCGCCGAGGATGTCGGCGGGCTGGTGGCCAAGGCGCCCGACACGCTCTGGGACATCGCGAAGCACGTGAGCAACATCGGCCTCGAGCACGAGTACGGCGCCGCGCCGGGTTCAGCGGAGCAGCTCGCGCACTTCAAGGACGCCAGCTACGAGTCCGCCATGGCAAGCGACTACGAGCGCACCGCGATCCTGCACGACGCCGGCTATCCCGGCACCGACCACATCCCCGATGAGCTGCTCACCTCGGACGGGCACATGGTCGACGCGGCCACCGTGATGAAGAACGAGCAGCTCCGCGAGGCGTATTACGCGTACATGCACGAGGGAGCGAACGCGCCGCAAGGCTCGCTCGGGCATGGTGCGTCCGTCTACGAGGTCACCAAGAACGCGTCGGGACGCTTCGCCGCTGCCTACCAGGGCGCCAAGGGCAACGACGAGGGCGTGTCGGAATAACCCTCAGACGGCTGGCGCGACCGCTTCGTCGGCGCGCGCGAGGCCGAGGTACTGCGCCCACGACGGGTCGCGGACCGACCATCCCATCACGACCGCGACCGTGGCCGGCGGCTGCGTGGGCGGGGCCGAGAGGTGCCAACCCAGTTCGGCCAGCAACCGGTCACCCTTGCGGTGATTGCAGCGTGCGCACGCGGCGACGACGTTCGTCCAGACGTGCTGGCCGCCGCGCGAACGCGGCCGGACGTGGTCGATGGTGTCGGCGCGGCTGCCGCAATACACGCAATCGTGGCGATCGCGCTCGAGCACGGCTCGCCGGGTCAGCGGCACCTCGCGCCGGTACGGCACCCGCACGTAGCGGGACAGACGCACCACGGTGGGGATCGGCAGGCTGAGCCGCTCGGAGTGCATGACGTCGTCGCTGGACTCGATCACGACGGCCTTCTCGGCCAGGACCAGGACGACCGCACGGCGAAGCGGCACGACGCACAGCGGCTCGTACGTCGCGTTGAGCACCAGCGCAGCGCCCACTCGCGTCCTCCGTCTCTGGTCACAGTCAACCTGACGGAGGCGCAGTGTGCACGCATTATCGATCGACAGAGCCGGTCGGGCCGCCCGGTGAAGCGTGCGCCCGGCCACAACTCGGCCCGCCTGCGTTGCCGGTCGGCGGCCCCTCCGTGGCAGGGTGGGGCCGATGAGTATCGCCGATTCGCCGCACCTTGGCAGCCTGCCGAAGTTCTGGGACGAACATCGCCGGGTCCTGATCGAGACCCCGATCCGGATCGCCGTCATCATCATCGTCGCGCTGATCCTGCGGGCAGTC
>JAVHVD010000356.1:0-10197 GCA_032160745.1 Pseudonocardiales bacterium
GCCGTCCTCGGCCACGAGCACCGCCTGGCCGTCGGTCAGATCGACCCGATCGGTGCGGAAGCCGGTGGCCAGCTCGACCAAGCCGTTGTCGACCGCGGCCTTCGCGCCGAGTCCGAGCGCACCGCGCTGCGGCAGCTGATCAGCAGTGCCGCCACCGAACGACATACCCGACGGGCCGCGTCGCAGCGCCCACGTCACCCGGGTGCCGGGATTCGCCTCGGCCACGGCAGCCAGTTGGATCACGGCCGTCATCGCGGAGTGCCCGGAGCCGACGACGACGGTGTGCTTACCCGCCAACGCGTCGGCCTCCGCGAACGTCGGTGGCAGGTAGCTGACCAGACCGGCCTCCGCGGCGGCGCGCTCGCCGAGGGCCGGCAGTCCGTCCGCGCCGGCAGGATTCGGGGACGTCCAGGTCCCGGAGGCGTCGATCACGGCCCGCGCCTCGAGCTTCTGCTCGCGACCATGGGCGTCGACGACGTGCACGGTGAACGGCTGGCCTTCGCGGCCGGCGTCCACGAGCCGGTCCCGGCCCTGCCGCGACACCCCGGTCACCCGCGTGCCGTAGCGGACCCGGTTTCCCAGCGCGGCGGCCAACGGCGCGAGGTAGGCCTCGATCCATTCGCCGCCGGTCGGGTAGCCGTCGCCGGGGGCGCTCCATCCGCGCGGCTCGAGCAGTCGAGCGGCGGCGGGGTCGACGAGCTCGGTCCAGCTCGAGAACAGGCGGACGTGCGCCCATTGCGACACCGCGTGCGCCGGGGCGTTGCCGGCTTCGAGAACGAGCGGCTCGAGTCCGCGCTCGATCAGGTGCGCCGCGGCGGCCAGACCTTGCGGGCCGGCGCCGACGACGATCACCGGCAGGGTTCTGGCGTCCGACATGGTTGCTCCATTCGAGTGGCAAGGGGGACGGCGGCGGCGATCAGCAGCAGTCGACGTCCAGGACCCGCGCGAGCGCGCGGAGGGTCTCGGGTTCGATGCGGTAGTACACGTTCATCCCGTCCCGGCGCTTCGTCACCAGGCCGGTCTCGAGCAGCTGCTTGAGGTGGTGGCTGACGGTGGCGTCCTTGATCCCGACAGCGGGGGCGATGTCGCAGGTGCACAGCTCCTTGTCCGGCGCGCACAGCAACAGGGACACGATCTGCAGTCGCACCGGATCAGCGAGCGCCTTCAAGCGGACGGCAACTTCGAGCGCAGCCTCGGCGCCGAGCCGGCCCTCATCGGTCAGAGGCGAGCAGCAGGTCGGTGACGTCAGATCCAGGGCCGTCACGTCGAGCGTCTTCGGCATGACCCGACTTTGCCAACCTATTCGATGAATGTCAAATACGTTGGGTGCGCACCCGCATCCGTTCCCCTCGCGGGCCGAACAGGTGGAGGATTTCGACCGGCCGATCGCCGGCCGGCCCGAACCAGTGCGGCTCGTGGGTGTCGAACTCGGCAACCTCGCCCGGGCCGAGCGTCAGGTCGTTCTCGCCGAGGATCAGCCGCAGCTCACCGGCGAGCACGTAGAGCCACTCGTAGCCGGCGTGCGTGACGAGCTTCGGCCGGCGCGGCGCGATGACCTCTTTGAAGACCTGCAGGCGGCCGGGGTACTCGGTCAACGGCACGACGATGCTGCCCTTGCGGCGCCGCTGCGGCGCCAGATGGACGCGCGGGTCGCCACTGGCCGGTGCGGCGATCAGCTGATCCAGCGCGACCCGGTGCGCCCGCGCGAGAGGCACGAGTAGCTCGAGGCTCGGGCGTCGCTTGCCGGATTCGAGGCGCGACAGTGCACTCACCGAAATGCCGGTCACCGCCGACAGCGCCACGAGGGTCATGCCGCGGTCGCGGCGCAACGAGCGCAGTCGCGGGCCGATCGCCGTGAGCAGGTCGTCCAGGTCGTCCCCGTCGTCGTCCACGCCGCTAGTTTGCAGTTAATGCAAATTTGCTGCCAGTGCGGCCGGCCCGGCCGCGATCCTCGTCCCATGGATATAGCGGCGCGGAAGCGGTTGACGGTGCTGGGCGTGTGCTCACTGAGCCTGTTCGTCGTCGGGATCGACACGACGATCGTCAACGTGGCCCTGCCCTCGATCGGATCCGACCTACAGGTCGGGACCCGCGGTCTGGAGTGGACGGTCGACGCGTACACGCTCGTGCTGGCCGGCTTGCTCATGTCCTCAGGTGCCATCGCCGATCGCGTCGGACGGCGACGGGTGTTCCAGCTGGGTCTGCTCGTGTTCGGGGCGGCTTCCGTGGCGTGCGCGCTGGCGCCGTCCGTCGGCGTGCTCGTCGCCGCCCGAGTCGTCCAAGGCATCGGCGGTTCCATGCTCAGCCCGGTCGCGCTTGCGATTGTGGTCAACACGTTCACCGATCCCAAGGAGCGAGCGCGCGCGATCGGGGTCTGGGCAGCGATCTTCGGCTTGAGCATGGCCACCGGACCCACGTTGGGCGGCGCTCTCATCGCGGCTCTCGGCTGGCGGTCGGTCTTCTGGGTCAACGCGCCGGTTGTCGTGGCCGCCCTGATACTGACGGCGGCGTTCGTGCCGGAATCTCGCGCCGCGCGACCTCGCCGGCTCGACGCCGTCGGACAGCTCCTGCTCACGGCCGTCGTCGGCGGCTCGGTGGCGCTGCTCATCGAAGGTCCGCGGATCGGGTGGACGTCCACCGCAGCAGTGGTCGGATACGCCTCCGTTTCGGTTGCGACCTTCGGTTTCGTCCGGACCGAGGCTCGGCGGCCGGCACCGCTCATGGATCTCCACCTGTTCAGGAGGCCACCCTTCGCCGCTGCGGTCATCGGAGCGGTAGCAGTGTTCGTCGCCCTCAACGCGACGCTGCTGCTCAACACCCTTTACCTGCAACACGCCAGAGGGATGAGCGCGGTCGCGGCCGGCGCCGTCACACTGCCGATGGCGGCGGCCGCCACCGTGTGTGCGCCGCTGTCCGGAGTCCTCGTCGGCCGGGTCGGTCCGCGGCTTCCCCTTCTGCTGGCGGGCAGCTTCATCACCGCTGGCGGCCTCTGTCTCGTGGCCCTGGACAACAACACGAGGCTCGGGGTGCTGCTGCTGGCCCAGTTCCTGATCGGCGTCGGCTTCGGATTCGCGAACGCCCCGATCACCAACACCGCGGTCAGCGGCCTGCCCGCCGACCGAGCAGGCGTCGCCGGCGGAATCACGTCCACTGCCCGCCAATTCGGCGCGGCACTGGGTATAGCCGTGGCCGGCAGCATCGTCGCCGGCGCGTCGGACACCTCGCTCGCCCACGCCTCGCGACCGGGCTGGATCGTCGTCGCGGGGTGTGGGCTGATCCTGCTGGTCATCGCCCGGGTGTCACCGTCGTCGGCGAAGATCGAGTTGTATCCGCTACCCGGGTCCCGCTCGAGGAGCTCGCGGCGACGGTCGTCGACCTCACCTTGATCCGTGAGTCGCTTATGGAAGCGCTGAATGCCGGCTGTGACGATTTGATGACGTGCACGGCCACCGCGTCCTGCCCGTCGCTGTTCTCGGCGTCGGCTGACGATCTCGGCCAGGTCGCTCCGAGCAGGTCGTAGCGATGTCGGGTATGCGCCGGGTACGTGGCGCCAGCTACCGTCGACATGCTGAGGGAGATCGGAGCTGACAAATATGCGGGACCTGCTATTGGTGCTGGCCGTGTTCGCGGCATGCGTCGTCGAGTCGGTCGAAGCGCTGACGATCGTGCTCGCCGTCGGGGTGACGCGAGGCTGGCACGCGACCCTGCGCGGGGTGGCCGCCGGATTGATCACCCTGGCAGTGATCGTCGCGGCGCTCGGACCGGCACTGACCGTCATCCCGATCAACGGGCTTCGCGTCGTCGTCGGCGGCCTGCTCCTGGTGTTCGGGCTGGGGTGGTTGCGGAAGGCGATCCTGCGGGCGTCCGGTTTCAAGGCCCTGCACGACGAGGCCGCGATCTACCAGCGCGAGCGGGCGGCGGCCGAGCAAGCGCACGAGAGCTCGCCCGGCCTGTTCGGCGACTCCTATGCTTTCACCCTCGCGTTCAAGGGTGTGCTGCTCGAGGGGCTCGAGGTGGCGTTCATCGTGCTGACCGTCGGCGCCAACCAGCACAACATCCCCCTGGCGAGCGTCGGCGCGGGGGCGGCGGTCGTCCTGGTCACCTTCGTCGGGGTGGCCGTCCGTGCCCCGCTCGCGCGGGTCCCCGAGAACACGCTGAAGTTCGCGGTCGGGGTCATGCTCACGGCGTTCGGGATCTTCTGGGGAGTCGAAGGCGCGGGCGCCGACTGGCCGGGCGGCGACGTGTCGCTGCTGCCGATTGTCGCCGGAGTCCTGCTCTTCGCGGTGGCCGCGGTCTGGCAGCTACGTCAGATCCACGCCCGGCAGGTGGACACGTCGCTCGACACAGCGGGCGCGACGACCGGGTCGGGCCGGTGATGAACCGGATCGCGCGGACGCTTCGCGGGTTCGCGGCCTTCTGGTGGGACTTCGTGGTCGGCGACGACTGGCGCATCGCTGCCGGTGTGTTGGTCGCGTTCGCCGCGACGGCGGGTCTTGCCGGCACGAGCGTGCCCGCCTGGTGGGTGGTACCGGTCGCCGCCGCCGCGATGCTCAGCCTCTCGCTGTGGCGGGCCAGTCGCTCGGTCAAGGATCAGTCGAAGTAACCGACTGCATGGTCACCGGCGGTATGTCCTCGACGGACGTCCTTCACGTACTGAACAACCTGGTCGGCGCCGGCTGCCGCGTCTGGGTGGGCGGCGGTTGGGGTGTCGACGCTCTCGCCGGCAAGCAGACGCGGCAGCACCGGGACCTCGACCTGGCCCTCGACTCGGCTCAAGAATCGGTCGCCATCGCCGTCTTGACCGACCAGGCCTTCCGCATCGAGACCGACTGGCGCCCGGCCCGCGTCGAGCTCGCAGCACCGGGCGGCAGGTTGGTGGACCTGCATCCCGTCGTCTTCGGCCCCACGGGCGACGGTGTCCAGGCGGACGTCAACGGCGGGCTGTTCACCTACCCGGCGGCCGGCTTCGTCACCGGCGTGATCGGCGGCCGAGTCGTGCCGTGTCTGTCGATCGAACAGCAGATCACGTTTCACACCGGATACGAACCGCGCGACGTTGATCTCGCCGATCTTCGTCTCCTGCACGAGCTGGCGGTCAGCGTCCGCCCGTGATGCTCGCGGCCGACGGCTCGATCGGTCTCTCGTTCGTCGGTCGACGACGGCGGTGCCAGGTGAACGCGGCGCCGGCGAGGATGGAACCCCAGATCCAGCCGGCGCCGGGGAAGGGATGCAGCACGGCCAGCACGGGCGCACCGCCTGGCGCGAAGACGAACCAGGACACGGCCCACGCAATCAGCTGGGAACGCAGCTGCCAGCGCAACGTCAACGGAATGAGCACGAGGAGCGCGAAGTAGTGGCTCCACACGATCGGGCTGGCCGCAAGAGACGCAAGCACGCAGCCGCAGAACAGGTATGCCTCGTCGGACTTGCGGCGCGCCTGAAACCAGCCGGCGCCAATCGCGATCGCGGCCAGCAGCAGAGCAACGCGGCTCGCCACGCCGCTACTGGCGCCGAGATGCTGAATCAGGGAGGTGACGGACGAACTTTGCGGGGTCTCGTGAGCGGACAACGCCGACAGCATGTGCAGGAAAGATCCGACACTCAGATCCGCCATGCCCAGGCCGAGCAGCACCGCGCCGACGCAGAGAACCGCGGTTGCCGCTGCGGCGCGCAGCCGGCGGGTCAGGACCAGCCAGGCGAGCATCGGCAGCAGGAACAACTTGGCGACAATGACGGCCGTCACGGCGGCCACGAGCACGATCCGGTTGCTACGGAAACGCCACGCCAGGGCGAGACCAAACAGCAGCCAGACGTTCAGCGTCCCGAGCTGCAGCGCCCGCACCACCGGCTCAGCCGTCATCGCAAGGACGACCGGCACCACTCCGGCGCGCGCACCGCCGAGCATCCGCACGGTGGCGACCAGTGCGGTGACACTGCCGATGTAGTACACCAACCCCGCTGCTGCCATCGACAATGCTGCGAACGGAACGAAGAACCAGGCGACGACGTACGGATAGACGAACGAGTGGCCGGACCAGACGGCCGGCGAGGACGGCTCGACGTACGGCGACACGCCGTGCGCAACCGACCGACCGGCCTGGACGAAGACGGACAGATCCGCCGGACCGAACCCGCGCAGGAAGAGGATCCATACCAACGCGGCGCAACCGCAGACGGCGATCGCCTCGCGCGCCAGACGGCCGTCGATGATGCGACGGCTTGCGTCGCCGAGGGTCGCGACGGTCACCCAGGCCACGGTAATCAGCGGCGGATGCGCGGGATGGCCCATGCTCAGCGATCTGCCGGGATCCGGTGACGCCCGTGATGCGGCTGGGCCGAGGAGCAAGCCAACAAAACTAACGGAAGCCAAGTGGAGCCGCCTCGGGGAATCGAACCCCGGACAACCTCATTACGAGTGAGGTGCTCTACCGACTGAGCTAAGGCGGCGCGCCGCAGTGCTGCGCGACCCGCAAGAGTCTACCGGTCGGGTTCGGTCACCTCGGCGGGTACGGCTCCCGCAACTCCAGCCGTTCAACCGAGCGCAGATCGTGCGCGGGCAGCACCACCGCCGACTCCCCTCGGGCGAAGATGTCCAGCGCCCGGAGGCTGTGCCGGGCGGCGACGAGGTCCTCGGCAACCCGATCGACCCGGCCGGCCAGCAGTGCTTCCTGGGAGTAGGTCGCATCACCGGTGAGCAGATAGGTGGCGTCGTCCCCGCGTACGACCAGCGAGACGTGACCGGGCATGTGGCCGGGCGTCGAGACGAGCATGAGTCGTCCGTCGGACGTGAGTGGATGGGACGCCTCGAACGGCCCGTCGCCCGGCCTGAGATCGATGAGCTGCGGGTCGAACCCCTTCGGCCAGCGGTGCGGCAGCGCGCCGTGGTTGAGGCCGCCGAAGCCGCGCGACGCTTCGTAGTTGGCCCGGCTGACGAGAACCGGAGCGCCGGCCACCTGGCTCAGGCCGTCGGCATGGTCGTTGTGCAGATGCGAGATCACCACACCGGCGAGATCACGAGCCGGGTCGATACCGAGCGCGGCGAGCTGCGGGCCGATCTCGTCGGCCGGCTTCACGTCCACATCGAGGGCCCGGTTCAGGAACGGGTGGACGCGCCGGATCACCCGCTCGAGCGCACGTCGGTTCCCGGCGGCGGTCAACGCCGACTCCGGCGACAGCTCACCGGTGTCGAACAGGAACGTCCCCTCGGGATGGTCGATCAGGAACGTGAGCATCGGCATGGGGACGGTCCAGTCCCGATCGCGCAGGACGGCCAGCCGTCGCCCGAAGACAGTGCGCTCCAACCTGGACGGGCCGGGTGGCGCGAGGTGCGCCGGACGCATGCGGACCTCGCCGGTTTGGAGAGCGCGGACCCGAACCCCGATCGGTGCCTCGGTTTCGGGCACGGCCATGGACACTCTCCTCGCTTGGGGATAGTGGTGACAGTAAGGGCGAACGGCGCGCGACCGACAGCCGACCCCCGTGGGACGCCGCGCGAATCCTCGGTGAACGTCCAGCGAAATCCGTTGCGATCAGCGTTCCGCGCGCGGCGCATCGTGGACTGTGGAGGCGTGACCTATCGGGATCGCCCCGGCCCACTCGCCATCGCGCACCGCGGCGGCGCCGGCCTCGCCGCCGAGAACACGCTCGAAGCCTTCCGCCGTTCGTACAACCTCGGCGTGCGGTATCTCGAGACCGACGTCCGGCTCACGCTGGACGGGCAGCTCGTCGCCTTCCACGACGCGTATCTCAACCGCGTGACCACGGCGACCGGACGGCTTCGGGGTCGGACGCTCGCCGAGCTGACGTCGCTGCCAGTTCTGGGCGGCGATCCGGTGCTGCCGCTCGAGTCGCTGCTGACCGCCTTCCCGGATGCCTGCTTCACCCTCGACATCAAGCACCCGACCGTGGTCGCACCGCTGGCCCGACTGCTCACGACGAGCGGCACGGCGGCCCGCGTGTGCGTGGCCGCGGCGCGGGGAAGTTGGCTGCGGGCAACCTCCGCGCTGGTCGGACCAGAGCTGTGCACGGCGCTGTCCTGGCGCGACCTCGCGCATCTCGCGGCGCGACCGCGCGGCCGCTACGGCGCCGCCGGCTTCGCGCACGTCCCCCTGCGGCTCGGCCGGGTGCCGGTGTTCCGCGACGATCTGGTCGCCCGCGCGCATGACGCCGGCGTCCGGGTGATCGTGTGGACGGTGAATGATCCGGCGACGATGCACCGGCTGCTCGACAACGGGGTGGACGGCATCATCAGCGACCGGCCGGACCTGCTGCGCGATGTGCTGATCGCGCGCGGCCAGTGGCATACGCCGGACAGCTACGGCGCGTCGCCGACGATCTCCGACCGCGTCTCGTAGCTCTTGCGGCTGGCGCAGACCGAGGCGAGCGCGCACGCGTGCCGCCGGCCGTCGGCGGCCATCCGGACGACGACCTTCTCCCCCGGCACGTCATGGCCGACGACGCGTCCGTCACCCTCTGGTGTCTCGACGTCGCTGCCCACGGCCGGCGCCTTCTCGGCGAACTCCTGGTAGAGCGGGTGCTCGTACTTGAGGCAGCACATGAGCCGGCCACACGCGCCGGAGATGCGCAGCGGATTGAGCGGGAGGTCCTGGTCCTTCGCCATCCGCACGCTGACCGGCTCGAAGTCGACGAGGAACGTGGAGCAGCACAGCTCGCGGCCGCAACTGCCGATGCCGCCCGTGAGCCGGGCCTCGTCGCGAGCCGAGAGCTGGCGCAGTTCGACGCGACCCTTCAACGTGGCGGCGAGGTCGCGGACGAGCGCCCGGAAGTCGACCCGCTGCGGTGCGGTGAAGTACAGCGTCGTGTGGTTGGTGTCGGCCACGTAGTCGACGCCGACGATCTTCATCGGGACACCGTGCTCGCGGACCAGCTTGCGGGCGGCCATACTCGCCGCGGCCCGCTTCTTGCGGCTGACCTCAGCGGCCTGTTCGTCCGTCGTCGTGGCCGTCCCGGCAAGCAGCGGCAGGCCGCCGATCTCCTCACTCACCCACTGCGGTGCCCACATGACCTGGGCGACCTCGGGGCCGTCGTCGGTCGGGTAGAGCACGTGATCGCCCACCTGAGGACGCAGCTCGCCCGGGTCGGCGTAGTACAGACGCCCCTGCGGCTGGAACACGACCGCGCAGATCATGGGCACTTCGACACCCTAACTCGGATGTGAGCCGGCAAAGCAGCGGCCGTCGGATGTCCGGTCGGTGCCCTAATGTCGCGTCACCGCCTTGATCCACTCGGAAGGTTCGCCGTGCCGCGTCGCCGCCTCGTTCTGCCGATCGCCGTTTCGCTGCTCGCCGCGGGGCTGGTGGTCACGCTTACCGGCGCCCCGGCCGGCGCGGCTCCGACCCCGATCACGGTGCCCGGCGGGCTGCGCCCTGGCGAGGTGGCCGCAGCCGGCGACTGTGAGCTCGGCGCGGTGACCTGCCGTCCGGCGCGGTCCGGGTCGTGCACCGGCAACACGTCACAGACCAGCCCACCGGTCAGCATCAAGGTGCTCGTGCGCACCGGCACCTCGACCGTAGAGATCAGCTCCGTCCCGTTCCAGCAGTACGTCGAGGACGTGCTGCCGAACGAGTGGATCCCGAGCTGGGACGGTGACGCACTGAAGGCCGGCGCGATCGCGGTGAAGTCCTACGCCTGGTACTGGGCCACCCACTTCGGCGGCTACGTCGACGGCGACCCGGCGCAGTGCTTCGACGTCACCGACGACACCGACTTCCAGAAATACGTCGCCGGCAGCGGTGCACAGCCGGACAGCGCGCGCACCACCAAGGTGGTGCAGCAGACCTGGCCGTTCGTCGCCCGGGAGGGCGGCAAGGTGCTCGAGACGTCCTACCGCGCGGATCTCAGCTCGCCGACCGAGGGCTGCGCAGCGTTTGCCGATGGCACGACGATGAGCCAGGTCGGCACCCAGGCCTGCAACGAGGCGAGCACCGCGAACAAGTACAACGTCATCCTCGGCAAGTACTACTTCCCCGGCCTGCAGCTCGCGACCGCGCAGCAGCGGCGCACGCCGTACGACTTCACCTTCCTGCAGAAGAGCACCCCAACCGCGTTCCACGCCGGGCACTGGACGCTCGGCGACGGTTACGGGACGACGTTCTCCTTCGGCACCACCGGCGACCTGCCGACGATCACCGACGTCGGTGACGGCTTCGCCAGGATCGGCGTCTTCCGGCCGGCCAC
>JAVHVD010000357.1:0-14434 GCA_032160745.1 Pseudonocardiales bacterium
ATGGCCATCACCACGCGAGCCAGCCACGGCCAGCGCAGCAGGTACTGGTCGAACCCGCCCCGGTGCTGCACGACCCATTCGAAGTGGCCGTCGAGCAGTGGCCGCAGGTCGCGCTCGGAGTTCATCCGGTAGCGGGTCGGGAAGACGTCCATCTCCAACCGGCCGGGTTGAAAGATCCGAAGCCAGCGGGCGTGCTTGCGGTTCGGCACCACCCGCGCCACGGCCGACATCGGTGAGTACCGGCTGATCGTCCGGGCCACGAACACCCCGCCGGGGCGCAGCGTGCGGGCGAGCTCGGCGACGAAGGCAGTGCCGTCGTCGACGTGCTCGAGCACGAAGTCGCTCACGGCGAGGTCGACCGAGGCGTCGTCGAGCGGCCAGCGACCGGAGGAGTCAATGAAGCGGAATTCGTCGATGATCGGATTCGACTCGCCGACCGGGTCGAGGTCGATTCCGATCACGTGACGTCCTGGGCCCCGGAGGTCGTGGAAGATCCGACCCTGCGGTTGGTCGGCCATGCTGGCCCGTCCGCAGCCGACGTCGACCACGATCTTCGCCTCCGCGGCGAGCATCTGGGCGACGCCGAGAAACGGCACGATGCTGTCCCACCCCGATTTCCGGGCGTCGAACACCTCATCCCAACCCAGCGGATTCGTCATGATCACCTTTCACTCTGGTGCGCATCGATCGTGAGGACGATACTCATCGCGCGGCGACCGGCCATACCCTGGCGGATGGCCGGCGAGCGGCGGCGTGTCGGTCGACCGAAATGCTCGAACCTCCAGTTCGTGGTTTAGTCCACGTGTGCTGATCGTCTGGAAGCGCAACCCGACGGCAAGTCGATCGTTGGCCCTTTCATGCGCGTGAACGTGCACGACTACAGCGGGCACCCTTTTCAGGTTCAGCTCTCCCGTGAGCTGGCCGCTCGAGGGCACACCGTCCTGCACACGTATGCCGAGCAGTACGTAACCGGCCACGGTCAACTGACGGTGACCGACGCCGATCCCGCGACGCTGCGGATCCGGCCACTTCGGGTGGATCGTGCCCTGGACAAGTACTCCCCGGTGCGCCGCGTGGCCTTCGAACACGAGTACGCCAGCGTCTGGAAGGAACTGCTCGACGCTGAGCCGTTCGACCTTGTCGTCGCCTGCAACATTCCCCTCTTCGCGCTCGCGCGCATGCGCCGCTATTTCGAGCGGCGTAACCAGCGCTGGGTGCTCTGGCACCAGGACCTCTACAGCCTCGGTGTCGGCGCCGAGGCCGAACGCCGGCTGCCGCGCCCGCTCGCCGGTGTAGCGCGCCGCTGGTTCGAGCACTTGGAGCAGGCCCAGGTGGCGAGCGCAGACGGCGTCGTCCCCATCACCGGCGCCATGGTGCGGCAGTACGAGGCGTGGGGTCTCGACCCGCAGCACGCGACGGTGCTGCCGAACTGGGCGCCGATCGAGGACATCACTCCGGTGGCCCGGGACAACAGCTGGGCGCGGGAGCAGCAGCTGCCCGAACGGGCGGTCCGCCTCATGTACGCCGGAACACTGGGCCGCAAGCACAACCCGCAGCTGCTGCTCGACATCCTCGACGGGGTGAAGCAGCGCGGCGTGGACGCGGTCCTGATCGTGGCGTCGGAAGGGCAGGGCGCCGACGATCTCGCCGCCGCCGCGCAGGGTCGCGCGGACGTCCGCCTGGTCGGCTACCAGCCGGCCGACCGCTTCAGCGAGGTGCTGTCCAGCGCGGACAGCGTGGTTGCCCTCCTCGAGCCGGACGCCAGCCGGTTCTCCGTCCCCAGCAAGGTGCTGAGCTACCTCTCGGCCGGTCGGCCGATCATCGCCCTGCTGCCCGCCGACAACCCGGCCGCCCACGACGTCACTGCGGCGAGGGGCTTCGTCGGGGCGCCGAACCAGGCGGGCGCGCTGGCGGCGGCTGAATGGCTGGTGAGCACGTGTCAGGACTCCGCCGCCCTGGCCGCCATCGGCTGGCAGGCGCGGCTGCTCGCGGAGAAGCGTTTCGACATCGAGCGCATCGCCGATGAGTTCGAGCAGGTCTTCGTCCGCGCCGCCGGAACACCGACCGACGCGTACGCGGAGCGCGGTGGGTCGAGCACGGTTCAGGTCGACGCGTGACCGATCTCGTATTCGGCGCCTCATCCGGCGACGCTCTGGCGCTGAGCCGCCCCCCCGGGCTGCTCGAGCCCGAGCGCCCGGTCAGCTCCGGCCCACCGCTCGTCCGGCGTAACCGGGTCCGGTCCTGGACGCGGCGCTACAGCGCCACCCTGGTCGGCGCCGACGCGCTGTGCGCGATCGCCGCCATCGCCGTCGGGTGGGGCGTCCGGTTCGGGTTCACGTCCGACTCGCTGGTCGGCGCGTATCTCGTGCTCAGCGTGCTGTTCACCGTCGGTTGGCTGTTCGCCCTGCAAGTCGCGCATGGCTACGACCTGCGATCGGTGTCGACCGGGCCGCGGGAGTACTACCTCGTGCTCAAGGCGGCGATGAATCTGGCCGGGTCGGCGGCGATCGTCGCCTACTTCTCCCACATGCTGATCGCCCGCACATTCATCGCGATCGTCATTCCGGTCGGGGCGTGCCTGCAGCTGCTCGCCCGCTTCGCGATTCGCCGGGCGGTGTATGCGCGCCGTGCCCGCGGCGAATGGACCAGCGCGATCCTCGCCGTCGGCACCAGCGAGTCCGTGCGCCACCTGATCGAGACCACCCGACGCACGCCCTTCGCCGGCCTGGTCGTGATCGGCGCGTGTGTCGAGGACGCGGAGCCCAACACCGACCTCGTGCGGGGCGTGCCGGTTCTCGGCGACGTCAGGCACGCGAGCGCGATCGCCGAACAGGTCGACGCCGACATCGTTGCGGTCGCCGGCTCCGGCCTCGGCCCGCAGAGCATCCGGCAACTCGGCTGGGATCTGGAAGGCACCGGCCGCAACATGGTCATGGCCCCCGGCCTGACCGACGTCGCAGGCCCGCGGGTGCATGTGAGCCCGGTGGAGGGCCTGCCGCTGATGTGGGTGGATCAGCCGCAGTTCACCGGACTCGCGCGGGTAGCAAAACGCGGCATGGACGTCGTCTGCGCAACGCTCCTCGTCCTTGTCGCCTCGCCGGTCCTCTTCCTGCTCGGCGCGCTGGTTCGGCTGACCTCGCCCGGTCCTGCCCTGTACCGCAGCGTCCGGACTGGTGCGAACGGCAAGCTGATCACTGTCTACAAGTTCCGCTCGATGTACGTCGACGCCGATCGGCGGCGGGCGAGCCTGGTCGACTTCAACGAGGTCGAGGGCGGCGTGATCTTCAAGATGCGCGCCGACCCTCGGGTCACCCCGGTGGGGCGGATCCTGCGCAAGTTCTCCCTCGACGAGCTCCCGCAGCTGCTCAACGTCCTGGGCGGATCGATGTCATTGGTCGGCCCGCGTCCGCCGCTGCCGGAAGAGGTGCAGCGCTACAACTCGCACGTCCACCGGCGGCTGCTGGTGAAACCCGGCATGACCGGGCTGTGGCAGGTCAGCGGGCGCAGCGACCTGTCGTGGGACGAGGCCGTGCGGCTGGATCTGTACTACGTGGAGAACTGGTCCCTCGGATTCGATCTTGCGATCATCCTGCGTACGCTCTGGGCTGTGATCCGTTCCCGAGGGGCGTATTGAGTCCCGCGCCGCTGAGCGGCCACCGATCGGCATGAGGCTTGTCGTCGACGCGGTGGGTGTACGTCCGGGCAGTGCGGCGATCGTGATCGGCAACGTGCTCGCGGGCTGGCGGGTCCTGGCCCCCGCAGACCAGATCGTCGTCCTGGTCGACGGCGCGCCCCAGTTCGCGGTTCCCGAGGGGGTGCAGGTCCAGAGCCTGGCCGGGGCGTCCGCGGCACCGCTCGTGCGGCTGTGGGCGCAGTCGATCGGGGTGCGCCGGGCGGCGCGGGCCCATCGAGCAGATGCCTTGATCTCGGCCGTCACCGCCGGCGCCTTTCTGGGCGCCAACTGCCCGCGCGGCGCGATCGTGTACGACCTGCGGCACGAACTGCGCCCTACCCAATTCTCGGCGAAACGCCGGGTAGGCCGCCGGGTGCTCTACGGCTGGACGTTCTGGCGCGCCGACGCGCTGTTCTGCATCTCCGAGCGCACCCGCAATGACCTCGTCGGCCGGCATCCGCGGACGCGCGGCAAAGCGCTGGCGACCCCGCTGGGCGCCGACCACGCCAGCGGCTGGCACAGTTCCGAGGCCCCCGGCCGGCCCTACGTCCTGGCCTTCGGTCACTTCGCCCACAAGAACGTCGACGGGGTGCTCCGCGCCTGGCAGGCCTACATCGGCGAGCGCACCGACATTGCCCTGCGCGTGTGCGGCCTCGGCCGCGCCGCGCGGCCGGCCGCGGAGCAGGTCGTGGCCGAACTCGGGCTCACCGCGAGCGTCGAGCTCTTGCCATGGCTGTCCGACGAGGAGTTCGAGTCGAACTTCGCGGGCGCGGCGCTCGTGCTGTTCCCGTCCGACTTCGAGGGGTTCGGGCTGCCGGCGATCGAGGCCATGCTGCTCGGTATCCCCGTCGTCGTATCCGACGACCCGGCGCTGCTCGAAGTGACCGACGGGCGAGCAGTGGTGGTGACCGACGACGGTCCGCAGACGCTCGCCGGCGCGATCGACCGGGCGTTGAACCTGACCGAGGACGAAATAGCCGCAGCGGCCGAGCACGCCCGTACGTTCACCTGGGAGCGCACTGCGGGGCAGATGCGCGATGCCCTGCGGGCCGGCGCGATCAGCTGAGCGCGGTGATCAGCCCCACATACCCGACTTCTCGAGGTACTTGCCGCGCAGCGACGTGGTCAGCGCGGGCAGCCGGCGCTTGACGTTCAGGTACTCCTCCGGCAGCGCGTAGCGCACGCCCTTGGCGACGTCGGACAACATGAGCGAGCCGACCAGCCGCCAGGCACTGCGCCGCCACCGCTCGTACTCGGCGGCCTCGTCGGCGAGGAACGGCGACGGAACCGCACTCGGGTCGGCCTGCACAGCAACCCGATAGGCGTGCCGCATGCGCCGGGTGATGTGCCGCCCGGTCGTGTCGGTGTTGTAGATGTAGTCGGGCTGCGGTCCGATCACCGTCGACTTCTCGATCACGGTCGCGGCGTACTCCTTGCACAGCGCGGCGATCGCTTCGTTCTGGGCCAGCAGGTGCGCGGTGCTGGTGTCGCCCCGCGTGTACAGCTCCTCCGGACGATCCGGATCGAACGCGTGGAAGTGGAACAACCGCAACCGGTCGCCGGTGGCCCCGATGCCGTACCCGTCCGCGTCGCGGACGATCGGCCGCTCGTGCAGGTTGCCCACGCCGACGTTGTAGCCACGGTGTCGCAGGCTCGAGGCGTCGAAGAGAACAGCGCCGACGTCGACCCACTTCTGATCGACGAACAGGCCGGCGATGGGATCGTGCAGGCACTCGGTGCGCAGATGCTTCCACCACCAGGTCAGAAAGCCGTCCGCTCGCCGGTCGACCGCGCAGAAGCCGAGGTTGTACACCCCGACGTGCAGCAGATGACCCTCTGAGAACTGGTGCCCGTCCGGCGTCGGCTCGAGATAGTGCGGCGTGAGCGCGATGCCGGCGCCCGACGTGAGCGCCGGGCTCAGCTCGATCATGGGTGACGTGACGAACGTATCCGGATCCAGGTAGGCGACCTGCTCGTACTCCTCGAGCAGGCGCTGCAGCACCAACGGCTTCACCGCGGTGGCGAACTCGACGAGGTCGTAGGACATGGCCAGCTCGAGGACCGTTCGCCAAGGTATGTCGAGCTCGCCCGGGTGCATCCAGCGCACACCGGCGAGTTCCGGCAACTCGGTCTCGGCCGTCGCGTCGATCAAGAAGACGACGAGCGGCGTGCCGTTCCCGTGACGCCGCACGCTCTCGGTCAGCGCCAGCGCCTTGGGCAGGTAGTTGCGCGCGAGAATCGTGCAATACGCAGGTTCGGTCATCGAATCAGATCCCGTGTCGAGCGAAGGCCGCGAAGCGGCGCGTGGTGCTGCGTTCCGGTGGCTGGCGGCAAGCCCAGCCTGCTAGCCTCGCCCGCGTGGCACCTCCCGAAACTCGCACCGATGTCACCCGAGGACTGTATCTCGACCTGCTGAAACGGACGCTCACCGGCGCCGTCGCAGAGGACAACGATTCGATCTTGGGTGGGGTACGGACCTCCGGTTCACCGCTGCTGCGCAAGCGGGTCGCCGACAGTGCCGGACGCCTGATCGGGCGCTTCGGTTTCGAGGTGGCCTACAAGAAGCCGTACGACCCGGAACTGCGCGCCGTCGGCCGCGACTGGCCGGCCCGCGCCGAGTCGATGATCGGCCTGCGGCGCATGGAGAACATCCAGCACTGCGTCAGCACGGTGATCGAGGACGAGGTCCCCGGGGATCTCATCGAGACCGGTGTCTGGCGTGGCGGAGCGACGATCTTCATGCGCGGCGTACTGAAGGCCTACGACGACACCTCACGCACTGTCTGGGTCGCCGACTCCTTCCAGGGCCTGCCGCCGCCCGACCCGGCCCGCTACCCGGCTGACACCGGTGACGACCTGCACACCAAGGGCGGTCTGGCCGTCGGTGTCGATCAGGTCCGGCACAACTTCGAGCGCTACGGGCTGCTCGACGACCGGGTGCAGTTCCTCGTCGGCTGGTTCAAGGACACGCTGCCGACCGCGCCCGTCGACAAGCTCGCGGTCATGCGCCTCGACGGGGACATGTACGAGTCGACATGGCAGGCGATCGAGGCGCTGTACCCGAGGCTCTCGCCGGGAGGGTTCTGCATCCTGGACGACTACGGCAGCCACGCGTCGCAGTGCGGGCGCGCCATCGACGACTACCGCAAGGCGCACGGCATCACCGAGGAGATCGTCGACATCGACGGCTTCGGTGCCTTCTGGCGTAAAGCTGGCTGAGCCACCAGAGCATGCAGACGATGTCGGAGGACTACTACGCCCCCGCGGCACATTACGACCGGGTCACCGCGGCGTGGGAATTGGTGCTCGGTGCGGAACTCCACTACGGCGTGTTCGTCTCCGGCGACGAGGACCTGCCGACGGCCACCCGCGAACTGACCACCCGGATGATCGAAGCCGCCCGGCTTCAGGCGGGCCACCGCGTTCTCGACGTGGGCTGCGGCACGGGCGCACCGGCGCGTCGGCTGGCCAGCGAGTGCGGCGTCGAGGTGCTCGGCATCACCACGAGTCCGGTCGGCGCCGCGCTGGCGGATCAGCGTGCCCGGGCGGCCGGCCTGGACACGGCTCGCTTCGAAATTCGTGACGGCACCCGCAACGGCCTGCCGGCCGACAGCTTCGACCGGGTCTGGGTCATGGAGTCGTCCCACCTGATGCCCGCTCGACAGGAACTGTTCTCCGAGTGCGCCCGCGTCCTGCGCCCGGGTGGGCGTCTCGTCCTGTGCGACATCATCCGGCTACGTGACATCCCGTTCCTCGAAGTACGGCAGCGCCGTCACGAGTTCGCCGTGCTCCGCGCTGCGTTCGGGACCGCCCGCATGGACACGCTCGACGACTACCGGGGCTACGCGGAGGCCGCCGGGCTGACCGACATCTCCTGCGCGCCGATCCCGGACACCCTGCCCACGTTCGACAGATGGCAGTCGAACCTGGACAGCCATCATGACGAGGTCACCGAGATCCTGGGCGCCGAGAACACAGCCCAGTTCGAGGAGTCGCTGGCCATTCTGCGGCGGTTGTGGCAGGACGGCACGCTCGGTTACGGACTCGTATCCGCGTCGCGACCAACATGATCGAGCTGATCCGGGCGGCCGCCGCCGAGGCTCCCCAGCACCGGGCCCTGATCACGACGAGCGGCGAAACGACCTACGCGACGTTGCGCGACCAGGCCGAGGCCGCGGCAGCCAATCTGCGGGGCCGAGGGATCACCCGGTTCGCGGTGCTGGAACCGGACCTGGGCGTCGTCTGGGCACTGCTCGCGGCCGGCTCACTCATCGGCGCCGAGGCGTGTGTCTATCCACTCACCGCCGACGACCAGTCCGTGGCGCAGCTGCGCGCACAGCTCGGGCACACGACGTTGGTGACCTCACGCGCCATCGACGGTGACGGCGTCCTACGACCGGACGACCTTCTGGTCTCGAGCGACGGCTTCACCGGCGCGCCGCCGGACGGCCCGCGCCCGCTGCTCATCCTGACGACGGGCACGAGCGGTCAGCCGAAGGCGGCCCAGCACGACTGGGTCCGGATCCTGCACATCACCGAGCGGATAGTGCCGACGCCGGACCACCGATGGCTGCTCGCCTACGGTCTGAACCAGTTCGGCGGGCTGCAGATCCTGCTGCACGTCGCCGCCGCCCGCGCGACGCTCGTGGCCGCGGATTCGTTGCAGCCGCGGGACGGCCTGGCCGCAATGCGGCAGTGGGGCGTGACCCACGCCAGTGGCACCCCGACGTTCTGGCGGTTCCTGTTGGTCGAGATGCGCAGCGACCGCGGGCCGGTGCCGGCGTTGCGGCAGGTCACCCTCAGCGGCGAAGCCGTTCCGTCCGCCCTGCTGACGCAGCTGAAGACGACCTTTCCTGAGGCGCGGATCTCGCAGATCTACGCGGCCACCGAGATGGGGCAGGGCATCACCGTGCGTGACGGCCTGCCCGGCCTTCCGCTGAGCGCCTTGGACAGCGACGGGGACGTCGTCTTCAAGATCGTCGACGGCGAGCTCTGGGTCCGGTCGAGATCATCGATGCTCGGCTACTTCGGCCAGGACCGGGTCGACGCGGAGGCCTGGCGCTCGACGGGCGATCTCGTCGAGGTGGTCGATGAGCGGATCGAGTTCCGTGGCCGAAGGTCCGAAGTCATCAACGTCGGAGGAGTGAAGGTGCACCCCCTCACCATCGAGGATGTCGTGAGCAAGGTTGACGGCGTGGCCGTGGCGCGGGCCTTCGGCCGGGCCAACGCGATGGTCGGTCACATCGTGGCGCTCGAAGTCGTACCGGTCGCCGGCACCGACGAGGACGGGTTGCGCGACGCGATCCGGCAGGCGTGTGCGGGCCTGCCCCCGGCAGCGCGGCCGCGCAGCATCAAGTTCGTGCCGACGATGGACACCGGCGGCAACAAGCTGCTGCGCAGGAGCGCGTCATGAGCGAAGGCGCGGCGCGGGTCGTCATCGTCACCGGAGGCAGCCGCGGACTCGGCGCCGGCATCGTCCGGTCCTACCTGCAGAGCGGCGATCTCGTGGCCACCTGCGCACGTTCGCGCACCGACCAGGTCGACAAGTGGCTGGACGATCCGGCGATCCGCGACCGGTTCCTCTTTCGCGAGGTCGACCTCAGCGATCGGGCGGCGACCACGGCCTTCGTCAAGGACGTGTTCGACAAATGGCGGCGGATCGACGTCCTCGTCAACAACGCCGGCATCGCGCGCGACGGAGTACTCGCGCTGGCCGACGACGACGACGTCGACCTCGTGGTCGACCTGAACCTCAAGGGCACGCTGCACATCACCAAGCTCGTCTCCCGGCGGATGCTCGCGCGGGGCAGCGGCAACATCGTCAACATCTCGTCCATCGTCGGGCTCTCCGGTTACCGCGGCCTGGCCGTGTACAGCGCGACCAAGGCCGCTCTGGACGGGCTGACCCGCGCGTTGGCCCGCGAGCTCGGATCACGGGGGATCACCGTCAACTCGGTCGCTCCCGGCTACTTGCGCACCGAGATGTCGCACGGGCTGGACGCGGCTCAGTTGGGCCAGATCGTCCGCCGGACCCCGGCCGGGCGCCTCGGCGAGCCGGCCGACATCGCGCGGGTGATCCAGTTCCTCACGGCGCCGGACAACGATTACCTCACCGGCCAGGTGATCGTGGTGGACGGCGGTCTCACGGCCTGACCAGCCGGCGGGGACCGGTTCAGCCGGTGCCGGCGACCGGCTCGGCCGAACCCATCGTTCGCACCACGGCGCGATAGTCGTCGATCAGCGAGCCGATCACGTCGGCCGGTAGCTGGGTGTCGTCGGTGCCGACGCTGTGGGTGAGGCACCCCCGATAGCTGACCGCGCTGGCGAAGACCATCTGGTTCGGGGTGGGCGCCAGGATCCCGTACACCGTCCGCAGCCAGTCCGGGTCGCCGTCGGCGCTGATCACACCCATATTGGACACGCTGATCGCTGGCGGCGCCGACGCCAGCGCATGGGCGACGACTCGGGCGCCGGCCTCGAGATCGTCGATCGCCTCCACCCGGGTCAGGTGGAAGAAGAGCTCGGCCTCGCCGCGGCTGATCGATGCGTCGGTGGCGGCGCCGACGCGCTGGGCGAGCTCCCACGGGGACTGCGGCGTCACCTGATGCCGATGGGCGACGACGCTCACCGCCGGCGCCGTCGGCCGGTCCGGATCCGGGCTGGGGACGGCAAGGTCGACCGGCGACGACAGCTGCAGAGTCGGATGCGGACGCTCACCCACGCGCCGGGCCGCGGCGATGAGCCACGCGGCGGCGATCGCCGAATGGGCGCGCATGCCGCGCGACTTGGCGGCCGCCAGCAGGCCGGCCGCCTCCGCGGGTGCAACGGTCAGCGAGACCAGCCGGGGGCGGCGCTCGACGTCCGGCCGCGGCCAGGACGCCGGGTCCGGCGCACCGGCGGCGTCGTTGCGCGCGGCGATCTCGCGCAGCAGCGAGATGAGTTCCTGCCGGTCCGACCGCCAGCGAAGCTGCTTCGACGACGCGGGCGCGACCGACAGCCGCTGTTGGTGCGGGATGGCGCGGCCGTCCAGCAGCCGGACGAACATCTGCAGCTCGGCGACGCCGACCCGCCCGTCCACGACGGCGTGATGGGCGATGAACACCAGGCGCGACCGGTTCTCGGCGGCGCTGGTCAGGTAGAGGCAGCGCATCGGGCGGTCGAGTCCGAACGGGCGGCGGAGCTCCCGCGCGAGGTACTCGTCCCACCCGTCGGCGGCCGCCTCGTGGGCGTTGAAGGCCGAGTCGGCCGCGTCGCCGTCGGCCAGGGTCAGATCGCCTCGGATCCGCAGACGCGGCAGTGAGCGAAGGGACGTGAACTGGGTCCATCGCTGTGCGACCAGGTCGGCGGCCAGGCAGCGATCGAGATCGCCCGCGACCACGACGTTCATCGGCGTGACGATGTCGAGGAAGGTGTAGTACTTCTCCGCCGGGGTCAGCGGACGCGAGTCGAAGACCGGCGTCATTCAGGGATTCACACGGCCGTGGGGGCCGCGTAGAACGCCAGGATGTCGCCGACGGTTTCCAGGTTCGTGCTGCCGGAGGTGAACGGATCCGAGCCGAGCTCGTCCTCGAGCATCGCCGAGAGCTCGGCCGCTTCCAGGGAGTCGAGTTCGAGCCCGTCACCGTAGAGTCCGAGATCGTCGGTCAACGCGTCCTGGTGCTTGCCGGTCCGCTTGAGGAATTCGGTGATGACCTCTCGCGCCTTGCTCTGATCCGTGCCCACCCGGGGTCCCTTCCAACGTCGAAGCTCCGACTCGATCTGCGAATCTCGTCGCTCGGCAAGTATGACGTACCCCAAGGTCCGGTTGGATCACGGCCGTAGGCGCGCCGCTCGACCGGCTCGAGGCGTGTCGGACGGCTACGATCGCGTCGTCCTTTCCCATCGACCCCGGGGTGACGCAGTGCGGTTCGTGTGGGCTTTTCTCATGATCATTCTTCCGGCTTCGCTGCGGCGGCAACTGGCCCGGCGGGTGTACGGCTGGGACATCGACGCGACCGCCCACATCGGCCGGAGCCTCATTCTCGTCCGCCACGTGTCCATGGGTCCGGAATCGAGCATCGGGTCGCTGAACGTCATCAGGGATCTCGAGGAACTGCGCCTCGGCACCGGGGCGAACATCGCGACCCGGAACTGGATCTCCGCCCACCCGCTCTCGGCCGTCGTGTTCACCGGCTCGCCTGATCGGCGCTCGGTCCTGATCCTGGGCGAGTACGCCAAGATCACGAACGGGCACATCATCGACTGCTCGGACCGCGTCGAGTTCGGTGACTACGCGGCCCTGGCCGGGTTCCGCTCGCAGATCCTCACGCACAGCGCCGACCTGATCCGGGACACACAGGTGACCAAGCCGGTCCGCCTCGGTGAGCGCTGCGCAGTCATGTCCGGCTGCATGATCCTGAGCGGGACGCAGGTTCCCGCGCGCTCCATCGTGTCGGCCGGCTCGGTGATCACCACGAAGCTGTCCAAGGAACAGACCTTCTACCGCGGCAACCCCGCGCAGGCGATCCGCCGGCTGCCCGACAACCTCGGCTACTACCACCGCGAGGGGGCGCAAGTCTTTGGCTAAACACCGAAGGAAGCGCACGCGGCGGGGCGGCAAGGAATCGACCGGCCGACAGATGAGCGTGATCACCATCGATCAGGCCATCGCCGGCGCGTCCAACGTGCTGATCGCGGTGCTGGCGGCCCGGGTTCTCGGCGTCGCTTCCTTCGGTCTGTTCGGAATCGTCTTTCTCGTCTACGTGATGGTGCAGGGCGTCTCGCGCGCGCTCGTGTGCGACCCGCTGCTCGTCCACACGACCGAGGCCAAGGAGAAGCCCGGCGATGCGATCGGGACGAGCTGCATGCTCGGCGTCGGGCTCACTGCCGTCGTCCTGCTCGGCTCGTTCGGCGCGCGGATGTGGCACCCGGAGCTCGGCGATGCGCTCATCGTGCTTGCCGTGTTCGTCCCGCTGCTCATCCTGCAGGATCTGGGCCGCTATCTCGGCTTCGCGACGCAGCGGCCTTCGTCAGCGGTCGTCCTGGACGTCACCTGGCTCGTCCTGCTCATCGGCGCCATCCCGGTGCTGCTCATCACCGATGCGCGCACCCTCACCTGGTTCATCGTGGCGTGGGCGGGCTCGGGCGCACTGGCGGGCTTGTTGATGCTGTGGCAGCAGCGCGGCGCCCGGATCCGTCTCGATCTGTCCTGGTTGCGGCACACCTGGATGTTCTCCTGGCGGTACCTCGTCTCCTACACCTCGGCCCAGGGTGCGGCCCTGGCCGGCTCGACCGCCGTGGGCGGCATCGTGAGCACCCGCGCGCTGGGCGCGGTACAAGGCACCATCCTGCTGGCCCGCCCGTTCGGCACGATCCAGGCCGCGGCGGTGGCCGCGGGCGTGGCCGGGATCTCCCGCTCGACCGACGACGGTGCGCAGGTGCGCCGCCGCGGAGTGAAGATCACGACGCTGACGACCGCCATCGCCGTCGTGAATGCAGTCGTGATGCTGATCCTGCCGACCGGGCTCGGCGAACTTGTTTTGGGCGCGACCTGGAAGGCGACGAAGCCGCTGCTGCTGCCGACCGGCGTGCAGATCGTCTGCCTCGGCCTGATCACCGGCGCGCGGGCCGGACTGCTCGGCATGAGGGCAGTGCGCAAGACCGTGGTGATCGACGTCGCGAGCACCGTGGTCGTGTTGTCGGCGACGGTGGCCGGCGCACTGATCAACGGAGTCCTGGGCGCGCTCTGGGCGGTTGCGTTCGCGCAGGGACTCGCCGCGGTTGCCTGGTGGATGGTGTTCTGGACCTACGCCGGGCACTTCGCGCCGGCGGCTCCTGACGTGAGGCAGCCGGACCTGATCGAGGCGGACCCGCCCTCGCCCCCCGTTCTGAACCTGCCGGCGGCGCTGCCGCCGATGGCCTGACGGACCTGACGGACCTGACGCACCTGACGCACCTCACGCGCCCGGCCGCTCAGCCGGCGTGTTGGCCGGACTGCTTGCCGCGGGCGTACTCGATGAACGCGTCGATGTCCTTGGAGGCCAGCAACGGCGTGGCCTCCCGGATCTCGTCGGCCGGCCAGTCCCACCACCGGATCTCGAGCAGCGCCGCGCGCTGCTCCTCGGTGTGCCGGTACTTGATCACCTTCGCGGGGATTCCCCCGACGATGGCGTACGGGGGAACGTCCTTGGTCACGACGGCTCCCGTGGCGACGACCGCCCCGTCGCCGATGGTGACGCCGCTGAGGATCCACGTCCCGTAACCGGTCCAGACGTCGGAGCCGACCACGATGTCGCCCCGCGGCGCGGGGTTGCCGTCATAGCCGGCTCCCTCCAGCCCGAGGTTGATGCGCAACGGATACGTGGTCACGTGTTCGATGGCGTGCTGCCCGCCGAGCAGGTAGGTGCCACCGATCGAGCTGTAGTTCCCGACGATCAGCCGAGCCGGTTCGTAGACGAACTCGTGGATGGTGGGGACGCCGTAGGTACCCGGGCCGAACACCACCTTGCCGCTGCGCCGGAGCCGGCGCAGGACCGCGGCGTCCTGGCCCCACCAGAGGTTGCGGGCCCTGCGCAGCTGGTACTTGATGACGCCCAGGACGTTGGCGATGCCCACTAGTACGCGCCCTTCCGCTCGGACTGGTCCACGACTGCCCTAGCTGTTGGTGCCGAAAGCCTGCGGGACCAAGAGGTCGAACACCTCGGCCGCCGCCGTGTCGCCGGCCCGGCGCACGGCGACGTCCCAGAAGTAGTAGCCCAGCTTGTCCGGCCCCTGGTCGAGAAC
>JAVHVD010000358.1:0-4677 GCA_032160745.1 Pseudonocardiales bacterium
CGACCCTCGCCGATCAGGTGCAGGTCGACCTCGCCCAGTGTCGGCAGCCAGCGGTAGGGGTCGTCGACGCGGTGCGTCTCGTCGCCGTAGCTGACCTCGATCCGGTAGTCGCTCGGCGGGCCGTCGATCACTGCCTCGAACACCCCACCGTCGTGCACCCGCTGCATGGGCGTCCGGGTGCGACCGGCCACGACCGACGCGGTCGCCGCCTCGGGGCGCAGCGTGCGGATCACGGTGCTGCCGTCGGGCCGGGGGTGCGCGCCGAGGACGGCGTGCGGGTTGTGGTGCGCCCCGGACACCAGCCGGTCCAACTCGGTCCTGTCCACCGTGCTCAACATGTCTCTCCTTCCCCGCCGCTCGCCCCGCTCATCGCGTGGCCGTCGCCTCTCGAGATCCTCACGTTCAGCCTCCGTCCGTGGCGAGTCGGGTCAGTGAAGCGAGTGGGATGGGCAGCCAGGCCGGCCGGTTGCGGGCCTCGTAAACCGCCTCGTACACGGCCTTGTCGGCCTCGAAGGCACGCAGCAACACGCCGTGGCTGCGCGGGTCGGCCCCGGCGCCCGATGCGTAACCGATGCAGAACGCGTCGCGGTTGCGGGTCGACCATTCGTCGGCCCGGTACGACAGCTGCGGGTCGTGACCGATCTCGATCACGCGGTGGTGCCCGGCATACTCGAAGGAGCGCATCATCCCGGCTACGTCCCGAAGCGGTGAGTCGAACTCCCGCCGGTCCGACATCGCGGCCATGGGCTCGCCCTCGAAGTCGATCAGCACCCACCGGTGGACCGTGCGCAGTGCCTGGCCCAGATGCAGGTCGCCGTGGATGCGCTGCATGGTGACCGAACCGGCCAGCGTCGCCACGTGGTCGAAGATGCCCCGGAGTGCCTCGGCGACATCGGCCAGGGCTGGAACGATCGGCAGGGCCTGCTCCAGCCGTTCGCGCATCGCCTGGGCGCGGACCTGCAGGTCATCGGCGTCGGCCTCGCGCACGCCGAACGCGACCGCGAGATCGGCGTGCACCTCGGCGACGGCCTCACCGAGCCGCTCGGCCTCGCCGGCGAAGTCGCCACCGGCCTCCTCGGCGTGCAGGTCGGCCTCGGCCATCAGATCGCGCACGCTGGTCTTCGCGAGCTCCCATCCATCGGTGCCGCTCGTCATGAACTCCTGCAGCATCGCGAGCGACGAGCGGACCCCGTCGACCTCGACCTCGACCGCGCCGAGCAGCCGGGCTATGTGCTTCGCGCCGAGCTTGCTCAGCTCGCCCTGTACCTCGATGTCGGGGTTGATGCCCGGTTGCAGCCGACGGAACACCTTCATGATCGCGACGTCGCCGAAGACCATCGACGTGTTGGACTGCTCGCCGGTCATCACGAGGCTCGGCTCGTCGACCGGGATGTCGTCCGGCGACTCGGCGTAGCGGACGAACCGCAGCGGACCGTCGACGGTCTCCTCGCGCATCCCGATCAGCCAGGCGGGGGTGACGTCCTTGTCGTGCAGGGCGTCGTACACCCAGATCGGACCGTCGTCGGTATCGACCGTGCCGAGCAGGACGTGGTCGAGCCAGTCGACGGGTTGGCTGCGGGCGACCAGTGGCAACTGGTAGGTCTCGCTGCCTCCGTCGGCGTACTCGGCGTGCGCCGTCCAGATCGTCACGGGCGGATCGGTCTGCAGTTCGGCGAGCGGAGCGACGGTGATGGTGGCGTCTCGCCCCTTGCCGGCGAACCACCGCTGGGCCGGCATCCAGGCTTCGACGAGCGGGCTGATCTTCTCGGGTTTCATCAGATATCGGCCTCCGCTGCCGGCTCGCCGGTCGGATGCGGCACCCGCGGGATGCGCAGCCAGTAGAACCCGTGACCGGCCAGGGTGAGCAGGTAAGGCAACTCGCCGATCGTGGGGAAGTGCCCGCCGCCGAGCAGCTCGATCGGCTGCGCGCCCTCCCACGGCCGCAGGTCGAGCTCGGCCGCCTGGGGGAAGCGGGACAGATTGTTGACGCAGAGCACGATGTCATCGCCGAATTCGCGGACGAAGCTCAGCACCGAGGGGTTGCTGCCGCCGATGTCGGTGAAGGTGCCGATGCCGAAGGCGGGATTGGACTTGCGCAGCTGGATCATCCGGCGCGTCCAGTGCAGCAGCGAGGACGTGTTCCGCGTCTGCGACTCGACGTTGGTGACCTGGTAGCCGTAGATCGAGTCGATGTTCACCGGGAGGTACAGCCGGCCGGGCTCGCACGTGGAGAAACCGGCGTTGCGGTCGGGCGTCCACTGCATCGGGGTGCGCACGCCGTCGCGGTCACCGAGCCAGATGTTGTCGCCCATGCCGATCTCGTCCCCGTAGTACAGGACGGGCGAGCCGGGCAGGGACAGCAGCAGCGCCGTGAACAGCTCGATCTGGTTGATGTCGTTCTCGAGCAGCGGCGCCAGCCGGCGACGGATGCCGATGTTGGCCTTCATCCGCGGGTCCTGTGCGTACTCCGACCACATGTAGTCGCGCTCTTCGTCGGTGACCATCTCGAGCGTCAGTTCGTCGTGGTTGCGCAGGAAGATTCCCCACTGGCAGTTGTCCGGGATGGGCGGGGTCTGCGCCATGATCTCCGAGACGGGATAGCGGCTCTCGCGGCGCACCGCCATGAAGATGCGCGGCATGACGGGGAAGTGGAACGCCATGTGGCACTCGTCGCCGCCCACCGACGGGTCGCCGAAGTACTCGACCACGTCGGCCGGCCACTGGTTCGCCTCGCACAGGAGCACGCGGTCGGGATAGTCGCGGTCGACCTCCTTGCGCACCTGCTTCAGGAATTCGTGCGTCTCGGGCAGGTTCTCGCCGTTCGTGCCGTCCCGCACGTAGAGGTAGGGCACCGCGTCGAGCCGGAAGCCGTCGATGCCGAGGTCGAGCCAGAAGCGCAGCGCCTCGACAACTGCCTGCTGGACACCCGTGGAGTCGAAGTTGAGGTCGGGCTGGTGGCTGAAGAACCGGTGCCAGTAGTACTGCTTGCGGACCGGGTCGAACGTCCAGTTGGACGGCTCGCTGTCGACGAAGATGATCCGCGCCTCGGGGTAACGCCGGTCGTCGTCGTTCCACACGTAGAAGTCGCCGTACGGCCCGTCCGGGTCGGAGCGGCTGGCCTGGAACCAAGGGTGCTGATCGGACGTGTGGTTCATGACGAAGTCGACGATCACCCGGATGCCGCGCTCGTGGGCGGCGTCGAGGAAGGCCTTGAAGTCGTCTATCGTGCCGAACTCGGGCAGGACGCCGGTGAAGTCGCTGACGTCGTAACCGCCGTCGCGGAGCGGAGACGAGTAGAACGGCGGCAGCCACAGGCAGTCGATGCCGAGCCACTGCAGGTAGTCGAGCCGTTCCTGCAGGCCGCGCAGATCGCCGGTGCCGTCACCGTTGGAGTCCTGGAACCCGCGGACCAGGACCTCGTAGAACACCGCCCGTTTGAACCAGTCCGGCTCGCGCCTCACCGTCGGGTCCGTGCCAGGACCGTCCTCACTTCCCGTCATGGACTTTCATTCTCCTAGCGGGTCACGTGGAAGACGTGGGCGGGATTGGTGAACGGGTCGAGCCGTACATAGTTCACTTCGCCCCACTGGTAGGTCTCGCCGCTGAGCAAGTCGTGCACCGCGCAGCCGCCGTCCCACTCGAGACCCAGCGCCTTGAGGTCGACCGTCACCGAGGCCTCGCGCCACTCGTGCGGATTCACCGTACAGACGACCAGGATGGTGTCGCCCGTGGCGGTGTCGCGCTTGCTGAACGCGGTGATCTCCGGGTTGTCGACGTGGTGGAAATGCACGTTGCGCAGCCGCTGGAGCGCCGGATGCTCACGGCGGATCCGGTTCAGCTTGCCGATCAGCGGCGCCAGCGACCGGCCGTCGGCGATGGCGGCGGCGAAGTCGCGCGGCCGAAGCTGATACTTCTCCGAGTCCAGGTACTCTTCGCTGCCCGGCCGCACCGGCAGGTGCTCGTAGAGCTCGTAGCCGGAGTACACGCCCCACGTCGGCGACAGCGTCGCGGCCAGGATCGCCCGGATCGAGAACGCTCCCGGTCCGCCGTTCTGCAGGTACTCGTGCAGGATGTCGGGCGTGTTCACGAAGAAGTTCGGCCGCATGTAGTGCGCGGCGTCGGCGAGCTCGCCGACGTAGGTCTCGATCTCCTCCTTGCTGGTCCGCCACGTGTAGTACGTATAGCTCTGATGGAAGCCGATCTTGGCCAGCTCGTGCATCATCGCCGGCCGGGTGAACGCCTCGGCGAGGAAGAGCACGTCCGGGTCCGTCTTCCTCACCTCGGCGATGAACCACTGCCAGAAGTTCAGCGGCTTGGTATGCGGGTTGTCGACCCGGAAGATGCGCACGCCGGCGGCGATCCAGTGCCGGACCACACGCAGGCACTCCGCGTAGAGCCCCTTGGGGTCGTTGTCGAAGTTCAGCGGATAGATGTCCTGATACTTCTTCGGCGGGTTCTCTGCGTAGGCGATGGTGCCGTCGGGCTTGGTAGTGAACCATTCCGGATGCGACGTCACCCACGGATGGTCGGGCGCAGCCTGCAGCGCGAAGTCCAGGGCCACCTCGAGGTCGAGCTCGCGGGCCCGGCGCACGAACGCGGTGAAGTCGGCCATCGTGCCCAATTCCGGGTGTATCGCGTCATGACCGCCGTCGCGGGAACCGATCGCCCAGGGGGAGC
>JAVHVD010000359.1:0-7872 GCA_032160745.1 Pseudonocardiales bacterium
CGTCACGCTGCTGCGCGAGGTGGTGCGGCTGCTGGCCGAGTCGGGCTGGACCGTCGCCAACGTCGCCGTCCAGGTGATCGGCAACTCGCCGCGGATCGGACCGCGCCGGGCCGAGGCTCAAGCGACGCTGGCCGCCTCGATCGGCGCCCCGGTGTCCATCGCCGCAACGACCACGGACGGCCTGGGGCTGACCGGACGAGGCGAAGGCCGCGCCGCAATAGCCACGGCGTTGCTGCTGCGCTGAGCTGTCGTGGCCGCGCAGCGGCGCGACACACGGGGGCAGCCGCCGCTACGGGGCCACGACCGACTCCAACGCTGCGCTCAAATCCGTCCAGAGGTCCTCTACGTGTTCGATGCCTACGGAGAAGCGGAGCAGGTTGGGCGGGGTGCCGAACTCGGCGTCGATCTCGTGGCGGGCCCGCCGCTCGATCAGGGACTCGACGCCGCCGAGGCTGGTCGCGTGGTTGATCAGCCGCAGCGCCTGACACACCCGCTCGGCGTCGTCGGCCGAGCCGTCCACCTCGAAGGCCATCATCGCCCCGAACCCGGCGTGATCACGCGCCGCGACGGCGTGCTGCGGATGCGACGCCAGCCCGGGGTAGCGCACCCGCGTCACCCGCGGATGTGCCTCCAGCCGGACGGCGAGCTCGGCCGCGTTGGCCTGCGCCCGCTCCATCCGCACGGCCAGGGTCCGCAGGCCGCGGGTCGCCAGGTAGGACTCGAGCACGCCGGGTACGGCACCGGTCAGCGTCCGGCGATCGTGCAACTCCTCCGCCCGCGCGGAATCGCGCACCACGAGCACCCCGAGGAGCACGTCGGAGTGCCCGGACAGGTACTTCGTCGCCGAGTGCATGACGATGTCCGCGCCCAGGTCGAGCGGCCGCACCAGCAGCGGGGTCGAGAACGTCGCGTCCACGCAGACCAGCGCGCCGACCTCGTGCGCGGCGGCCGTCAGCGCCGGTAGGTCGGGCACCGCCATGAGCGGATTGCCGACCGTCTCGAGCCAGAGGATGGCCGCACCGTCGAGCGCGGCCACCACTGCGGCGGTGTCGCCCAGATCGACCGCACGCACCTTGACCCGTCCCGCTGCCTCCAGCTCACGAAAGAGCGAAACGACGCCCGAGTAGCCCGCGTTGGGCACGACCGCGACCGAGCCGATCGGCAGCGCCTCGATCACCGCGGCCGCCGCGCCCATCCCACTCGCGAAGGCCAGCGCGGTGCCGCCCTCGAGGGCGCCGACCGCCGCCTCGAACGCGGTCACGGTCGGGGATACATCGTCCCGGGCGTACCGATTCACGTCCGCCTCGTGCAGATACGGCGCGGTCGGGACGATCGGGGTGTTCAGCGGGCCACCAGGCTGCTCGGGCCGTCCGGCCGCAACGACGACGGACTCAGGCCGGAGGTTCTCGTCGTGCATCCGCGTCACGCTACGCGGGGCCGGGACGGAGCAGCGGCGCGGACCGGACGGTCCGCGCCGCTGTCCTGCGCTGCGATGCCGGTGTCAGCTGTCGCGCGGAACCTCGCCACGCCACGCGCCGGTCTCCTGCCCGCGTCCCTCGATGAACGACTTGAACCGGTCGAGGTCGCCGGACACCTGGTGGTCATCGATGCCGACGGCGGCGCCGGCCTTCTCGACAATCCCCTCCGGGTGCCAGTCGAGTTGCACGGTCACCCGGGTCTCGTCCTGGGCGAGCTTGTGGAACGTGACCACGCCGGCGTGTGTCTCGCCGTCGATGCTCTTCCACGCCACTCGCTCCTCCGGGTGCTGCTCGGTGACCTCGGCGTCGAACTCGCGGGTCTGACCACCGAGCGTCACCTTCCAGTGCAGCCGCCGGTCGTCGAGCTGGGTCACCTCGTCCACCCCGCCCATGAACTTCGGGAACGTCTCGAACTGCGTCCACTGGTTGTAGACGGTCGAGATCGGTACATGTACGTCGATCGACTTGGTCACACTGGCCATCTGGCTGTCTCCTCGTATCGCCTGTCGGATGCCAATGGCCTACCCGACGCCGCCGTTCGGGAATCACCTCGCAACTGGCATCAGGTCAGGCGGCGGGCGAGTAGTGCGCCGCGTCGCCCTCGAGCGCGTAGCTGCGCTGCCCGTCGACGCCGATCGGGATATCGCCGGCCACCGTCACCCGGTTCAGGCGCCGCGGCAGGTCGTCGTAGTCGTCGGGCGCGTAGTGCTGCGTGATCCGGTTGTCCCAGATGACCACGTCGCCCGGCGCCCATTGCCAGCGGATCGTGTTCTCCGGCCGGGTGACGTAGGCCTGCAGCAGGCGCAGGATGTCGCGCGACTCGGTGTTGGAGAGCCCGACGATCCGCTGCGCGAAGCCGCCGATGAACAGCCCCCGCTCGCCGGTCTCGGGATGCACCCGGACCACCGGGTGCGCGGTCTGGAACCGCTGGGCGGTGAACTGCGCGCGCCGCTCGTCGTCGCCGGCGTGCTGGAGGTGCGGCGTCGCGTAGTCGTAGTCGTTGGTGTGGACGGCCAGCAGGGTCTCGGCGAAGGCGCGCAGCGGGTCGGGCAGGTCGCGGTAGGCCGCGCCCGTGTTCGCGAACAGCGTGTTACCGCCGTACGGCGGGATGGTGATGCCGCGCAGGGTGCTCGCCTTCGGTGGAGCGAGCACGAACGTGACGTCGGTGTGCCAGTTGTTCGCGCGCGAGCCGCCCTCACTGTCGACGGGCAGGATGTTCGGCTGCCCTTCGACCGAGGGGACGGTCGGGTGGGCCGTGGTCAGCTCGCCGAACTGCGCGGCGAACGCGATCTGCCCGGCGTCGTCGAGGTGCTGCTCGCGGAAGCCGAGCACCTTGTGCTCGTGCAGCGCGCTCGTCACCCAGCCGAGCGTCTCCTCGTCCAACGGCGAGGACAGGTCGACGCCGACGATCTCGGCGCCGAGTCGGCCGGACAGCTTGCGGGCGTCCCGGGTGGTCGTGGTGGTCATGCCGCGTACTCCTTCTTGTCGTCAGTGGTCTTGTCGGTCTTGCCGCCGCGGGCCGGGCGGCTGAGTCCGTAGTGCTCGCGCAGGGTGGTGCCGGTGTACTCGGTGCGGAACAGGCCGCGGCGCTGCAGGACGGGCACGACGTGCTCGACGAAGTCCTCCAGGCCGCCCGGCAGCGACGGCGGCATGACGTTGAACCCGTCGGCCGCGCCCGAGGTGAACCACAGCTCGATCTCGTCGGCGACCTGCTCGGGCGTGCCGGCGAAGACTCGGTGGCCGCGGCCGCCGGCGAGGCGCTGGATCAGCTGGCGGATCGTGAGATCGTCGCGCCGGGCCAGCTCGGTGACGAGGGTGAAGCGGCTCTTGTGGCCGCTGATCGCGTCCTCGCCCGGCAGCACCGGAAGCGGCCCGTCGAGCGGGTAGCCGGAGATGTCGTGCTCGAGCATGCGCGACAGCTGATCGACGCCGTACTCGGGGTTGATCAGGGCGTTGATCTCGGCCTCCTTCGCCTTCGCCTCGGCCTCGGTGCCGCCGAGCACCGCGCAGATGCCGGGCAGGATCCGCACGTCCTCCGGCGCGCGTCCGTACTTCGCCAACCGGCTCTTGAGGTCCGCGTAGAACGCCTGTCCCTCGGCCAGGGTCTGCTGGGCGGTGAACACCGCTTCGGCGAAGCGGGCCGCATACTCGCGTCCCGTCTCGGACGAGCCGGCCTGCACGAGCAGCGGATGCCCCTGGACCGGGCGCGGGATGTTCAACGGGCCGCGGACCTGGAAGTGCTCGCCGACGTGGTCGATCGGGGTGATCCGGTCGGTGTCGGCGTAGATGCCGCTCTGCTTGTCGAGCAGCCGGGCGTCGTCGTCCCAGCTGTCCCAGAGGCGTTGGACGACCTCGACGAACTCGGTCGCGCGGGCGTAGCGGTCCTCGTGTGCGGGACGGGCCGACCGGTTGAAGTTGAGCGCCTCGTCCTCACCGGCCGACGTGACGATGTTCCATCCGGCCCGTCCACGGCTGATGTGATCCAGCGACGCGAACTTGCGGGCGAGCTGGAACGGTTCGTGATACGTCGTGGACGCGGTGGCGATGAGCCCGATCCGCGAGGTGAGCACGGCGATCGCGGCGAGCAGGGTGATCGGCTCGAGATTGTTCTGCGCGTTGTAGCGGACGTTCTTCGACACCGCGAGGCCGTCGGCGAAGAAGATCGAGTCGAGCTTGCCGGCCTCGGCCAGCTGCGCGAGCCGCACGTAGTGCTCGGCGGTGAGGGTGTCCTCGGGTCGGCTGTCGGGCAGCCGCCAGGCCGCCTCGTGGTGGCCGGTGCCCATGAGGAACGCGTTGAGGTGAAGCTGTCGGGGCATGATTAGTCCTTTCCGTTGGTGCGCGCCGGGAGCCAGGTGGAGAAGCGGCGTTCGAGGGCCATGAGCAGCGCATTGAAGATCACGCCCGCGGCGGAGACGGTGATGATCCCGGCGTACATCTGCGGGATCTGGAAGTTGAACTGCGCGTTGATGATCAAGTAGCCGAGGCCGGCCTTGGCGCCGACCATCTCGGTGGTGATGAGGACGAGGATCGACGCCGCGCCGGCCAGCCGGACGCCGGTGAAGATCGTCGGCACGGCGGCGGGCAGGATCACCTTCTGGAACAGCCGCAGCTGCCCAACGCCGAGCGAGCGCGCCGACTTGATCAGCAGCGGATCCACACCGCGGACACCGCCGATCGTGTTGTAGAGAACCGGCCAGATGCTGGCGTAGACGATGATCGAGATCTTGGACGTCTCGCCGATGCCGAGGATCAGCGTGAACACCGGCAGCAGCGCGATCGCCGCGGTGTTGAGGAAGATCGTCAGCACCGGGTTGAGCAGTTCGGCGGCGAGTGGATACCAACCGATCAACAGGCCGAGGGGTACACCGACGCCGATCGCGATGCCGAACCCGGTGAGCGAGCGCTGCATGCTCACCTTGATGTCGGCCCACAGCTCGCCCGACTTGGCCAGATCCCACCAGGCGTGCAGCACCTGGCTCAGCGGCGGCAGGAACGTCCGATCGACCCAGCCCAGGTTCGGCGCGGCCTGCCAGACGGCGAGCAGCAGCGCGACGCCCAGCCAGCTGGTGACGAACCGGCGGCTCGGTCGGCGGCGGCCTCGTGGCGGTGCCGCCGTGACGGCCGGACCCAGCGCGATGGGCTTCTCCAGAGTGCTCGTCATGATCAGGCCACCTTCGTCTCGATGCCGCGGATCTCGTCGCGCAGCAGTTCCCACACCGCGTGCCGCTGCGCGGCGAACTCCGGCGTCGACCGCAGGTCCTCGGTCCTCGGCAGGTCGATGTCGACGATCTGCTTGATCCGCCCCGGACGGGACGTCATCACGGCCACCCGCTGGCCGAGGTAGACGGCCTCGTCGATGCCGTGCGTGATGAACAGGACGGTCGTGCTGGTGCGCTGCCAGATGTCGAGCAGCTGGTCCTGCAGCAGTTCGCGCGTCTGCGCGTCGAGAGCGGCGTACGGCTCGTCCATCAGCAGCACCTCCGGCTCGTAGGCGAGGCTGCGCGCGATCGCCACCCGCTGCTTCATGCCGCCCGACAGTTGGTGCGGGTAGCGGTCGGCGAACGCGGAGAGGCCGACGAGGTCCAGCACGTCACGAGCCCGCTCCAGCCGCTCGCGCCGGCCGACCCCCTTCGTCTCCAAGCCGAACGCGACGTTGGACAGCGCCGTCCGCCAGGGGAACAGCGCGTACTGCTGGAAGACGACGCCGCGGTCGAGGCCCGGGCCGGTGATCGGCTCGCCGTCGAGCAGGATCGCCCCGCTCGTCGGCTTCGTCAGCCCGCTGATCAGGTCGAGCAGCGTGGACTTCCCGCAGCCACTCGGGCCGACCAGCGTGACGAACTCGCCGGCCTGTACGTCGAGGTCGATCGCGTCGACGGCCAGCAGGTGCTCGCGACCGATCGGGAACGACTTCGTCACCCCGCGCAGTGCGATCTTCGCGGTCATGACGACGCCTTGGCGGCGTACGGGTTGAACTCGTTGGTCCAGAGCTTGGATGCATCGACCGCGCCCTTGACCGATCCGGTGTCGTTGAGCCAGCTCTGCCAGCGGGTGAAGTCGGCGTTGCTCAGCAGGCCGCCCTTGCTCGGCACCCCCACCGACTGCCAGTACTTCAGCGACGAGGTGGTCTCGTTGGCCCGCTTGCGTCCCTCGATGATCTTCGTGAAGCGGGCGATGACCTGGGTGCGCGGGGTGTCTCGTTCCCATTCGATCGCCTTCGCGACGCCGGCGGTGAACGCTCGGACGGCGTCGGGGTGCTTGCGGATGAAGTCGGTGCGGAAGACGTACGGTCCGCCGTTGAACGGGCCGTACTCCTCGTAGTCGCTGAAGACCAGCCGCAGGCCGCCGTCGGACACCGCTCGCTGCTGGAACTGGCCGGACAGCCCGGCGACGTCGATCTGGCCGCGGCGCAACGCCGACTCGGTGTTCGGTGGCGGCAGCGGGACGAGCTGCACCTTCTTGACCTGCTGCTGGCTCAGCCCGGCCTTGTGCAGGTAGTCGTGGATGTCGGCCTCGGCCTGGCCACCCAGCGTGTTGACGCCGATCTTCTTGCCCACCAGGTCGGCCGCGGTGCGGATCGGGCTCTTGTCCGGGACGTAGAAACCGGTGAAGGTCTTGGCGTCGGAGCCGTAGTAGTTGAGGACGGCCTTGATCGGTGCGCCGGCGTCCGCGAGCTTCGCCACCGCCCCGGCGAAGGCGCCGCCGAAGTCGGTCTGCCCGGTGGCCGCGGACTGCACGTCCTGCGGTCCGCTGATCGTGTTGCCGACCCAGTTCAGCTTCACCTTGTCGCCGAAGTAGCCGAGGTCCTGCGCCAGCTCGGGCAGGGTCACCTGATCCGTCCAGCCCTGATAGCGCAGCGACACGACGCCGCCCTTGTCGGAGGAGGCGTCGGCCGAGCCGCACGCGGCCAGGCCGGCGGTGGCCGCCACCGCCGCGGCGAGGATGGACAGGAGTCTCTTCTTCGTGTTCATGGGCTTCCTTCGTCGAGTTGAGACAGCAGAGGATCGTGGTCAAACACGGGCGAACTCATCGGTGAGTCGGCCCGCGTGCCGGGCGGCGATCGCGGCCAGGTCGCCCAGCTGGGACTCGAGGACGGCGACCGCCGAGGGCGCCGTGGCCCCGAGTTCGCGCAGCAGCCGAAGCAGGTCGGCGGCGGTCGCCTCGGCGTGGGCCGGGGATCCGGCCACCGCAACCGGCACGGCCACCACGCCGTCCAACGCGCCGGTCGGCAGCTGGTCGAGAAAGACCTTCAGCAGCCCGGTGTAGGTGCCCTTGTAGGACGGCGTCGCGACCAGCAGCAGGCGGGCCCGGGTGATGACGTCCAGAGCGTCCGGCTGGGGAGACGGTGGAGAGACCGGCTCGGGTCCGAAGCCCACCGCGACCGCGCCGGCGAGCTCGATCACCTGCGGATCGGGGGAACCGAGGGCCGCGGCCAAGGCGGCGGCGAGAACTCCGGTCCGCGACCCGATCCGCGGGTTGCCGTTGAGGATCACTACGTCGGTCATGCCGTTCTCCGTTCAGGCGGGGCGGGAATGGACGCGGCCCGGACGGCGGCGATCACCTCGCCGTAGCGGTGGGCGTCGGCGCTCGGCTGCCACCCGACCAAGTGGAAGGCCCGGATCCCCAGCGCCTGGTAGTCGAGGAGGGTCGCCGCGACCTCGTCGGCCGTGCCCACGAGTGAACCGGCACCGGCCAGTGCACCGGTCGCCTCGCGCAGGGCGCGGCCGCGCGTCCTGGCCTGGTCGCGGTGGACGCGCAGGATCCGGTCGGCGTACTCGTCGGCGGCGGCCGGGCTCGGCGCGACGACCGGCCGCAAGCGCAGTGCCCAGCGGGCCGGGGTCGTGGCGCTGGGCGGGCCGGCGGCGAGCGAGGCCGCCGGGATCAGGTGGACGGCGCT
>JAVHVD010000360.1:0-5781 GCA_032160745.1 Pseudonocardiales bacterium
TCATCCACAACCCGCGCCTCGTTCACCGTGCCCAGCGTCGGGTGCTGCCGCACCGTCCCGAGCGTCCCGTACGGCCGGGTGCCGTGCGGCCAGATCAAGCCGTACGGGGTCTCGGACATCGCGTACCCGCACACGATCCGGAGCCCGAAGCGACGCTCGATTTCCCGATGCCGCTCCTGGTCTGGTGCCGGCCCGGTGTAACACAGCCGCAGCGGGTTGTCGGCGTCGTCGGGACGTTCTGGTTGGCGCATCAGGATCTCGAGCATCGCGCCGATGGCGTTGAACTCGGTCGCGCCGTAGCGGCGCGCGGCGTCGAGGAAGCCGCTCGCCGAGAAGCGTGGCAGCAGCACCAGTCCCGCCCCGCAGGCGAGCGAGCCGAGCACGGAGTACGCGGGGGCATTGATGTGGAACAGCGGCAGCGACGTCATGAGCCGGTCGTCCGGATGCAGCTCCATCCAGAACGGGAATCCCTCGCCGGCCATCACGTACGCACGATGTGTCTGCATCACCAGCTTCGAGCGGCCGGTCGTGCCGGACGTCGGAATCAGCGCCGCGAGGTCGTCCGGCTTGGCCGCCCCGCCCGGCACCTCGGCGGGCGGCCCGGCGACCTCGTCGACGTCGAGGACGGTGGCCGGGCCGGCATCGATCAGCGGACGTATCTCGGCGTCGGTGACGATGGCGCGTGGGCGCGTCTGGATGAGCAGGCCGGCAAGCTCGACGCTGGTCGATGCCGGGTTCGTCGACACCACGACCGCGCCCATGGACGTGATCGCCAGCCACGTGAGCAAGTAGGACGGCGTCGTACGCGCAGTGAGCACGACCAGATCGCCCGCCTTGATGCCGTGCTCGGCAAGGACTGTCGCGCGGCCGCCGACCGCGGCCGCGGCTTGAGCGAACGTCAGCTCGACATCGTCGGAGTGCAGCCAGGGGCGGTCGGAATCGCGCGCGGCAGCGTCGAGCAGCAGCTGCGGGATGGTGCGATAGCCCACCGCTCAGACGTTCGTGCGGTAGATGTCCTCGATGATCCCGGCTACGAGCCGGCTGCTGACCGTGTGGTCGAGGGCGCCTGTCTCGCGAAGCTCGGCGAGCGCCGGCACCGGTTCGGCGTCCGCGAACAGGCGCTCGTCGCTGTAATCCGCCGGGCGGCCGGTCGCGTCGAGCGTCCACCAAGACGCCTCGAGCGCCATGCCGTTCGGGTCGCTGAAGTAGATGGAGCGGATGAACCCGTGGTCGACCACGTCCGTGACCTCGCAGTCGTGGCTCTTGAGGCGATCACGCAGGCGCAGCAGCGCCTCCTCGTCAGGCAGGTTGAGGGACAGGTGATCGAACTGCGACGCCTTGTCGTACGGCACCCCGGCGGGTTTCGCGTAGAGGTCCAGTTGCTGGTTCGCGTACTCGAAGAACGCGATCGTGTTGCCCTGCCCGATGTCGAAGAAGTAGTGCCGGAACGCCGGTGTGCCGATCGTTGCGACGAGTCTTGCGCCGAGCACGCCGTGCCAGAACCGGACGGTGGCGTCCATGTCGGGAGTGACGAGGGCCAGGTGGTTCACGCCCCGCCAATGAACGGTGTCAGGAGTCGCTTCCATGGCCTGACGGTACGCCTGACTGTAAGTTCGCCGCAGCGACGAGTCGGGGGCTCGCCTCGTGGGCTTGCGGGATGTCACACACCCCACCCGCACATACCTCGTAGGCCTCGTCCTTGGTGGTCCAACCGCGGCGCACGAGCGCTGCGTGGATCTCGCACCCCAGGCACAGGCCGAGCACCGATTCGAGCCACATCAGCGTGAGGCAGACCAGGCAGATCGTCGCCGGCAGGGCGCCGCGAATGCCGGAGTTCGTGATCACCATCATCGCGAACGACATCACGAGCCCGAGGCTCCACGCGAATCGCTTGGGCTTCGCCGACACCCATTGGGGCGGCTGCCTCCTCGTGATCGCATTCGCGATGACGCCGATCGGGCTGTACTTGAGTCCGACCGTCACCCGCACGAGGAAGTCCACGAAGAAGAACGTCGTGACGGCCTGGATCGGAACGTAGACCTTGTCGAAGTAGGAATAGACGAACGCGATCGCGCCCAGGGCCATGGTAAGACCGGCAGCCGCCCGCACCTGGATCTCGTTGAACACCGGCGCGCGCAGCTGCCTGCCGTCGTCGGTGCGTCCCTCGAGTGTGTCGCCGAACTGCGGTCGGTTCATGATGTGCCTTTCTGCGATTGCAGGTGATGTGATCAGGCCGAGTCGCGCAGGACTCTGCAGTCGGCGGACACGAACTCGGGCCGCCCGATCTCGTCGGTCGATCGGTCGACGAACCGCTGGAGGAAGCAGGCGAACCGGTACACGTCGGCGAAGTCGGTGGCCAGGCCGACCGAGATCCGGACGGCCGCGACGAGCACGCCGTACCGGGCGCGCATCTCGGCGCGCAGGTCGCTGAACGACACCGATTCTTTCTGGCCGAACCAGGGCGCCATCTCGCGCGCGCCGAGGTGATGGGCGATCTCGCCGGCGCCGGGGTTGCAGAAGCACCCGGTGCGCAGCGAGATGTTGTCCTGCAGGGCGAGTTCCTCGACCCGCCGGTCGTCGATCGGCCGGCCGTCGCGGTCGCGCAGCACGAACGTGACCGTGCCGCCGCGCGCGACCGTGTCGGTCGGCCCGAGGATCTGCACGAGCGGCAACCCATTGGCATGGCGCAGACCGGTGAGGGTGTCGAGTAGCCAGCGGGTCAGGTACGCCACCCGGTCGTGGACGCTGGCGAGGCCGACCCGCTCGACATGGTCCAAACCGTTGGTCACGCCCGGCAGGTTCAGGTAATCGACGGTGCCGTCCTCGAACGCCGCCTCGTCGCGATGCAGGTAGTGCCCGTCCCCCTGAACAGACGCGATCGTGATCGTCCCTCCGGCGAACCAGGGCCGCACCATGGCGTCGAAGCGGTCGCGCCGCATCAGCAGGCATCCGACTCCGGTCGGGAAACCGAAGATCTTGTAGAACGAGAACGTTGCGAAGTCCGGCCGGATCCGTCCCACGTCCAAACGATTTGTCGGCGCGAAGGCGGCGGCGTCGACGAGCACGTCCCAACCGGCCTCATGCGCCTCGTCGACCAGCTCGAGCGGGTGCTGCACGCCGGAGAAGTTCGACTGCGCGGGGAAGGCGACCAGGTTGGGGGCGGACGGGGGCGCTGCCCGAAGGACGCTGGTCATCGCGGTTCGGTCCAGGCGCAGTTCCGGGGCGACGACGGGCACGTACGCGACGTGGGCGCCCCGACGGCGGGCGAACTCGCGGATGCCATTGACGGAGTTGTGATTGTCGAAGGTCAGTGCGAACGTGCCACCGGGCTCGAACGGGTACGACTCGCCCACGAGCCGCAACGCGCCGCTCGCGTTGGGAGTGAAGATGCACAGGTACTCGTCGGGCGGGGCGTTGAAGAACTCGAGGACCCGCCGCCGGGCCTGTTGGACGAGTGCCGTGGACGCGAGGGATGTGGGGTTGTTCGAGTGCGGGTTGCCCAACACCCGGCTGCGCATGAGTTCGGCGTGGGCATCGATCTGGCTCGCCGCGTGCAACCCGCCGCCGGTGTAGTCGAGATACACCTGACCGGTGGCGTCGAGCCGCCCGTACTCCGTCCGGCGTAGAGCGGCGAACGTCCCGTCGGGGTCGAAGCCGGGGAAGCGGGCGAGGAAGTCGGCTTCGGCGTTCGCCAGACCGTCGGGCCAGTACGCGCGGTTCGCCGGCCGTGGCCGCGGAGGAGCTGGAGGCGCCGTGACCGGTCGTTCAGCGCCGAGGGTCGGTGACAACGAACCGCTCCGTTCCGAGAAGCCGACCGAGGATCGACATTGGGAGGTGGTCGCGATCCAGCGCGTACTGCGACCGGTGCGCGGCCAGAGCAGCGACCTTCCGGTCCAGGGTGGCCCGTACGTCGACCACGAGGCCGTCGTCGGCGAGCTCGCTCGTCGGGGACTCGTGCGACGGCGCGGCCGGGATCTCGGCACCGGCGCCTCGGGCCGCGGAGAGGCTGGGCGCCTGCTGGGAGAAGACCAGGCAGGTCACCGCGTCCCGGGCGATGACGTGGGCGTTGCGGGGACGACCGGTCGCGAGGCCGACCTCGCCGAAGAAGCAGCCGGCGCCCGTGATGTCACGGTGGTCCATGGCGCCGTCGTCCTTCTCGACGACGATGTCGGCTGTGCCCGACAGGATGCAGAACAGCTCCGTTGCCGGCTCACCCTGCTCGATGATGTACGAGCCGGCCGGGTACCACTCGATGCGGATGTGGTCCGACGTGAGGCCGAGCATGGACGTGCCGATCGCGAACAGCTTCAGCGCCGTTCCGAAGGCTTCCGTCCCGTAGCGGGTTGGTCGGGACATCAGCCACTCGACGATCAGGTCGGCCATGAACTGGCCGCGCACGGGGAAGTCGGCCTGCAGTAGCCGTGGGGGATCGGCCATGGTGCGGACCGCTTCCAGAGCCGCCCGACTCGAGGTGCTGTGATCGGGGTGGCCGAACGCCCCATCCGGTCCGAAGGTGACCAGCACGTCCGGAGCGAACTCGTCGATCAGCCTGCGCGCGGTCGCGACCAACTCCTCGATCGGCCGCGACGCCAGGTGGCCGTCACCCAGGTCGAGGCAGGTGACCTGGTCGACGCCCAGCGCGGACGCGGATTGCTCCAGCTCCTTGACCCGGACCGTTCCGAGCGAGCGCCGCGTCGCTGCCGCGGCGTCACGGATCTGGCCCCCCTCGCCCTGAGTGAGCGAAGCGATTCCGGTGACCGCTCCCGCTTCCGCGCACCGCGCGATCGTTCCGCCGAAGCAGAACACCTCGTCGTCCGGATGCGCAAACAGCCCGAGGATCCGCGGGGGCCGCGTCAACGGCCGGGTCGGCCCCCACAACGCGTCGAGGTCGCTCGTCGACACGTCGAGCATGGAAATCCGGCGCATCGCCGATCACCCCGGCTCTCCCTTGGCGGACCCTCTGGATGGGACGGTAGCGGCCGGACCGCAATCGCCCCTGCAACCCGCGTGCAAGCGGGGGTAGCCGATCGTGCCTTCGAGAGGATGATAGCCCCGTGAACGGGGGCGCCGGGCGGACAATCACCCTCCTGGGCCGGGTGGGGGTCGCACCGACAGCGCAATTTCCGGACGCGGCGGTCTGGCGTGGCCGCCGGGCCGAGCTGGTCTTCGCTTACCTCGCAGCCGAGCACGGCCGCCAGGTGACCAACGACGAGCTGGCCGACGCGCTGTGGCCGGACGGCCTGCCCGAGACGTGGGAAGCGGGCCTGCGGGGCGTGCTCACCGAAGTGCGTCGCTACCTCACCGAGAGCGGCCTCGCTCCTGCGGTGGTGCTGGCACTGCCCGCCGAGGTCACCAGCTGCAGCTGCCCACCACCGTCGCCGTCGATCTCGACGAGGCGAGGGAGGCACTGGCCGCTGCCCACGCGGCGGCCGGCGAGGGCAACCCAGGTACGGCCGCCCACCTCGCAGCGCGGGTCTGGTCCCTCACGCGGCTCCCCTTCCTGCCCAATCACGATGGCGCGTGGGTAGAGGGCATCCGGCACGACCTGGAACGGATGGGCGGCAGAGCACTCGACCTGGAGACTCGCTCGCACGCGGCGGCGGGTGACCTCCCGCCCGCTGCCACGGCCGCCGAACGCCTGGTCGCTGCCGAAGCCTTCAACGAGGCCGCACACCAGCTGCGGCTCCGGATCCTCGGCCAGGCCGGTGATCGCTCGGGCGTGATCAAGGCGTACGAGCACTGCCGCGCCGTACTCGCCGAAGAGCTGGGGGTGGAGCCTTC
>JAVHVD010000361.1:0-7643 GCA_032160745.1 Pseudonocardiales bacterium
GGCAGTGCCTTGAGGGCACCAGCGAGCTTGGCGAGCAGCACCTCGCGGGACTCGAGATCGGCGATGCGGCTGAGCTCGTCGGCTGTGAGCGGCTTACCGTCGAGGACCCCGCCCTTGATCACCAGCAGCGGGTTCGCCTTGGCGAAGTCACGCAGTCCCTTGGCGGCGTCGACCGCGTCGCCCTTGACGAAGGCGATCGCCGTCGGACCTTGCAGGAGGCTGTCGTCGATGGATACCCCGGCGTCGGACGCTGCCCGCTTGGTGAGCGTGTTCTTGACGACGGCGTAAGTGGTGTCACGACCCAGCGCTCGGCGCAGGTCGGTGATCTGCTTGACCGTGAGGCCGCGGTACTCGGTGATGACTGCGGCGGACGACGAGTTGAAGTGCTCGGTGAGCTCGGCAACCGCGCCGACCTTCTCGGAGTTCGGCATGTGCTACCTCCTCTCGTTCTCGTCAGGCCGGCCTTGATTGCCTGAAAACGAGAAACGCCCCGGCGCAGGGCGCACGGGGCGGCGAGGAGCCGTACCGTCCATCCTGCGCGGGCCGCTCCGGCGCTCCGGAGGCGTTCGGTCGCGTGCGCGCACGCGACGACCAGCGGTCTTCGGTTGGATCGCTGTCGAGGTTACGCGACGGGCGCGGCCGCAGCCAAATTCGCGGACCAGGCGGCGCCGAAGTTGACGAACGGCGGGGTGACGTCGGTGTCGGCCTCGACCAGGGCCTCGGCCAGCGCGGTGGACGAGTCGGCGCCGGCCGCGAGCTTGCGGTGATACGTCGCCATCGTCTGCGCGGCGACCTCGTCACCGACCCGGGCGACGCCGGCGATCACGCTGCGGGTGCCGAGATGGAGCAGCACGCTGGCCAGTCCGAGCGCCTCGTCCCCCGGCCGGATCGTCGCGAGCCCGACCTCGCAGGCGGACAGGACGACGTGGCCGGGCGCCCGGCCGTTGCGGTCCAACTCGTGGGCGAAGACCGGCCCGTCCACCATCCGGACGGAGGAGAAGAGCGGGTTCTCCGGCTGGTGCACCCCGTGCGCGGCCACGTGCAGGACGTCGGCGGACATCATCGCGCCGGTCAGCGCGGCCGCGGTTGCATCGACTCCGCCCAGCACGTCGGCCCCTGGCCACGCGGCCCCGACGGCGGCGGTCTCTTCGCCTCCTCGGCCCAGTTCCGGGCCGGCCAGCGCCACTACCGCGCCCGCGGACGCGTCCACGGCAGTGGAGCTGAGCCACTTCGTGGCCGACGGTGCGACGACGATCGAACGGCCACGCAGCGACGGCAGCGATGCCCATGGGAGCTGACCCAGGACACCGGTCGAGACCAGGACGAGAGGGCCGTCGATCCCGAGCGGCATCAGCAGTGCGTTGTCCAGCTCGGCCAACGAGCGCTCGAGCGAGGCACGAACCGCCGCGCGTATGCCCACATCCAGATGCGAGTAGGCCAGTACGTCGAGGTCGGCACGCACGCGCCGAACCTGCTCGAGCACCGAGGCGGACGACCCGAGGCCCAGTACCCGCAGCCGCTCACCGACGACGACAGCCGACAAGGCACCACCGACCTGGACGTAGGTGACCATTACCCGGCCACGCTCGGTCAGCCGGGCGCGAACCTCGTCAAGTGAGGCCGGACGAGTCGCCGAGCCACCGCCTGCGAGCGTCCAGCTCCGCGCGATGATCTCTCGCTCGAGCTCGCGCCGTTTCCGTAGCAGCGGCGCCGATGCCGCCGGGTCCTCCTCCAGCCCACGCAACAGTTCCACCGTTCGTCGCAGCTCGGCGAGAAGCTCCGTCGCGGCGTCGTCCTCGGGAGGTCGGACGGGAGCGAGCCGGCTCGACACGGCGCGGGCCCGCTCCGCGGCAGCGAAGACGGGTGCCGGCTTCCCCGCCCGTAACGCCAAGGCGACGTCGAACTCCGCAAGTCGTCGCCCGTGGACTGCTGATGCGGTACGCAGGTCGATACTGCCGAAACTCGCCTGATATTGGGCCAGCTCGTCGAGCGCCCGCCGCACCTTCCGGGATGCGGCGGCACCACGGCCCTGCGCCGCGTCGACGCGCGCGCCGACGTAGTTCGCGTGCAACCGTTCGGTGATCGGCTGCGAGCGGCTGGTACGGGCCAGCCGCCTGATCACCGCGTCCGCCTGCAGCACGCGCCCGGCATCGAGGAGCGCTTCGGCCCCCACCAGCGCGGCACTTCGCGCCGGCCCCGCCAGCCCATCGGACGCCAATTCCTCTTCGAGACGCTCGGCGACCGCGGCGAGCCGGCTGCCCGGGCGACCGGCGGCGAGGTCCCCTCGCAGCAGCACGAGCTCCGCCGTGCGCGTCCACCGTCGATTGCCTCGACGCCGGAAGCGATCTCTGGCGCGGGCCGCGAATCGGCGCGCCCCGGCTATGTCACCGTTGATCAGCAGGCATTCGGCCCGTGCGACTTCGACTTCGCCGAGGTCTTGGGCGAGTCGGTCGGCACTGAATATCTGCCAGGCCTCGGCGAGAGTCTGGTCGGCGTCTCGCGTCAACCCCGCCTCTACGAGGATTCGCGCGCGGTCGAGTGCCCAGATACCGCGAGAGATGTCGACGTCCAGCGCTGCGGCGGCGTCCATCAGCGCAAGCGCGGTCGGGAGGTCGCCGGCGAGGAACTCGACGTAGCCCAGGTTGTGCAGCGCGCGGAAGCTTCCGTCGGCAATGCCCTCGGCGGCGGCCGCTTTTGCCGACCGCGTGAACATGCGCCGGGCTGGACCGAGTTCCCCTCGGTAGAGGTGGACATTCCCCCGGTTGAGGAGGGTGTAGATGCGGTCGTGGGGAGTCGCGTGGTCGAGCATGGCGAGCGCACGGTCGAAGTGTTCGACCGCTGCGTCGAAGTCACCAGCGCGCGTAGAGATCCACGCGAAATTGTTGTGCGTCCGCACCAGCAACGCCGGATCGCCCAGCGCCTCGGCGAGCCCCTGTGCGTGCGCGATCGCGGCCAGCCCTCGGTCGAGACCGTTGACCTCCGCCTCATTCACCGCCAGAGACAGCCAGAGCTCGACGGTCAGCGTCTGCCGGGCCTCGGTGTCGACGGCTGGTGCCCGATCGAGGACGTCGAGCGCGCGTCGGAGGGTCCTGATCGCGCGGGCCGCGTGCCCGAACCGCCCCTCAGAGACGGCCTGGGTGTGCAGCGCCCGGGCACGCGTGACCGCGTCGCCGCTGTCCTCGGCCACTTCGGTCAGAGGTCGACGGCAGGGGTGATGACGGGTGGGAGGTCGACGCTCTCGGGGTGGCGCAACACGAATTGCGCCAGGCCGCGCGGTACGTCTTCGAACACGAACCGGCCATCTGAGTCGGCATTCGTCTCGCGTCGATCACCTATCGTGCGCAACTCGACGGAGAGTCCACCGACCGGGGCGATCCATCCGTCGATCCGTACCCGGTCTGCACCGGACGGACTGACGGTCACCATCGTGGTGACGTTCGGACTGCTGAACGTGACCGTCTGAACTTCGGTCGGTTGGTCGCCCCGTGCGCCGACCAGACCGTCCACGCGGGAGAGCTCGGCGATCTCCGCGTGCAGCGCCTCGAGCGTGACCCCGAACTGGAGTCGCTCGACGAGAGCGGCCGGCACCGGGTCGACGAGGTGGAATGTCCGACCGACGCGTCGGAGCAACTTGACGTCGTACTCGTCGATCGGTTCCGCGCCGGACGGTTCGTCGTTCGTCATCACAACTCCCATTGCGCATCGGCGGAAAGTTGGGCGCGCAGCTTGGCCAGGCAACGCCCCCGCGTGGGGCCGATGCTGCCAACGGGCATACCCAGCGCAGTCGCCACAGCCGCATAATCCGGCCGGTCGGCGAACGCGACCACCCGCAATAGTTGACGACACCGCTCCGGAAGCCGGTTGATGTGGCTCCACAGGCGCTGGTCGCCGGAATCCCGAAGCGTGACCGATTCGGGCGAGTACTCGGGCGGGGCAGTAAGGCTGTCCGGCTCGAAATCCTGCGGCTCGGCGCGTCGGTTGATCTTCGAAACCCGCCAAGCCTCGCGGCGAGCGGTGATGATCAACCACTGCAGAACGGCCCGCGGGTCATTGATTGATGCTGAACTGCGAACGAGCGCCAGCCATGTCGACTGCAGGACGTCCTCCGACGAAACGGTGTCCAAGCTCTGCGACCGCACGGTGTGCCACAAGATCGGCGTCACCAGCGCTATGAGGTCGGCCATCACTGCCTCGTCGCCGGATCGGAACTGCTCGAACAGCGCGCCGGCTTTTGATGCGAGCGTGTCGGGGGAGGGTTCGGCGACGATCATGGTCGTTGAATCCCCACGCATTTACTTACCGCGTTCCACCCTCGTTCGACGCAGCTGGCTTGGTCGATCGAGTCCAAGCCACCACTCTCCAGCTGCGCCTGCGCGAGCTCCCCGGCCAGGATCGGCGACGAGAACGAGGTCCCGCTCCACGTGCCGAACCCCCCGTCCGGGCCGCCGTCGAAGTCATCAGGATCGATCGTCGACCGAGTTCCGTCCCCGGCGACGTACGTCGATTGGCCGGCCTGCCAGGCTCCGTTGGAGTCGGTTGGGAAGGTGCTCACCAGCGCGGCGCCGGGTCGGTGACACGCGACCCAGTCACCCGCATTGCTGAACAACGAGACGGTGCGCCGGTTCGGGTTCAGGGCTCCGACGCTCACCACCGGAACCTGGTCGCGGTTCGGATCCCCGACGAACCCACCGTTGTAAGGGCTGTACGCCGCAGGATAGAAGCACCGACTGGTCGAGTCGTTGCCTGCCGAGGCCACCACGGTCACGCCACGCTGAGTCAAGGCCAGAATCGACGCGGCCAGCTTGTGGTCGAAGATTTGATCTTCCGGCTGTTCGTCGTAGTAGCCGAACGAGAGGCAGATGACGTCGATCAGGTCGGCGACGTTGCTCTCGTTCTGAGCGCGAACCTGTCGCACTAGAAGCGCGTCGAACAAGGCCAGCATCTGCGACTCGAGGAGCACTCCGTCACCGTCGCCGATCTTGACGTCGATGATGTTGGCGTCCGGACACTTCTGACGAACCAACCCTGCGACGAAGGTGCCGTGCCCGAAATCGGGTGCGAGCAGCCCCAGCAGCTTGGGATTGGCAGTGGTGGTGGCCGGACTGGTCAACGCGGCGGAAAGTGTTTGGTCATGCGTGACGATGTCGTCGGTCAGCCACGGGTGCGGGCCGATGCCTGTGTCCAGTACAGCGACGACCGGCCGACGAGTGGCCAGCTGGGCATCCGGCGTCCGCGCGGGGGGCCCGCCGAGCCAGGTGACCGGCTGACGTCCGCCGCTGCCCGGCATCGCGAACGACTCGACGCCGCCTCCCGTGAATCCGCCGTACGGGGTGAATCCGCCGTACGGGGTGAACCCCCCGTAGGGCGTGAACCCGCCGTACGGGGTGAACCCGCCGTAGGGCGTAAGCATCAGCAGGTGGTCGAGGCTGACGTCGGAGGCGGCGGCATGCTCCTCACGACGGAGCTGGCGGTAGGCCAGCAGCACCGCCCACGCATCCGGAGGAGGGGCAGGCTTCGTACCGGACGGGATCAGGCGCACGACGCTGACCGGGTCCGGCAACTGCGCGGCCTCATCACCTCGGGGCGTGAGAACCTCCGCACGGGGGACGACGTCCAGCGTGAGTTCGAACAGACTTGCAGCGTGGGCCAGTTTGGCGAAGGCCTCGTTCTCCGGCACTGCGTTGCGCACTAGCAGTTGGTTCGGGATGTACACAGTTGAGCGCACCACCGGCGGCCGGTCCGACTCCCGTAGGACGACCGGATCGACAGCGGCGGTGACCGGGTCGAGAACGCGTGCGTTGTAGCGCTCGAGGACGGCGGGCGGCAGGGAAATCACCACGTCCGGCGAGACGGCGGATTCCACCGGCTGCGGATCGGCCGGTCGCCGGATGACCTTTCCCGGGTCGATCACCGGCCTCCGTTTCTCGCCGTCGGGCCGCGGCCTGGGAACGTCCATCGTGTCCTCGCGTTCTGTTCTCGAATTTGTCTCGGGGCAGAGCGTAGGGGCGTGCGCCACAGTCCACCACCGAACGAACCGACGGCGACGTGCATTACGTACAAGGAGTAGAGGCGGTCGCCGACTGATACCTCGAGCGGGATGTATCAGGTCAGTCCGGAGGATCTCCTTCCCCCTGACGATCGACGGAGGTGGGTACATGGCGACCGAGTTGCCAGTCAGCGGTGCCGTCCTCGCGGGGGGTTTGGACGAGCCGCGTGTCGCGCCCGAGTCGATCGGATCCCAGAGGTCGGCCGCGGCACAGGACACAGGGGGCGCCGCGGCCGGCCCCTGGCCGTCCTGGGCCCTTCCCCAGCTGGACGCCGCCGTCGCCCTCGCACTGCCCGCTATCGACCGGCTGAGCGTGGCCGGGCTGCTGTACCGCGAGTGGTTCAACCCGGTGGCCGGAGACATCGAGCCGCTGCGTCACATGCCGCCCTTGGCCGGGATCTACCGCGCGGCGCACGCCGGAAGCTCGGCACGAATTCGCCGGGACGACGTGTCGATCGTCGGACGTCACGACGTCCTGCGCATCGGCGGCTGGTGGCGGACGTGGGGCGAACAGTGGACGCCGCCGCGGACCCGGGCCGGCTCAGTGCGGCTGCTGATGACTCCGCGGCCGGACGTGCTCGCCGAGTTCGTCGCCACGGTGACCGGCCGGCTGGTGCATGATCCGACGCCGTGGTCCTTCGGCTGTGCGATCGACCCGCGCCGTATCGCGCGGTACGGCTGCGCCGTGCTGGACCTGCCGAGTCTCGAGGCGGTGCCGGACGGGTTGCTGGACGAGCTCGAACCGCTGCTGCGTCCCGTCGTCTCGCCGCTCTGCCTACCGATCGCGACCGGCGTCGGCGTGGCCGAGTACCCGGACAACGGGATGACGTTCGGCGAGCACCGCTGCCACCTGATCGCCTTGGCGCTGCGCCATCCCGCGGCCGGGCGCCGGCCGCTGCGGGCGATCGCGGCGGTGTTCGCCGCACACGGGATCGACCCGGCAGCCCCCTACCGGACTAATTGACGGAGCGACTTTCCCGCGCCCGCGCCTGGACCGACGAGCAATGGCCCGCAGGGCCGAGCGAGGAGGGAAGGCGCGGGGCTAAGCGGGGAAGTCCGCCCGAGCGGAGCGAGGGCAATCAGGCTTGCGCCTCTTCGAGGAGGTTGCGCGTGCGGTTCGAGTCGACCGGGATGCCCGGGCCCATCGTGGTCGCGAAGGTGACCTTCTTCAGGAACTTGCCCTTGCTGGACGACGGCTTGGACCGCAGGATCTCGTCCAGCGCCGCGGCGTAGTTCTCGACGAGCTGCTCGGGTGAGAAGGACGCCTTGCCGATGACCAGGTGCAAGTTGGCCTGCTTGTCGACGCGGAAGCTGATCTTGCCGCCCTTGATGTCGGCGACGGCCTTCGCGACGTCTGGGGTGACCGTGCCGGTCTTCGGGTTCGGCATGAGGCCACGGGGGCCGAGCACGCGGGCGATCCGGCCGACCTTGGCCATCTGGTCCGGCGTCGCGATCGCGGCGTCGAAGTCGAGGAACCCGTCGGTGATCTCCTGGATCAGGTCGTCGCTGCCGACCTTGTCAGCGCCGGCGGCGCGGGCCTCTTCGGCCTTCTCACCGGTCGCGAAGACGATGACCCGGGCGGTCTTGCCGGTGCCGT
>JAVHVD010000362.1:0-2712 GCA_032160745.1 Pseudonocardiales bacterium
GGGCACTCACCGTCCGCGCGACCCCGGTAATCTCAAGCCGTTAGCACTCCCCGCCCTCGTAGCTCAGGGGATAGAGCGCCGGACTCCTAAGCCGGGCGTCGCCGGTTCGAATCCGGCCGGGGGCACCCCCGAATCTATTGGGATTCGACGGGCGATTGCCTTCCTGCGAATTCTCATCGTGGAATGGTTCATGGAATGAACTCGGCTACGCTGATGATCATGCCGCCTCGCAAACGTCGGCCTCGTGGCCATGTCGAGCAGCTGCCTTCGGGCACGTTCCGCGCCGTCGCGTACGCCGGCGTCGACCCGTTCACTGGAAAGGACCGATACCTCAAGCGCACTGCTCCCACATGGGACGCAGCGCAGGTCACGCTGACCAGGCTGATGGGCGAGATCCATGAGGAGCGCCACCCGAAATCCAACATCTCCGTTGGCCAGGTGCTCGATCAATGGCTCGACGTCGCAACCCTCGCCGAGACGACACGTGATCGCTACCTCGATCTGATCCGGCTCTACATCCGGCCGACATTCGGTGACATCCCGGCGGCGAAGCTCGACGCCGAACTGCTGGAGCGGTACTACGCCCGATTGCAGCGCTGCCGCGAGCTGTGCAGTGGCCAAGTTCGACGGGGTCATACGTGCCGGCCTCTGGCCAGTGCCACAGTGCGACAGATCCACCAGATCATCCGCACCGCGCTCGAACGCGCTGTTCGCTGGCAGCACCTGGGCGTCAACAAGGCAACCTTCGCCGAGGCGCCCTCGCCGAGCCGTCCCAACCCAGATCCGCCGAGCGCCGAGGAGGCATCACGGATCCTCAACGCCGCGTGGGCTGATCCTGACTGGGGAATGCTGCTGTGGTTGACCATGATCACCGGCCGGCGGCGCGGGGAGGTGAGCGCGCTGCGGTGGCGGTGCATCGACTTCGAGCGTTGTCAGCTAATCATCGCGAAGAGCCATGTCCGGGTCCGCGGCGGCGTCATCGAGAAGGACACGAAGAGCGGCTCGCAGCCTCGGGTGGCGCTCGATCCGCACACGCTGAGCCTGTTGGCCGAACACCGCGAGCGAGTCGTCTCACGCTGCGATGCGTTGGGAATTGTGCTGTCGGATGACGCGTATGTCTTCTCGCTGTCACCGGACGGCTCGACGTTCTACAAGCCGAGTTCGATCAGTCAGCGGTACCGCAGGCTGGCCAAGGCGCAGAACCTGCGCAGCACCCGGTTCCACGCACTGCGGCACTACTCGGCGACTGAGCTGATAGCCGCCGGCGTCGACGTGCGCACCGTTGCCGGCCGACTTGGCCACAGCGGCGGAGGGTCGACGACGCTCCGCGTCTACGCCGACTGGGTCAGCGCCGCCGACCGGCAAGCTGCCGCCACAATGGCCAACATCATCCCGCGCCCGGTCGTCAGCGCTGCCGGTCCGCGCGGGCCATACGAAACGATCGCCGCCGAGCTGCGCGAGCAGATCGAGAGTGGCGTCCTCGCTGCAGGCGACCACTTGCCCACGGTTCTTGATCTCGCCGAGACGTACAACGTCTCCGCGGGCACCGTCAACCGGGCCATGGCGCTGTTGCGTAGCGCCGGGTTGATCGACGTCTCCCGGGGGCGGCGCGCGGTCGTAGCGACGTGACCCGTCGGACAGGTTCTGTGGTCGTTTCACATCGTGATCGGGGCAGCCGCCACGGACGCGGCATGGCGCGACCCGACGGTGCGAGCTAGCGCAAAGGCGTCGGCGAGTTCGAGCGTCACTGTTGAAGGGTGCATGTGGAACGCTTCGGCGAGCCAGCCGATCTGACGCGCCGCCTGGTCGGGTGGGTAGGTCGCGACGTGGCCGGCGACGCTGCGCAGTGCGCGGAGGCGGCCCTCGGGCCATTGCATCGCATCGCCCTGGCGCGCGATGGCGTTCTCGACCTGCAGGCTCAGTAGCGGCAGTCCGTTGCCGGCGTGGAAGGTGTCGAGCGTGGCGTCGGGTCGGGCGAGGTAGTCCGCGGGATCGGAGCCGTTGGACAGCAGTGCGATACGGATGTCGAGGCCGGCGTTTCGCAGGCGTTCGCCGGCGTTGAGTGCGGCGGCACGTCCGGCCGCGTCGCCGTCCATCGCTACTAGCACCGACGATTTGCGCTGGGTAGCGACATCGGCGACCCGCTGCGCCTGCGCGGTGGTGAACGCGGTGCCGGAAGACGCGACTGGCAGGAGCCCGCCCGACGCCTCGGTTGCCTGTCGGGCCGCGATGGCGAGGACGTCGAGTGGTCCTTCGACGATGACCGGCTGGTTTGCGGTCGAGAGATTGAGGCCTTCGTGCAGGCCGTACAGGAGTCTGCCCTTGTCGAACAGCGCGTGCTGGTGGGTGTTGAGGTACTTCGGAGTGTTCGGGTTGCCGGACAGATCGCGGGCGATGAATCCTGCGACGGTGCCGTCGAGGTCCCGGAGCCCGAAGATGACCCGTTCTCGGAAGGCGTCGATGAGGGCCCCTCGGCTGGATCGGCGGGCCACGCCGGCGTCCAGCAGCGCCTGTCCGGAAAAGCTGCCGTGCAGCCGGTCCACGAGCCGGGTCCATCCGGGTGGCGCGTAGCCGAGCACCCACTCCGACGAGAGATGGGAGGCGTCGATTCCGCGCTGACGCAGGTACGTGATAGCTGCTCGGCGCCGGGGCAGTTCTGTGAACACGTCGGCTGCCGCGGCCGTTACCTCGCGGAGCACCCCGAGATCGGCT
>JAVHVD010000363.1:0-3984 GCA_032160745.1 Pseudonocardiales bacterium
AGGACGAGCCGCCCCTCGCCGCCCGGGAACAGCGCGGCGAAGACGAGCTCGAACTCGCGGGCCACGTCGTTGTAGGCGCTGGTGAACACCTCGAGGATCCGCTCGTCGACGTCCTTGACGACGGTCAGCAGGTCGCGGCGCGTCTGCTTGAGGTCCTCCAGCTGCGTCGACAGGAACTGGTGCCGCTCCTCGAGCGCGGCGAACTCCTCGAGCGCGAGGGGATTCACCTTGCCGAGCAGGGCGAGATCGCGCTCGGCGCGCGCTGCCCGCTTCTCCTGCTCTGCCCGCTCGTACGGGCCGGGCTGCGGGGCGACGACGTGCTCTCCGCGCTCGCGCGCCTGCTCGTACTCGGCCGTCTCGATCGCGCTCGGCGGGCAGGGCTGGTCGGGGCCGTACTCGGCGAGAAGCGTTTCGACCTCGACGCCGTACTCCTCGACCGATCGCGCCTCGAGCTGTTCGATGCGCAACCGCTGTTCGGCCCGCATGACCTCGTCGCGGTGGACGGCGTCGGTCAGCCGGGCGAGCTCGTCGGCCAGCTCGCGGATCCGGCCGCGGATCGTCGTCAACTCGCCCTCACGGGTGGTGCGGGCCCGCTGCACCTCGTCCCGCTCGACGGCCGCGGCGGCCACCGACTCGGCGATCCGACTGAGCACCTGGCGGGCGGCGTCGCGGACATCGGCGGCGATGAGGGCGCCGCGGGCGCGGGCCACGCGCGCCTCCTGCTGCTTGCGGCGAGCCGTGCGCTCGATCTCGGCGGCCCGCAGGAGCTGGTCGGCCCGGCCGTGCATGGCGCGCACCCGCTCCTCGCCTGTGCGGACCGTGAGCCGGGCTTCCATCTCGCCCTGCCGCGCCTCGGCGACCTGGGCCTGCATCGCGTCCCGCTCGGCGGTGTCCGGCTCGTCCGGCTCATCGGCCGAGGACTCGGCCAGGCGCAGCCGCTCCTCGAGTTCGGTGAGCCCGGCAAGGTCGCGGTCACGGGCCTCGTCGACCTTGGCGCGGGCCTCGTCCATGCGGGCCGCCTCGGCGGCGGCGGAGCTCGCTACCTGCCCCAGCTGAGCGAGCCGCTCGGCCACTGCGGACAGCTTCGCGTCGGACTCGTGCAGCGCTTCGAGGGCGACCTCGACCTCGTCGCGCTTGAGAGCCGACTCGGCGCGGGCCTCGGCGAGCTCGCTGTGCAGGCGGTCGTGCCGGGCGGCCGCCTCGTCGGCGCGCTGGCGGGCCTCGTCGACGGCGGCGCTGATCTCGATGGCCGACGGTGCCGACGACGATCCACCGGCCGACCAGTGCGCGCCGAGGACGTCCCCGTCGGCGGTGACGGCACGGACGTCCGGGTGGTCGGCCACCAGGGCGGCCGCCGCGGCAAGGTCGGCGACGATCGCGACCCGGTCGAGGGCGGACGCCACGCTTCCACGCAGTCCGCCCGGGGCCTGGACGACGTCGACCGCCCACAGTCCGCCGGGCGGAAGGGTGGGCAGGGGGCGATCGGCGGTGGTGCGTGCGTCGGGGGCGCCGACCAGGAGCCCGGCTCGCCCACCGTCGTCGGCCTTGAGGATCTCGAGGGCCTGGACGGCGTCGCCGAGCGACTCGACAGCAACCGCGTCGGCCAGCGTGCCCAGCGCGGCCGCGACCGCGGCCTCGTGCCCCGGTGCCACGGTCAGCAGCGCCGCCACCGAACCGAGGACGCCGGGCAGACGCGATCCGGCGGCGAGCAGCGCAGCGGTGCCGTCCTTGCGGGTGAGGCCGACGACGAGCGCGTCGGCTCGAGCGGTCCAGGTGGAACGGTCCCGTTCGGCCTCCCGCTCGGCCCCGGCGAGTTCGCGGACCTTCGCCTCGATCGCCTCATAGGCCGCCACTGCGTTCTCGTGCCGGGTGTCCAGCCCGAGCTCGCCGGCGTCCAACATGCCGACCTCGGCCTGCACCCGGGCCAGTTCGGCCTCGGCCTGCTGCGCGCGCTCCCGAGCGTCGGCGGCAGCAGCGGACAGCCGCTCGCTCTCGTCCCGACCCGCGATGGCGCGGGTGCGGAGCGCGTTGACCTGGCCGGTCAGCTTCGCCAGCCCCTCACGCCGGTCGGCGACTGCGCGCACGGCGGCAACCACGGCCCGTTCGGCCTCGACGAGCCGCCGTTCGAGAGCCTGTCGCTGCGCCACGACCTCGGTCAGGGCGGCGTGCGACGAGTCGAGCTCGGCCTGCAGCCGGTCCTCGTCCTGGCGGACCTCGGCGGCCTCCGCCTCCATGGCCTCCGGGTCGCGGCCAGTGCGGACCTCGTCCGGTTCGGCGGACAGGTGACGCGCGCGTTCGGCGGCCAGTGAGGCCGTGCCGCGGAACCGCTCTTCCAGCGCGGACAGGCGGTACCAGGTGTCTTGGGTGCGAGCGACGAGCGGCGCTTCGCCGGCCACCTGCGCGTCGAGGGCGGCCTCGCGCTCGCGGGCCTGCTCGAGCGCCGTCTCGACCTGGGTGCGGCGGGCGCGGATCGCCTCTTCATCAGCGACCTCGCGCTCGAGCTCGGCGCGCAGCACGAGCAGGTCGTCGGCGAGCAGTCGCAGCCGGGAGTCACGCAGCTCGGCCTGCACGCCGGCTGCGCGGCGGGCGATCTCGGCCTGCTTGCCCAGCGGCTTGAGCTGGCGGCGCAACTCGGCGGTGAGGTCGGTGACGCGGGTGAGGTTGGCCTGCATGGCGTCGAGCTTGCGCAGCGCCTTCTCTTTGCGCTTGCGGTGCTTGAGGACGCCGGCCGCCTCTTCGATGAAGCCGCGCCGCTCCTCTGGGCGGGCCTGCAAGACGGCGTCCAACTGCCCTTGCCCGACGATGACGTGCATCTCGCGGCCGATGCCGGAGTCTGACAGCAGCTCTTGAATATCCAGCAAGCGGGCGGACTCGCCGTTGATCTCGTACTCGCTGGTGCCCTCGCGGAACATCCGCCGGGTGATCGACACCTCGGTGTAGTCGATGGGCAGCGCGTTGTCGGTGTTGTCGATGGTGAGCGTGACCTCGGCCCGGCCGAGGGGCGGGCGGCCGGCGGTGCCGGCGAAGATGACGTCCTCCATCTTGCCGCCACGCAGGGCCTTCGCGCCCTGTTCGCCGAGTACCCAGGCGATGGCGTCGACGACGTTGCTCTTGCCGGACCCGTTGGGGCCGACGACCGAGGTGATGCCCGGCTCGAAGCGCAGGGTGGTTGCCGATGCGAAGGACTTGAAGCCCCGCAGCGTCAGCGACTTGAGGTGCACGAAACTCCCGGGTCAGCGCTGGTCAGCACGGTTCGGCGGCGTCCAGTCGGCGAGTGGAGCCGGCCGGAGGATGCCGGGACGAACCTACCCTGCGTCGGAGCTCGCGCCGAGAAGGCGCGGGCAGCAGGTCAGGCGAGCGCTGGTTCGGACGCCTCGGCGATCCGATGCAGTTCGAGGTCGAGCTCGGCACTGCCTTCCCGCAACCGGGTCACCTCTGCCTCCAGCTCGGTAACCCTGCGACGCAGCCGAGCGATCTCGAATGCCAAAGTCTGTTGTCCGGGCGAGCCGACGTGTCCCATCAGGGCGCGTGCCATGTGGCGACCCTTCACTTCCCCTGTGTGTCCGGGCTGTGCGGTGGTGCCCGCTTCGCCGTAGACGCTGCCATTGTGTGACACGGGCGGGAGGGCGCTGAACCCGGCTGTGGTTCCCGATCCGTTATCCCCCGGATCAAGGCCCCTGCGCCGGCCAGGCGAGGCTCCCGTCGGTCAACCCATGGTCTCACCGAGGTAACGGTGGGTCAACTCTCCCTGGATTTGATTCGCCGAACACGGACCTCCGGCTCGACCGCTCGCTTCGCTCGGGCCGATCCTCGGACCGTCCCTCGCTGCGCTCGGCCGCAAGCTCCCTTCGGTCGCGCGGCGGCGGGCTCTTCGCGCGAGCGCTCATCGCGTTCGTCGTCGCCTTTTCGACGGTCGGTTCCAGCCTCTTGTGCGAGCGCTCTTCGCGCCGCTTCAGGGCTTTCGTGGTGGGCGTTGGCAGGTGG
>JAVHVD010000364.1:0-5406 GCA_032160745.1 Pseudonocardiales bacterium
GACCCGACCGCCGCCGGTTCCTCCGGCGCAGCGTCCTCGTCGGCGGCTCGATCGTCGCACTGCCGGTGATCCAGACCGTCCTCGCGCCGTCGGCGTTCGCCGCCGGCTGCAGCGTCACGCAGATCCAACTTACGCAGGGTGGTCAGGACTCGTGCACCGGCAATGCCGCCCACGCGAAGTACACGATCACGTTGACCGCGTGCAGCGCCAATACGACGTTCTACCCGCTTCTGACCTACACCGACGACCAGGGACAGACGATCGTCGAGGTCGGCAAGAAGCTTGACACCGACGCCAACGGCAATGCCTCGTCGGGTCCGGGTGCTTCGGTCACCAACAGCACAATCAAGAACGGCAGCTCCACCGTCTCTCTGACGCTGTACTTCGACAAGGACCACACCCAACCGGTGCCCAACAGCACGGTCAACGTCTTGTTCACGATCACCTGCCCGTAACGATCTACGCCGGCTCCCGCAGCGCGGGAGCGATGCCGATAACTGCGTCGGCCACCCGATTTCGGCACGTGCGGAAGTCGTCGATGGAGCCCGTCAGCGGGTCCGGCAGGTCGTCGTTCTGCTCGAGCGGGTTCGCCTTGAGCGCGGCGGCCAGATGCTCGGCGAGGCCGACCGACCCGAGACCCGCGGGCGCCGGAGCCACCCGCAACAACCGCGCCGCTTCCAGCAGCGTGAAGCACCGGTCCTCCGCCGTCGGATCGAGCTGTACCACCCGCCCTCGATGCATGCCCTCGGCCGTGAGCACCAACGTCGCCGCCTTGACGTCACGCGCGCGCAGCCGGTGTGCCTGTCCGGACGCTTCGTGCCCGGCCTCGGCGAGCACCTCGAGCGCGAACGGGTGCCACGGGCGTCCCTGAGGAGCCGACGTCCCGGCACTGCGGATCCGCAGTGCCGGCGCGGCCGCGGCCAGCAACGTCTCGATGATCGGCGAGCGGCAGACGTTGCCGGTGCACACGACGAGAACGTCGACCGGTTCCGTCGCTCGCCGCCAGCGCCTCACGTCGCGAAGTATGTCGCGGGACCTGCGGTCAGTTGCACTTGGCGTCGTCGATGGTGACGTTCATGGGGCGGACGAGCGGTTGGCGCAGCACCTGCGGGCTGCCCTTGCCTTCCGGCTCGGTCAGATGGAAGACGATCGTCCGGGTCGCGCCCCGCGGCAGCTCGATGTCGGCGATCAACACCGGGTGGCCGCGCTCCACCCCCGAGCCGACCGTCCCCGGCTTGCCGTCCACCGTCATCGAGTCCATCAGCGCGCCGCGGGTGGCGAAGTACTCGAGGTCGACCCGGTTGTCACCTGGTCGCACCCCGTCCGGATGCTGGTCGCCGCGGTTGGTCACGTACGGCGTCAGCCCGGTCGCCGGCGCGGTGTTGGTGAGCGTCACGGTGGCAGTCACCTTCCGCAGCGAACCGCAGCCCGTGCGCTGCCACGTGAAGGACCGCTCGAGGTAGTAGTCGAGCTTGTTGCCCGCGGCGTTGATGACGACCGGACCCGCGTACGGCTGCGTGGTGTCCGGGACGATCCCCGCCGCTGCGGTCTGGGCCAGATCGGCCTGGACGGCGGGATCAGCGCTCCAGACCAGCAGGCGACGCTCACCGACGGCCTTGCCGCCCGCCTTGAGCAGTTCGGAGTTGCTGCCGTGCGCATCGACGATCTGGGTGCTTGCCGCCTTGGCGATGGTCAGCAGGTACTCCTTGCGCCCGGCGACGTTGCGGCCGAACCGCGCATACGCAGTGCTCTGGGTCAGGGCGACGACGTTGCCGGCGTCGACCTGCTCACCGGCCGGCAATTTGGCCGGGCCGGTGACGGCCAGCAGATAGCTCAGCGCAGTCGGGTCGAGGGCGATCGTGCCGTCGACCCGCTGACCGCTGGCCTTCTGCCACATCGTCGCCCAGATCTTTCCGACGTACGGGAAGTTCGGGCTCACATTGCTGTTCACGTACAGCGAGGTCGTCCCGTCACCCTGGTACAGCTGCTGGTAGTCGGCGCCGAAGTTCAGCCCCGTCGGTCGCGTCCCGAGGTAGGAGTCGTTCTCGAACCGGGTGAAGTGCAGCTTGCCGTTGGTGACCTCGAGGATCCCGAACGCGCCCGGCAGCCCGCCCGTCCCCCGCGCCTCGGCTTCGTTCTGGAAGCCGACGAAGTAGCGCTTCGTGCCGCTGGCGCCGAGCATCGGCGGCGCGATGTGCACCGCAAGATCCGCTGAACGCACCTCGCCGGCCAGCCCGCGCAGCTGGGTGAGCAGGTCCGTACGGGCCCGGTCGACCGGCGACACCCAGGTGCTCTCCGGCAGCGCGCCGATGCGCGCGGTCTCCGTTTGCATCACCGAGTCGGCACGGTCGAGCGCCGGCCGGACCGCGCTGATCGCCGCCAGGTCGATCCGCCCGTCGGCACTGCGCAGCTTTCCCGGCTCGAGTTTGGCGCGCACGTCGATGAGAGTGGGCAGCGCCTTGGACGCGAGTTCGTCGGCGCTCGACGTGATGCCGCGGACGGTCTTGATGGGCTCACCGCCGGAGGGCAGCTGGGCCGCCAGCGCCCACACCGGTCCGGTCGTGAGGCCGTGCGCCCGTTGCGCGTGGGTCTGCAGCGCCGCCAACGTCGTTCGCGCCCCGGTCAGATCACCACTGGTCAGCTGGGCGCGTAGCTGGTGGACCTCGGTGCGCACCGATTGGAGCTGGCCGCGGGCGAGCAGGCCGGTCACGATCAGCCAGACGCCGGCGAGAAGGATCAGCCCGCCCGTAGCGATCATGGCCAAGCCGAGGCGCTGTCGACGCTTGAAATGCGCCGGGTCTTCCGGTTTCCGCCGCCGCCCTCTTTCCGGACGCGCGGGCGGAACCGGTTCGTCAGACATCCATGAATCCCGCGACTTCCGACGCGGTGTGCTTTGGAATCAGGCGAACGTCCGCCGGCGACGCGCGCTCAGCACGAGCACCGTCCCGCCGACAAGCAGCAGAAGCCCGAGGCCGCCGATGGAGAGGACAGCTACGCCGGTGTTGGACAGGCCGCCGCTGCCGGTCGAGCCGCCGGCGGCTGCCGCTGCGGCGCAGTCCGAGGCCGTCAGCTTCGCGCTCGCCTTGTCCTTCGACGAGCCGGTCGCGACGACCGTGTGGTTGCCGGTAACACCGTCGGGCAGCGTCACCTCGACGCTGAAGGCGCCATTGGCATCTGTCTGCACGGTGGTCAACGCGAAGACCTTGGTGTGCAGGGTCAGCGAAACCTGCTCGTTGGCGGCGAAGTCGGTGCCGGTCACGACGAGGTGACCACAGGTGCCGGTGGAACTCAAGGAGATGGAAGCGTGCTTGACGTAGCCCGGTGCCGCCTGGCTCGATGCCGCACCGGCGACGAGGGAGACCAGACAGGCGAGCACTGCGACAAGCAGGGCTGCGAAGCGCCTACGACCTGACATGGGGCGTCCTCGTTTCGATGAAAACAGGGCCCGCCGACGACGAATCCCCCGTTGCGATCATGTTGAAAGATAGCCCACCGATGGGGCTACCGAAAGCTGGCTGCGCGGACCCGCCGGGTATCGGCGCCCGGTATGTCATGTCCGGACCCGTTTCAATACGCACCGTGCCTGCGAAGGACGGCGAAGATTGTCCGAGCGAGGATGCCGAGATCGCCGCCCAGGCTCCAGTTCTCCACGTAGTACAGGTCGAGGCGCACCGCGTCGTCCCAGCTGAGATCCGACCGGCCGCTGACCTGCCACAAGCCGGTCTGGCCAGGCCGGACGAGAAGCCGCCGGCGAGCGGAGCCGGTGTAGGTCGAGTCGGCCGCGGCGAGCGGGCGGGGGCCGACGAGCGACATGCGTCCGGTGATGACGTGGATGAGCTGGGGCAGTTCGTCGATCGAGAACTGGCGCAGGAACCGACCGACGCGGGTCACGCGCGGATCCTGGCGGATCTTGAACAAGACACCGCCGCCGTCCTGCTCGTTCAACTCGAGGACGTGCTCGCGTCGCTCTTCGGCGTCCACGTACATGGTGCGCAGCTTGAGCACCATGAACTCGCTGCCGTGCACGCCGAGACGACGCTGGCGGAACACGAGCGGTCCGCGGGAGTTCAACTTGATCGCGCAGGCGGCCACGAGCAGCATTGGCAGGGCGAGGAGCAGGAGCACGAGTCCGCCGATCAGGTCGAGCGAACGCTTGATGGTCCGCGGTACCCGACCGAGCTGCGGCTGCTCGAGCCACATCAGCGGCAGGCCCTCCACCGGGCTCACCCGCACCCGCGGTCCGGCGATCTCGGTCAGCGCCGGCGCGATGACCAGGCCCCGTCCCGTCCCTTCCAGTTCCCAGCCCAGCTCGCGCACCTTGGTGGGGCCGAGCCCGCTGGCGGTCACGGCGACGACGTCGGCGTCCACGCGTTCTGCCGTGGCCGCGGCATCGAGGACGCCACCGACCACTCGGACGTTCTTGCTGAGCACGGCACCATGCGCTGAATCCTCGACGCAGGCGCCGACCACGTGCAGACCGGCGCCGGTGGCGCGTTCGGTGACCTGCAGCAGGTGCTGAACCGACTCGGTCGTGCCGACGGCGAGGATGCGGTGCACCCACTGCCCGTTGCGACGGCGGGCGTCGACGTAGCGGCGGACGATCGCGCGGCCGAGGATCAGCAGGCCGATGCCGACCGGGATCACGCCGATGACGAAACCGCGGGCGACCTGGGTCCTGGTGGCGTAGCAGCAGATGGCCAAGATGCTGACGGTGACCGCGCTCGCCCGAAGGACGATCTTGCTCTCGGTGGTCCCGCAGGCGAGGTGGCGGATGTCGTAGCCGCCGGCGTTCTGCAGCGCGATGAGCCAGCCGGCGAGGATGGCCAAGGCGTACAGCGAGTAGTGCTGTCGGGCCGGCTCGGAGCCGAAGCGCAGGCCGTAACCGACCAGGACGGCCACGAACATCGCCACGAAGTCGACCGCGACGAGGACCAGTCGGTAGTGCTGAACCCAGGTGCGCGGTGTACCCGCAGTGGTCAGCCCGGTTACGGAGAGCGACGACGCCTCGTCACCTGCATGTGCCCGGGGAGCGAGACTCGGCAGACTGGCGGCGCCGAGTATGTCGGTCATCAGCTAACTCCGGTCATGACTTCGCTGGCTCTGCGATCCGTTTGGTGGGAATATCCGGTATCGGAGGGTGATCAACTTGACGCCCCGCGCGAACATTACGGCCTCCCAGCGGGTGGTCAAGCTGGCGTGAGGCGACCCGCGAGGAAAAGCACCATTTTTCACCCAATCGGGACCAAAGACTGGCCCGAACGGCCCGGGGAATGCGGGTCGGACGCCGGGGTCCGGTCAGGCCCAGACGGCCTGTGGCTCAGCGCGGCGCTCGGCGAGCGGGACCGGCCGGTCGTACTCGCGGATGATCTCGTAGCGGGTGTTGCGCTCCTTGGGCTGGAACCCGGC
>JAVHVD010000365.1:0-2864 GCA_032160745.1 Pseudonocardiales bacterium
GGACGCTGGTCGTGGTCGTCCGCGATCCGCTGCGGCACGAGTGGCAGGACGCGCTCGTCGCGGCGGCGCTCGCCCATCCCAGCGCGGTGATCGTCGACATCGGATGGCCGACCGAAATACCCGCGGGCGTACCCGTCATACGTACGCGCGGCATCGCTCCTGGGCTGCTCGCCGCCGTTGCCGACCGCCTCGCCGGTCCCCGTCCCTAGCCACCCAAAGCCCGGCATATAGGCACAAAGTGCCGTGCCCGGCTTCTAGTTACCGGATTGCTCCCGCGTGACCCTTGACACCCAAAATGGTCTAGGCCAATATTCGTCTACGCCAATTCATGGGCGTTGGCGAAATCACCCCTGGAGGGCTGGCGTGAAGCGATCAATCGCGAGCGCGGTAGTCATCGCATCGACGGTCATGTTGGCGGCATCGGCTTGCAGCAGTTCCGGCAAGTCGGGCTCCGATGGCGGTTCGGCGTTGACGACCGACGGCAAGGGCAAGACCATCACGGTCTGGCTGCAGAGTGACGCGCAGAAGGGCTGGCCTGCCGTCGTCAACCAGGCCAACGCACGGTTCACCAAGGCGACCGGCGCCAAGGTGAAGGTCGAATGGCAGCAATGGTCGAACTACACGACCAAGCTCGACACGACCTTCGCGGGCACGACCGCCATCCCGGACGTCGTCGAGCTCGGCAACACGCAGACGTCGTCCTACATCGCCGGCGGTGCCTTCGCTGATCTCACGTCCTCGAAGGGCGACTTCGAGAACTCCGGCACGTGGCTCAAGGGACTGGCCGATTCGGGCACGTCGCCCGAAGGCAAGCTGCACGCCGTGCCGTACTACGCCGGCAGCCGGGTCGTCATCTATCGCAAGGACCTCTGGGCCAAGGCCGGCGTCACGTCGGTCCCCACCACACTCGATGAGCTCTACGCGGACCTCGACAAGGTGAAGGCCGCCAACGCGAGCGATCCGTCGTTCTCCGCGTTCTACATGCCCGGCAAGAACTGGTACGCCGCGATGTCGTTCGTCTACGGCAGCGGCGGCAGCATCGCCTCGCTGAAGGACAAGAAGTGGAGCGGCAACCTCGCCGACCCGAAGTCGCAGGAGGGCCTGGCCAACTGGCAGAAGCTGGCCACGAAGTACTCCGTCGGCGGCGCGACCAAGGACGAAGCCGATCAGGACAACATCATGTCCCAGGGGCACGTCGCGGCGATCCTCGGCAACGGCTGGGAGGTCGGCGCGGTCGCGGACCCCAAGACCGGCAACCCGAAGCTCGCAAGCGTGCTGTCGACGTTCCCGATGCCGGGGACGAGCGCGGGCAAGTACACGCCCTCGTTCCTGGGCGGATCCGACCTGGCCGTTCCCGAGAAGGCGTCCAACAAGGGCCTCGGCGCGCAGTGGATCAAGATCTACACCGACACCACCAGCCAGACGATGCTGGCCAAGTTCGCCATCCCCAACACCACGTCGCTGCTGAGCGTCTACGAGAAGCAGGGTCAGGCGAACGAGTCGACCGGTGAGGCCGCGAAGAGCACGTGGTTCGTGCCCAACACACCGAACTGGGCGAATGTCGAGAGCGGCAACGTCCTGCAGAACGCCCTCGGGTCGATTGCGACGGGTAAGTCGAGCGTCGCTGATGCGACCAAGTCGGCCGACGGTCAGATCGCGAAGATTCTCAACGCGGCCTCCTGAGGCCAGGATCAACCCATGACGACGGCGCAGCGGCGAGCCCGACAGCCGCTGCGCCGTCGTCGGTCGGGCGGAACGCGCGGCGGCGGCCTGCCCTACCTGCTCATCCTGCCGGTGGTCCTCGTCCTCGTGACGATCGCCGGCTGGCCGTTGGTCAAGATCATCCTGCTGTCGCTGCAGAAGCAGGAGTCAGGCAAGTACGCGCTGTTTCACAGCAACGGGACGACGTCGTTCACGGGACTGACCAACTACGTCAACACGCTCACCGACTCCCTGTTCTGGACGATCGCCTTCCGGACTCTCGTCTTCACCGCGGTCAACGTGCTGCTGAGCCTCGTCGTCGGCATGGCGATCGCGCAACTGCTCAATCGGGTGTCGAAGTGGGCCCGCGTGCTTCTGACCGCCACGCTGCTGTTCGTCTGGGCCGTGCCGTCGACCGTCTCGACGCAGATCTTCTACTGGCTGTTCTCGAACCAGTACGGCGCCGTCAACTACGTGCTGGACAAGATCCCCGGTGTGCAGATGCGCGGGCACGACTGGTTCGCCGACCCGCACCAGGGTCTTGCCGTCGTCACGCTCGTCGTCGTGTGGGGCGCCCTGCCGCTGATCGCGATCTCGCTGCACGCCGGCATCAGTCAGATCCCCGGCGAGGTGATCGAGGCGGCCCGCGTCGACGGGGCGAGCGCCTGGCAGGTCTTCCGCAATGTCACGTTCCCGTTCCTGCGGCCGCTCATCGCCATCCTCGCGACGCTGTCGGTCATCTGGGACTTCGGCGTGTTCAACCAGATCTGGTTCATGCGCAACGGGCACCCGGAGCCCGGATATCAGACGCTCGCCATCTACATGTATTCCAATGGCGTCGGCAGCAGCCACTACAACGCGGGCTCCGCGATCGCGGTGCTCATGATGCTCGGCCTGCTGGCCGTGATCGTCGTCTACATCCGACAATTGCTCGCGATCGGGGATGAGAAGTGACAGCGACCCTGCCGCCCCCGACCGCCACCGGCGAGCGCCGGATCGCGCCCCAGCGGCGGCCGGCCAGACCGGTGGGCGGGCGACGGCGACGGTCGGCCACGCGAGGGTGGAACGCGCTGGCGGTGCTGATCTCGGCGATCTTCGGTTTCCCAATCTACTGGATGTTGATCACCTCGTTAAAGACCAGCACGGACATCAACCAGCTGGTT
>JAVHVD010000366.1:0-12053 GCA_032160745.1 Pseudonocardiales bacterium
TGAACCAGAAAGCGAAGTTCATCGAGGTCAGCAACGAGTACGCGATCTATGACCAGAACGCCCGGCAGATCGCGGCGGTGCGCGAGGTCGGCCAGAGCGGGCTGAAGAAGGCCGCGCGCCTGCTGACCTCGTTCGACCAGTACATGACGCACAAGTTGCAGATCGTCGACATGCAGGGCACGCCGCTGCTCACCATCACCCGGCCGGCGAAGGTGATGAAGTCGCGGCTGATCGTGCAGGACCCGGCCGGCAACGAGGTCGGTCAGATCGTGCAGCAGAACATGATCGGCAAGATCCGCTTCGGCCTGGAGGCCGGCGGCCAGACCCTCGGCTCGATCAACGCCGAGAACTGGCGGGCGTGGAACTTCAGCATCCGCGACCACACCGACACCGAGATCGCCCGGATCACAAAGACCTGGGAGGGCCTCGCGAAGACGATGTTCACCACCGCCGACAACTACGTCGTGCAGCTGCACCGGCCGCTGGAGGGACCGTTGCAGGCCCTCGTCGTGGCCGCCGCGGTCAGCGTGGACACCGCGCTGAAGCAGGACTCGCGCGGCTTCGGCTGATCGACGCGCGCCGCCGACGCCTTCGCCGGGCCGCGCTCGGCTCGCGCTGGACCAGGTGACACGGCTTGGCCGCGTAGCGGCGCGACCCGCCGCGGACTGCGCCGCTGCGGGGCCACGGCATTGGGGTCAGCCCAGCCAGCGGGCGAGGTCCTCGGGAGTGTCGAGGTCGGTGGGGTCACCGGGCACGTCCACCTCGTCGACCAGGTCGGGCCGGGCCGCCAGCAGCGCCCGCGCGCCCTCGTCCGGACCGGCCGCCGTCAGCGCCAGGCGCCACAGGTCAGGGGCCATCACGATGGGATGGCCCCGCCGGTCGCCGTAACGGCCGATCGCGATCCGCCCGCGCGTCCAGGCCGCGACCACCGCGCGCAGCGCGTCCGCGCCGATGCCGGGCGCGTCGACCAAGATCACGACCAGCCCGTCGGCGTCGCCGGCGGCCTCGACCGCGAGGGCCAGCGAGCTGCGCATGCCCCGGTCCGGATCCGGGTTCACCACGGCCTCGGCGCCCCCGACGTCCGTGCCGGCGCGGACCACCGCGAACACCGGCGCGCAGCCGGCGTCACGAGCGGCCGTTACTGCCCGATCGAGCAGCCGCGTCCCCGCGACGACGAGGTCGGCCTTCGGCGTCCCCATCCGGTGACCGGCACCCGCCGCGAGGATCGCCGCTGCCGTCCGCACCGCTGCCATGGGACGGACACTATGCGCGCGGCGCCGAAACGGACCATGCTCGAGAGATGCCGCCCGTCGCCTTCGCCGATCCTGCCGCCGTCGCCGACGCGCTCGACGGCGCCGGCTATCTGCCCGACACGGGACTCGCCACTGCGGCGTACTTGGCCATCAGGATGCAGCGCCCGCTCTTCCTCGAAGGCGATCCCGGCGTCGGCAAGACCGCTCTGGCGCACGCACTCGCGGCGATCACCGGCTCCCGCCTCGTCCGACTGCAGTGCTACGAGGGCATCGACGCGAGCCAGGCGCTCTACGACTGGGACTTCCCGCGGCAGATCCTGCACCTGCGGGCGGCCGGGGACTCCGCAGACCGGGCCGAGCTCGAGGCCTCGCTCTACGACCGGCGATTCCTGGTCGCCCGGCCGATCCTGCAGGCGCTGGAGCACACTCCGTCCGCGCTGCTCATCGATGAGATCGACCGCGCCGACGACGAGTTCGAGGCGTTCCTGCTCGAGGTGCTCGCCGACAATGCGATCACCATCCCGGAGCTCGGGACGATCACTGCCGAGGTGCCGCCACTGGTCGTGATCACGTCCAACCGCACCCGCGAGGTGCACGACGCGCTGAAGCGGCGCTGCCTCTACCACTGGGTGGCCCACCCCGACTTCGTGCGGGAGGTCGCGATCGTGCGTCGTCGTATCCCGGAGGCCGCCGCCCAGCTCGTGCAGGATGTCGCAGGCGCAGTCGGCCGGTTGCGGCAGGCGAACCTGCTGAAGCCTCCGGGCGTGGCCGAGACCATCGACTGGACGCAGGCGCTGCACGTCCTCGGGGCGACCCGGCTGGACCCCGAGACCGCGGAGGCGACGCTCGGCGCGGCGCTGAAGTATCGCGAGGACATGGTCCGGGTCCAGCGCGAGCTCGCGTCCCTGATCGGCGGCTGACCCGTGATGCGAACGCGAAACCCGCTCCGGTCCCTTCCGCCCATTCCGCCCATCCCGTTGACTGGCGCCTTTCGCGTTCACTGGCGCCTTATAGGGCGCCAGTCAAAGCCCAAGGCGCCAGTCAACGGGAAGGTCGGGACGGACATCAACGGGAAAGCCGGTGGCTGATCGCGCGGGGGCCACCGACCCGGTTATCACGATGACCGGGTTCGCCCGCGCGCTGCGGGCCACCGGCATCGCAGCGGACCCGACCCGCCTGGCGACCGCGATCGAGGCCCTCACGCACGTCGATCCGGTCGACGCCGAGCAGGTCTACTGGACGGGCCGGGTAACCCTCTGCGCCGAGCCGGACGACCTGCCGCGCTACGACGCCGTCTTCGACGCCTGGTTCCGCGGCCGGCCGCCGCCGCTGCCCGGTCCGCAGCCGCCCGGCCGCCCGGGTCAGGTGCTCCAGCTGCGACCGAGCGGCGGAAGCGACCCCGGCGAGGCGGAGGCCGAGGAGCAGGACGAGCAGCTGCGCACCGCCGCCAGCGACGCCGAGGTGCTGCGGCACCGGGACGTCACCGAGCTGTCCGACGGCGAGCGGGACGAGATCCACCGGCTCATCGCGTTGCTGACCCCGCGGGTCGGGCGGCGGCGCACCCGCCGCCACCGGCCCGGTGGGCGCGACGGCATCGACGTCCCGCGCACCGTTCGGGCGATGCTCCGTGACGGCGGCGAGCCGGCCGAGCTCGCCCGGCTGCGACCCCGGATCAAACCCCGGCGACTCGTCCTGCTTCTCGACGTGAGTGGCTCCATGAGCCCGTACGCCGACGTGCTGCTGCGCTTCGCCCACGCGGCCGTCCGGGTGGCGCCGGCCAGCACCGAGGTCTTCACCGTCAGCACCCGGCTCACCCGGGTCACCCGCCAGCTGCGTCTGCGCGACCCCGACCAGGCCCTGACCGCCGCCGGCACCGCGATCCCGGACTGGAGCGGCGGAACCCGGCTCGGCGAGTCGTTGCAGGCCTTCCTCGACCTCTGGGGTCAGCGCGGCACCGCCCGGCGTGCGGTCGTCGTGGTCGCCTCGGACGGCTGGGAACGCGGCGACGCCGTCCTGCTGGGCGAGCAGATGGCCCGGCTGGCCCGCCTGGCGCACCGCGTCGTCTGGGTCAACCCGCACCGCGGCAAGGACGGCTTCGCCCCGGTGACCGGCGGGATGACCGCCGCCCTCCCCCACGTCGACGAGCTGCTGGCCGGGCATACCCTGGACGCGCTCCATACCCTGGCGGATGTGATCGCCCATGCGTGACGTGTTGTCCGACCTCGAGACCTGGTGGCGAGCCGGCGAGACGGTCGGCCTCGGCACCGTCGTCGGCACCTGGAAGTCGGCCCCCCGCCAGCCCGGCGCCTCGATGCTGGTCGGTCCGGACGGAACCGCGGTCGGCAGTGTGTCCGGTGGCTGCGTCGAGGGCGCGGTCTACGAGCTGGCCGAGGAATCGCGCCAGACGCTCGCCCCGGTACTGCAGCGCTACGGCGTGAGCGATGACGACGCGTTCTCCGTCGGGCTGACCTGCGGCGGCATCATCGACATCCTCGTCGAACCGGTGAATCAGCAGACCTTCCCCGAACTCGGCGCGATCATCGAGGACATCCGCGGGGGCCGCCCGGTGGCCGTGGCCACCCTGATCAGCGGCGTCGGGCCCGAACGGCTCGGCCGGCGACTCATCGTCCGCCCCGACTCGGTCACCGGCTCGCTCGGCAGCGAGCGCATCGACGCCGCGGTTGGTGACGACGTCAAGGGCCTGCTGCTGCAGGGAGCGACCGGCGTCGTCCACTACGGCCCGGACGGCGAGCGGCGCGGCGACGACGTCGGCGTGTTCGTCGCCTCCTACGCCCCGCGGCCGCGGATGATCGTCTTCGGCGCGATCGACTTCGCCGCCGCTGTCGCCCGGGTGGGCGCTTTCCTCGGGTACCGGGTCACCGTCTGCGACGCGCGGCCGACGTTCGCCACCAAGAAGCGCTTCCCGGACGCGGACGAGGTGATCGTCGCCTGGCCGCACCGCTACCTGGCGTCGACCGAGGTGGACGAGCGGACGGTGGTCTGCGTCCTCACCCACGACCCAAAGTTCGACGTGCCGCTGCTCGAGATCGCCCTGCGCATGCCGCTGGCCTACCTCGGCGCGATGGGATCACGACGCACGAACGACGATCGGGCGCAGCGGCTCAAGGAACTCGGCTTCACCGACGACGACCTCGCCCGCCTGCACGCGCCGATCGGCCTCGACGTCGGCGGCCGCACTCCGGAGGAGACGGCGATCTCCGTGGCGGCGGAGATCATCGCCGCGCGCTGGGGCGGAACCGGCGCCCAGCTCCGCCAGATCGCCGGCCCGATCCACCGCGAGATCGGGCCGGCATACCTAGGAGGATCTTGAGCCCGCGAAGTGCCCCTCGTAATCGAGGTCACACAACGCTAGCTTCGAGGAACCGGCACCGTTTTGTGGAGGCTCGATGACCAGGATCAATCTCAACGTCGACGGAGTGGCCTACACCGACGAGGTCGAACCGCGAATGCTGCTCGTCCATTACCTGCGCGAACAGGTCGGCAAGATCGGGACCGTCGTCGGCTGCGACACCAGTAACTGCGGCGCCTGCACCGTCGAGCTGGACGGGCAGAGCGTGAAGAGTTGCACGGTGCTCGCGGTCCAGGCCGACGGCGGCGAAGTCACCACGATCGAGGGGCTGGCCGCCGCGGACGGGACGCTGCACCCGGTCCAGCAGGCCTTCCACGAGAATCACGCCCTGCAGTGCGGGTTCTGCACGCCGGGAATGATCATGGCCGTCCGCGACCTGCTGAAGGACAACCCGAATCCGACCGAGGACGAGGTCCGCGAAGGCATCGAGGGCAACCTCTGTCGCTGTACCGGCTATCAGAACATCGTCAAGGCGGCCCAGGCCGTGGCCGGGGTGAAGGCATGACCACGGTCGAGGACGCACCCGCGGTCGCCGAGTCGGAGATCGGCAAGTCGCGCCGCCGCAAGGAGGACGCGCACCTGGTCACCGGCCGCACCACCTGGACCGACAACATGACGCTGCCGGGCATGGTGCACCTGGCCATCCTCCGCAGCCCGATGGCCCACGCCACCATCACCTCGATCGACACCACCGAGGCCAAGAGCCGGCCCGGCGTCCTCGCGGTCTACACCGGTCAGGACTTCGCCGAGACCCAGGGCAATCTGCCCTGCGCGTGGCCCGTCACCCCGGACATGGTCAACCCCGGCGCCCCGTCCCTGGCGGTGACGCAGGTGAATCACGTCGGCGAGGCCGTCGCCGTCGTCGCCGCCCGCACCAAGGCCGCGGCGCAGGATGCGCTCGAGGGCATCGACGTCGAATACGAGCCGCTGCCGGTGATCCTGGACATGGAGGCGGCGCTGGCCGACGGCGCGCCGCTCGTCCACCCGAACACGACCTCGAACAGGTCCTACACCTGGGTCTTCGAGGCGGGCGCGGCCGGCACCGGCGCCCCGATCGAGGACGCGCTGTCCGGCGCCGAGGTCACGCTGCACCGGCGGTTCGTGCAGCAGCGGCTGATGCCGGCGTTCATGGAGCCCCGGTCGACTGTCGTACAGCCGATGGGTGACGGCGTCGTCGTCCACTCGTCCACCCAGATCCCGCACATCCTGCGGACCATGCTGGCGCTGACGCTGGGGATCGAGGAGCAGAAGGTCCGCGTCATCGCGCCGGACGTCGGCGGCGGGTTCGGCGGCAAGATCCCGGTCACGCCCGAGGAGGTCATCACCACCCTGGTCGCCCGCAAGCTGGGCAAGCCGGCCAAGTACACCGAGTCGCGCTCGGAGTCGTTGATGTCGGCCCACCACGGCCGCGACCAACTCCAGGACATCACGATCACCGCGAAGCGGGACGGCACCGTCACCGGCCTCGATGTCCACCTGTTGGCGGACATGGGCGCCTATCTGCGCCTGGTCGGCCCGGGCGTGCCGATCCTCGGCGCGTTCATGTACAACGCCATCTACAAGTTCCCGGCCTACCGCTTCGTCTGCGAGGGCGTGTTCACCACCAAGACCGCCACCGACGCCTACCGCGGGGCCGGGCGGCCGGAGGCGACGTTCGCAGTCGAGCGGATCATGGACGAGCTCGCCGTCGAACTCGGCATGGACCCGATGGAGCTGCGCCGCAAGAACTGGATCAAGCACGAGGAGTTCCCCTTCACCACGGTGTGCGGCCTCACCTACGACAGCGGCAACTACGAGGCGGCCACCGACAAGGCCCTCGAGTTGATCGGCTGGGATGAGCTGCGGGCCGAGCAGAAGCAGCGGCGCGAGCGGAAGGACCCGGTGCAGCTCGGGCTCGGCATCTCGACGTTCACCGAGATGTGCGGGCTGGCGCCCTCGCGCGTGCTCGGGTCGCTGGCCTACGGCGCCGGCGGCTGGGAGTCGGCCTCGGTGCGGATGCTCGCCACGGGCAAGGTCGAGGTCGTCACCGGCGCGAGTGCGCACGGCCAGGGACACGAGACCGCGTTCGCGCAGATCGTCGCCGACGAGCTCGGCGTGGCCTGGGAGGACGTGGAGATCATCCACGGCGACACCCAGTCCTCGCCCAAGGGCCTCGACACGTACGGCTCCCGGTCCCTCGCCGTGGGCGGCATCGCGATCGTCAAGGCGGCCGAGAAGGTGGTGGCCAAGGCCAAGAAGATCGCCGCGCACCTGCTGGAGGCCAACGAGGACGACCTCGACTTCGCGGGCGGCAGCTTCTCGGTGAAGGGCTCCCCCGGCTCGTCGGTGTCGATCGGCGAAGTCGCGTTTGCGACCTTCCTGGCCCACAACCTGCCCGACGGTGTGGAGCCGAGCCTCGACTCCGACGCCGTCTACGACCCGGAGAACTTCTCCTTCCCACACGGCACCCACCTGTGCGCGGTCGACGTCGACACCGAGACCGGCGAGGTGAAGATCCGCAAGTACGTCTGTGTCGACGACATCGGCGTGCCGATCAACCCGCTCATCGTCGAGGGACAGGTCCACGGCGGACTCGCCCAGGGCATCGCCCAGGCGTTGTTCGAGGAGGCCGTCTACGACGAGTCGGGCAACCTCACCACCGGCACATTCGTCGACTACACGCTCCCGTCGGCGTCCGACCTGCCCTCGTTCACCACCGACCGCACCGAGACCGCGTCGACGACGAACCCGCTCGGGGTGAAGGGCGTCGGCGAGGCCGGCACCATCGCCTCGACGCCGGCCGTGGTCAATGCGGTGGTGGACGCCCTGCGGCCGTTCGGCGTGAACGACATCCGGATGCCGGCCACCCCCGAACGGGTCTGGCGCGCGATCCACGGCGGATCGACCGAGGACCGGGCCGAAGCCGGCACCACCGCCTACGGCGGCGCCAGTATGTCCACCTCCAACGGCGAGGGCGGTGCGCTGTGATCCCCGCGCCGTTCGACTACGTCCGGCCCGCATCGGTCGCCGAGGCCGTGTCGGCACTGGGTGCGGCGGGCGAGGACGGCAAGGTGCTGGCCGGTGGCCAGTCATTGATCCCGGTGCTGCGGCTGCGCATGTCCTACCCGTCCACGGTCGTCGACGTCGGCAGGATCCCCGAGATGCGCGGCGTGCGCGACGAGGGCGACGCGATCGTCATCGGGGCGATGACCACCCACCACGAGGTGATGCACGACCCGCTGGTGGCCGAGCACGCGGCGCTGATCGCTCAGGCGACGGCCACGGTGGCCGATCCCCAGGTGCGGCACCGCGGAACCTTCGGTGGCGCGCTGGCCCACGCCGACCCGGCCGGTGACCTCGGCGCTGTGGCGCTGGCGCTCGAGTGCGAGTTCGTGGCGAGCGGGTCCGACGGCGAGCGGCGCATCCCGGCGAGTGACTTCTTCATCGACTACCTGACCACGGCGCTGAACCCGGGCGAGGTGCTGACCTCGATCCGGGTGCCGAAGCTCGGGTCGGGCTGGTCGTCGCACTACGAGAAGTTCAGCCGAGTGGCCCAGGCGTGGTCGATCGTCGCAGTAGCCGCTTTGGTGCGCCGGGAGAACGGGTCCGTCGCCGAGGCGCGCATCGGGCTCACGAACATGGGGTCGACCCCGCTGCGCGCGAGAGCGGCCGAGTCGGCACTGGCCGGGGTTGCCGCGAACGCCGACGCGATCGGAGCGGCGGCATCCCATGCGTCCGACGGCACGACACCGCCGTCGGATCTCTCCGGCAAAGCCGATTATCGCGAACACCTCGCTAGGGTGCTCACCAAGCGCGCCGTGCTGGCAGCGACTGGGCAATGAGGAGAGAGATTCGTGCAGCTCGAGCATTCCTTCAGCGTTCCGGTGGGCATCGACGAGGCATGGAGGATCCTGCTCGACGTCGAGCGGATCGGGCTGTGCATGCCCGGCGCGGCGATCGACTCCGTTACCGGCGATGACTTCACCGGCACGGTGAAGGTCAAGCTCGGCCCGATAAATCTCACCTACAAGGGCAAGGCCAGCTTCGTCGAGAAGGACGAGGCCGCGCACCGGGCCGTCATCGACGCCCGCGGCAAGGATGCGCGCGGCAACGGCACCGCAGCTGCGAAGGTGACCGCCGTGCTCACCGACACCGGCGATGCCACAACAACGGTGCAGGTGAACACCGATCTCGACATCACCGGCAAGCCGGCGCAGTTCGGCCGCGGCGTGATGGTGGACGTGGGCAACAAGCTGATCGGCCAGTTCGCCGATCAGCTCGCCAGCACGATCACCGCCGGCGATGGCGGAGGGGTGCCGCCTGCGCAGGCCGTGGTCGAGGCCGCCGAGCCGGAGACGCCGGCAAAGGCCGGGACGAAGACCCAGGCGAAGACCCCGGCCAAGTCACCGGCGAAGAAGGCCCGTCCGAAACCGGTCCGCGCCACCGCGGCCAAGACCGAGCAGGCTCCGCCGACGGCGGACGACGCGGCGGTTGCTGCCACACCGGCCGAGTCGGCGATGCCGATGGACCACGCGTCGGCCGATCGGCCGACGACCGAGGAGAGCACGTCCCGTCCGGTCCCCGATGAACCCGCGGCCGCATCGCAAGACCCGGTCCACCAGCTGAGCTCGGTGAACGGGCATTCGGTCGATTCTGCGAGTCAACCTCAACGAGAGGTCGAGCCCATCAACCTGCTGGAATCGGCCGGACCTGCCGTCGCCAAGCGGATCGCCCCGGTCGCCGTCGCCCTGGTCGTCGTCCTTCTCGCGGCCCGCCGCCGGCGGGCCAAGCATCACGCGTAGCTCCCCCCAGCCGCGTAGCTCGCCTCCGCAGCGCGCGACGTCGACCTCAGGTCTGGGCGGTGAACCAGTCGACGATCTCGGCTCCCGCCTGCACGCCGCTGCGCTCGGTCACCACGACCGACCGCGAGCGCCAACCACTCGCCACCAGCTCGCCGTGGCGCGCGACGATGCCCCGGTCGGCCGCCTCGAGCAGGTCGCCGTCGAGCAGTGAGTCGCCAGCGGCGACCACGGTCACCGTCCCGGTCCGCCGCACCACCTCGGCCACCGCAGCGCTCTTGGTCAGCGACCGCGGGACCCAGTACAGCTTGCGCCCCTGCAGCGACAGCTGCCAGCCGCGCTGCCCGGCCCAACCGGCCGCCTCGGCTAGGAAGGCGGGCGGCATCCGCTTGCGGTGCAGCACGGCGTAGCAGAACAGCCCGCGGGCGTTGCGCAGCTTGACCGTCCACTCCGGCCGACACACCCGCGAGGCGTGGTCCCAGATCTCGGCGAGCGGCGCGACCTGGGCCAGCTCGGCCGCGACGGTCGCGTCCCAGCTGTGGTCGACCCGGCCGTCGACGAGCAGGATGCCGCCGTTCGCCGTGATCGCGTACTGCGGGGCCGGCCCGGGCAACTGGATTCGATGCCACTGCTCCGGCGTCCGGGTGGTCACCGGGACGACAAGCGCACGCTCGTGCAGGGCAGCGAACGACGTGGCCGCCGTTGCCGTCATCCACGACGCGTCCTTCGCCTCGTGCCGCTCGACCGGCACCAGTTCGAGGTCGGTGTCGCCGTGCGCCACGACCGCCCCGCGCGAGTAGATCAGCGTGCGGTCGAGATCAGTCGCGATCAGCACGCTCACGACGCAGCTCGCCCGTCGGCGCCGGTCGCGCCGCGCGTGTAACGCGGATGGATCAGCCCGACGCAGCGATACGTCAACCCGGCGACCTCGTGCACCGGTACCCCACGCCGCTCGGCCAGCAGCCGCACGTGGTCGAGTTCCGGCCCCGCGTCCGGCCGCACCAGTACGGCCCAGGGCACCCGGCGTAGCAGCACCCGGGTGGTCTCTCCCACGCCCGGCTTGACCAGGGTGACGTCGCCGATGCCGTACCGCTCGCTGAGCGCCTCGACGTCCGCCCACCCGGCCCAGGTCGGCGCACGGTCGGCGGCCTGCGATGCCGGCCAGTCGCGGACGACCTCGTCGACGACGTCGGGGAACCGCGCCGCGATCGCGTCGAGGAAGTGCCCCGAGACGTCGACCGGCGCCAGGTCACGATAGAACTTCGCGCCGTGGAACTGGCCGGGCACGAGGATCTCCCAGTTCAGCACGGTGCGCGAGACCAGACCGGAGACCGTCGAATTGAGGCAGGCGGACGGGACCAGGAAGTCCTCGCGCGTGCCGAACGTCGACACGCAGGAGCCGGGATCGGCGAGGACGGCGAGCTCGGGCGAGAAGGCGGTGCCGAGCGTGCGGTTGGCTTCGTGCACCGCGGCGGCCAGTTCCCGCACGATCGCGCCCTTGCCCGTCCAGCCGTCGACGAAGACGACGTCGGACGAGGTGTGCTGCGCCGCGAGATAGCGCAGCGCCTGCACGTCGATGCCGCGTCCGCGCACGATGCTGACGGCGTAGTGCGGAAGGGTCAGCCCGTGCGCGTACAACGCCCACCGGCGCATCAGCACGCCGACCGGCGTGCCGGCGCGAGCCAGCGACGCGAGGACACTGGACGGGCCGCGCTCGGCCAGCACGATCTCGGTCACTACGCCGACGGCGTACGCGATCCGCGCCGCTGCCTCGTCCAGCGCCTGCTCGAAGAGCTGTTGGTACTCGGCGTCCGGCTGGTACTCCACCGGCAACGACTCGGCGTAGTGCGCGCCGCCGGCCTGGATCGCCTCCTCGCGCTCCTCGGTCGGCGCCTCGAGCGCAACCGCGGAGAGATCGGTGAGCAGCCAGGCCACCTCGTCCGGGGCATAGCTACCGAAGTCCGGACCGCGGAGCGGCTGCGGCAGCGGGCGATGACTCGGCAGCACGACGACATGCACCCGCTCGGTGCAGCTGAGCAGCTGCTCGACCAGGCCCGCCTGCAGCTCAGGGGTGTCGGCGTCGGCGTCGACGACCAGCACCACGTCGGTGAAACCGTCGCCGACGTTGTAGGCGAACCGCGGGCCCGGTCCGTCCGCGGCCGGGTCGGAGCTCGGGAAGGTCAGCCCTGTGCGGATCGGGTAGCCCGGCTCGTCCACCACCAGAACCGGGGATCGCGTGGTGGACGAAACGCGCACCGACGCGACCCGCTCAGCCAGCTCGAGGGCGATGAGCGTCGGCGCGTACATCAACTCCTCGGTGCCGAGCACGAGGACGCGCTCGCCGCAGTCGCCGGCGAGCGCGGTGGCCACTGCAGCGGCGGCGTTCCGAGCCGCGCCGACGTCCGCTGTGGTGAAACCGTGGCGGCCGCCTTCCCGGACCCCGGGCGGCCACGCGCCGACGTGTCGCACCACGCGGGCCCGTGGCTCGGTGGCGGCAGGTAGGGGTCCCGGCGTCCGGTCGGCCAGAGCCGCGACCGCGGCCGGGAAGCCGGCCGGCCAGGACACCGTTCCCGCGGCGAGGGAGACGACGTCGACCCGCGCACCGAGCTCGGCGGCGAAGCGGGCCATCGCGGTCCGGTCGTCGTCCCGCCG
>JAVHVD010000367.1:0-5871 GCA_032160745.1 Pseudonocardiales bacterium
AGGCCGGTATCGGTCGGCTGGGCAACGGTCACGTGACGCTCCTGAACGGGAGTCGGCGCGCGAGCACAGAACAGCTCGCAGCGCTGCTTGGTGACGGCGCGGTCCCTGGGCGGAGCAGCAGGACCGAGCCGGTCCCCTCGCTGGATCTCGCCACCGGTTCGGGACCTCCCCGGCGACCCGGGTTGGCCGGGTCGACGGTTCGGACGCTACGTCTGTGCACGGCGACGATCGAGAAGGCGCGCGGGCCGGCTCGTTACCACCAGGAAAACTCTGCGTGACTCAGCCGAGCTCGACCGGACGAGCGGGATCGGCGCCCCACTGCGACCACGACCCGGGGTACAGCGCGGTCTGCGCAACGCCGGCCACTTCCAGGGCCAGCAGGTCATGGCACGCCGTGACGCCGGAACCGCAGTAGGCGATCGCCGGGCGGTCCGCGGCCGCGGCGAACCGCTCGCGCAGCTGCTCGGCCGGGCGAAACCGGCCGTCCTCGCCGAGGTTGCCGGCCCAGGGCGCGCTGAGTGCGCCGGGGACGTGCCCGGGTCGCGGGTCGACCGCCGGGTCCCCGTGCGCATACCGCTCGGCGGTCCGGGCGTCGTAGACGACTGCGTCGGCCGCCGCCAGCTCATCGGCCGTGACGAACCGCGCCGCAGGCCACACGCGGGCGGGGCGCTCGATCGGCGCGATCTCCGGCACGTCGGTCACGAGCGGCACCGACCACGCCGCGAGCCCGCCGTCGAGGACCGCGACCGGCTCGTCCAGGACGTGGAGCATCCACCACAGTCGAGCCGCGACCGAGCCACCCGCGTCGTCGTAGGCGACCACCGGTGTGCCCTCAGCGACGCCGACCCGGCCGAGCGCGCTAGCGAAGCGCTCCGGCGTCGCCAGCGGGTGTCGGCCCTGCGCGGGCGAGGCCGGTTCCGACAGGTCGGCGTCGATGTCCAGCCAGACCGCGCCGGGCAGGTGTCCGCCCGTGTAGGCGTCCCGTCCGGATCGGCCGTCCAGATACCAGCGGACGTCGATCACCCGCACGTCATCGAGATGGGCCGCGAGCCAGTCGACCGGGACGAGCGGACCGAAACCCGTCATCCCCCGAACCGGCGTTGTCGGGTGCCGTAGTCGCGCAGCGCACGCAGGAAGTCGATCTTGCGGAAGTCGGGCCACAGCGCGTCGCAGAAGTAGAACTCCGAGTGGACGGACTGCCACAGCAGGAACCCGCCGAGCCGCTGCTCCCCCGACGTGCGGATGACGAGGTCGGGGTCGGGCTGGCCCTTGGTGTAGAGGTGGTCGGCGATGTGGTCGACGTCGAACACCTCGGCCAGCTCCTCGAGCGTGCCGCCCCGGGCGGCGTGCTCGTGCATGAGCGACCGGACGGCATCGGCGATCTCCCGCCGCCCGCCGTAGCCGACCGCAACGTTCACGATCAGGCCGTCGCGGGTGGCCGTGTTCTGCTCGGCCTCCTTCAGCGCCTCCGCGGTCGGGGCGGGCAGCAGGTCGAGGGCGCCGACCGCCTTCACTCGCCAGGGCATGCCCGGGCCGGACAGCTCCTTCGCCACGCCGGCGATGATGCCGAGGAGGGGTTCGAGCTCCTCCGGCGGGCGGCGCAAGTTGTCCGTCGACAGCATCCAGATCGTCACGTGGGCGACACCGGCTTCGCTGCACCACTCGAGCAGGTTCGCGATGTGCCGTGCACCGACGACGTGCCCGTGGCTGACGTCGTCGAAGCCGGCGGCCCGCGCCCAGCGGCGGTTGCCGTCGATCATGATCGCGACGTGTTGTGGAACCGGCAGCCCTTCGAGGTGACGCCGCAGCCGCCGCTCGTAAACGGCATACACGGTGCTGCGAAGGTCCACGCCTCAAACCTATCCCCCGTCCGCCATCGGCGAACGATCTTGCGGCTGCCCCCGTCCGGGCAGGAGGATCCCCAGCCCCGTTCCCCCGTCCGCAGGCGGTTGCGGACCTCGTCGACAGCATCGGCTGAGAATGCCGAACACCGTTTATGCGGCGAACCTACGCTGTCGTAGATTTGGCCGATGACGACGACCGGACCCACGCCAGTGAGCCCCGCCGCCGCCCTCGCGACCACGGTCGCCGAGCTCAAGCCCCGTCTGCGCGGATGGCTGCACGCCTACGCAGCCGGTATCTCGATCGTGACCGGGGCCGTGATGATCGCAGTCGCCGCCGCTGTGCGCGGCGCGCCGGGCGCCGCGACGACCGCGATCTACTGCGCCACCGTGACGTTGCTGTTCGGCACGTCCGCGCTGTACCACCGGCTCAACTGGAGCCCGCGGGCCCATCGGCTGATGAAGCGCCTCGACCACTCGATGATCTTCGTGTTCATCGCCGGGACGTACACGCCCATCGCGGTGCTCTCGCTCCCCCGAAACTCCGCGATCGCCGTCCTGATCGCAGTGTGGACGGGCGCGGTCTTCGGCGTCATTCTGCAGACGGCGTGGCACTCCGCGCCGCGCTGGCTGTCCGCGCCGTGCTACATCGCGCTCGGCTGGGTGGCGGCCTTCGTCTTTCCGGAGCTGCTGCACAACGCGGGGGTGGCCGCGTTCGTCCTGATCGCCGCCGGCGGCGTGATCTACACGATCGGGGCGGTCGTCTACGCGCTCAAGCGCCCCAACCCCTACCCCGGGGTGTTCGGCTTCCACGAGGTGTTCCACCTCTGCACGCTGGTCGCCGCGCTGTGCCACTACGTGGCCATCTGGCTCGCCATCTTCTCCTGACAAACCGCTACTCCATCGCGTCCCTGGTCCCCTCGTCCTCGACACTGCCTTCGCAGGGATGTAATCTTGTAATTGTTGTTACACAGTAAGGAGAAGGAACATGCACGGACGAGACAATCCCGGCGATGAGCGCCGGTTCCGAGAAGGTGGCCGCGGGCACGGAGGTGGCCGCGGGCATGGTGGTGGCCGTGGACACGGCGGCGGGCGCGGCTTCCGCGGCGCCGGCGGCTGGCAGCAGGCCGATCTACCGCCCGCCGACGACGCCGCCGCCTGGCTGACCGGCCGGCTGCCCGACGACTGGTTCGTCGGCGAGCCGACCATCACCGTCGACCGCGAGGAGATCGTCGTCATTGGCGAGCTCCCCCCGCCCGAGGGCACGGACGAGAAGACCGGCACCGCAGCCGCGCAGGGGCGCATCGGCCGCTTCCGCGAGGACACCCGCGATGCCCGAATGAAGATCGCCGACGAGGCCGAGGCGCGCTACGGCCGCAAGGTGGCGTGGGGCGCATCCATCGGTGAGACCAAGGCGATCTTCACCCATCTCGCGGTTCCGGCGATGACCCGGTTGCGCCACGACGAACGGCGGGTGCTGGACACGCTGGTGGACGCCGGCGTCGCGCGCTCGCGTTCGGACGCGCTGGCCTGGTGCGTGCGCCTCGTGGGCGAGCACACCGACGAGTGGCTGTCCGGGTTGCGCGAGGCGATGGCCGAGGTCGACAAGCTGCGCGCCGAGGGCCCCGAGCTCTGATCGGATCGGATCGGCCGGCCCAAGCCTTTCCCCGGAGCTGACCGGTTGCGCAGCCCGTACCCGACCACCTGCGGGGAAAAAGCAGCCGCCGGCCGGCCGGCGAGCCCAGCCTTTCTCCGGAGGTGATCGGTTCGGCGACTCAAAACCGACCACCTCCGGGGAAAAGCGTCACCTTCGCAGGGCGGCTTCCAGCGCCAGCACGTCGGTGACGGGGAGGTCGCACACCATCCCGCGGCATACGTACGCGGCTGGCCGCCCACCGACGAGTGGACGGCCGGCCAGCAACGGCAGCCCGGTCGCGTCTGGCTCGGCCGATACGACGACCGCGCCGGGCGGCCGGCGCCGCCACGCGGTCGACGTCAACGGCCCGCCGCCCGGCTCGCCAACAACGGCCACCTGCACCGGCCCGTCGACCAGCGCTTCTGCCGCCGCCAGCGCCCAGCCGAAGAACCGCGGCTGGCCGATGCCGATCTCGCTCACTTGGCGCAGCGCATCCTCGGCGGCCGTCCGGTGCGCGCTCGATCCGGTCAGCGCGGAGTAGGCGACCAGCGCGGTGATGAGCGCACTGGCGCCGGACGGCGTCGCGTTGTCCGTGGGGTCCCGCGGCCGGCGCACCAACTGCTCGGCGTCGCTGGCCGTGTCGTAGAAACCACCCTCGCCGTCATCGAAGAGCTCCAGCGCGGAGTCGAGCAGCTCTGCGGCTGCATCCAGCCACTGGGGCTCGGCAGTCGCCTGGTGCAGGACGAGGAGCCCGTCGGCCAGATCGCCGTAGTCCTCGGCCACGCCGAGCGCGGTGCCGACCGCCCCGTTCCGCGACGTGCGCCGCAACCGGCCGTCCACCAGGTGCAGGTCCAGCAACAGACGCGCGCACTCGACGGCGGCGGCGAGATAGCGCGGCTCGTCGAACAGCACGCCCGCCTCGGCCAAGCCGGCGATGGCGAGCCCGTTCCATGCGGTGACGATCTTGTCGTCCCGCGCCGGCTGCGGGCGCAGCGTCCGCGCGGCGAAGAGTCGGGTGCGCAGGTCGTCCCACTGCGCACCGTCGGCCGGGTCGCGCAGCAGCTGCAAGGTCGAGGCGCCGTCTTCGAAGCTGCCGCTGTCGGTGACCTCGAACAGCGCGGCGGCGGCATCGGCGTGCGTCCCCAGCACCTCGGCCAACTGGACCGGCGTCCACGCGTAGGTCAGCCCCTCGACCCCGTTGGTGTCGGCATCCAGCGCCGACGCGAAGCCGCCCTCGTCCGTCCGCAGATCGCGGAGGAGGAAGTCCGCCGTCTCGCGAGCGATCCGCTCGGCGAGCGGTGCCGACGTCGCCCGCCACCAGTGCAGGTAGCCGCGCAGGAGCAGACCGTTGTCGTAGAGCATCTTCTCGAAGTGCGGCACGACCCACGCCTCGTCGACGGAGTACCGGGCGAACCCGCCGCCGAGCTGGTCGTACATGCCGCCCCGGGCCATGGCGTCGAAAGTCTGCTCGGCCATCGCGAGCGATGTCGGGTCGCCAGTGCGTTCGTGCTGCCGCAGCAGGAACTCGAGCACCATCGACGGCGGGAACTTCGGGGCCCGGCCGAACCCGCCGTGTTGCCGGTCGAACTGCCCGACCAGCACGCCGGCCGCGCGGTCGAGATCGGCCTCGGTCGGCAACGGCGCGCCGACGCTGCGCGGCGCCGAGGAGCGGGTCAACGCATCGACGACCCGCTGGCCGGCGGCCTGCACTTCGGCGCGATCGCGTTGCCACGCCTCGGTGATCGCTACCAGCAACCGCGCGAAGTGCTCGCGCGGGAAGTAGGTGCCGGCATAGAACGGTGCACCGCTGTGGTCGAGGACGCAGGTCATCGGCCAGCCACCCTGTCCAGTGAGCGCTGAGGTTGCGTCCATGTAGACCGCGTCGATGTCCGGCCGCTCCTCGCGGTCGACCTTGATGCTGACGAAGTGCTCGTTCATGAGCGCGGCCACCGCGCCGTCCTCGAAGGACTCGTGTGCCATGACGTGGCACCAGTGGCAGGCTGCGTATCCGACGGACAACAGAACTGGTGTATCACGACGCCTCGCCTCGGCGAATGCCTCCGGCCCCCAGGGCCACCAATCCACCGGATTCCCAGCATGTTGAAGCAAATAGGGGCTGGTCGACGACGCAAGGCGGTTGGCCATTCCATCACTCCGATGCAGTGACAGGTGTATCACTTTCATCGAGTGATACACGAAGGTGATACACGATGTAGATTTTTGCCGGCACCACGCCGCGACGAGGTGGTTCCACGAGCAGTTGGGCGAGCCGTGGGAAGTAGTCGCGATGTATCTCGGCGGCAAGCTGACGACACAGCGATCGCAGCGATCGCTAAAGGGCACGCTCAGCCCGGATCAACGCAACAGTGCCGTACGTGGAGGTGATCGACTCGT
>JAVHVD010000368.1:0-2935 GCA_032160745.1 Pseudonocardiales bacterium
CCCCATCCGGCGCCGTTGCGCTCGATGGTGACCGTGCGCCGCTGCGCGCCGGCCAGCGCTACGCACGCGGCGTAGGAGTCGTAGTACGGCTCGAACAGCACGACCTCGTCGCCCGGACCGGCGAAGGCCATGACGGCGGCGGCGATGGCCTCGGTGGCGCCGGCGGTTACCAGCACCTCGGTGTCCGGGTCGTAGTCGAGTCCGTAGCGGCGCTGCTGGTGGGCGCTGATCGCGAGGCGCAGTTCGGGAACTCCGGGGCCCGGCGGGTACTGGTTCTGCCCGCCGCGGATCGCGACCGCAGCCGCTTCGAGTATCTCGATCGGCCCGTCGGTGTCGGGGAAGCCCTGGCCGAGGTTGACGCTCTGCGTCGTCAGCGCGAGCGCGGACATCTCGGCGAAAACGGTCGTGCCGAAGCCGCGCATCCGCTCGACGAGTCGCGGGTTCTCGGCCACGGACCCGACCCTAACCCGTCCAGCTCCGCGACTTTGACCCTCCCGCGCGCAAGGAAGCGCCCGCTCAGTGCGCGCGAGAGGGTCGAAGTCGTCCTGTGGACAACCACCTTTGGCACTGAATCGGCCGCAAGGGTGTTGAGGTGCGCAAAGTCCCGTCCATCGCAGCTCGACAAGTGGGTGTCTTTTCCGCCCGGCAGGCTTTCCGCGAGGGGTGGACGAGGTCCCAGCTGTCGTACAGCGCCCGGACAGGACGGATCACCCGGCTGAGGGCAGGCGCCTACCAAACGACCGATCTCAGTGCGATGAGCACCTTCGAGCGGCAACGGTGGCTGCATGCGGCGCCGGCGGTGGCCGCCGTGCTGACGACACCCGGCGCACTCGCCAGTCATTCGACGGCTGCGGTCCTTCGCGGGCTACCGCTCGCGTTCCTACCTCATCGGCCCTGCGTATCAGTTGTGCCTTGGCACACGGGCGAGATCTCGCAGGTACACGTGCATCGCTGCACCGCGGCACCGCAGACGCTGCCCGTCGGTGAGGTGGGCTGCTCGAGCGTCGAGCGCACATTGATCGACCTGGCTCGGGAACACGGCCTGGCCGGCGGCGTGGTGCCGATGGACGTCGCACTCCGGAACGGCTCGACAACCTTCGATCGCCTCTACACCGAGCTGGATCGATGTGTTCGTTGGCCGGGCGTACGGACGGCCCGAGAGGCAATTGCCCTGGCCGATCCGCTCAGCGAGTCACCGCTCGAGTCGCAGAGCCGGCTGAAATTCGGCAAGTTCGGCCTGCCGCAGCCCGAGGCTCAGGTGCGCATCGGGAACACCGCCGGCCAATTCGTCGCACGTGTTGACTTCTACTGGGACAAGTTCGGTGTCGTTGGTGAAGCGGACGGCGCGGTCAAGTACGAGGGCATCGACGTGAGCCCCCTGCACGAGGAGAAGAAGCGTCAGGAGGCGCTCGAGAACCTCGGGCTCACCGTCGTCAGATGGGGCTACGCAGACCTGCACGACTTTGAGCCGGTGTCCATGCGTTTGCGCCGGGCGTTCCGCCGTCCGAAGGAGCGCGGTTGGATCGTCCTCCCGCGGCTTTGACCCCGCCGTGCACACAAATCGGCCTCCCGAGTGCGCGCGGCGGGGTCAAAGTGGTGGGTCAGCGGGCCTTGTTGCGCGAGCGCAGCTTCTCGCGCTCCTGGCCGGACAGGGCCACCTTGCGGATCCGCACGGTCGCGGGCGTCACCTCGACGCACTCGTCGTCGCGGCAGAACTCCAGCGCCTGCTCGAGCGACAGGATGCGATGCGGGATCAGCGGCACCAGCACGTCGCCGGAGGACTGGCGCATGTTGGTGAGCTTCTTCTCCTTCGTCGGGTTGACGTCCATGTCGTCCGACCGCGAGTTCTCGCCGACGATCATGCCCTCGTACACCTCGGTGCCGGGCCCGACGAACATCGTCCCGCGCTCCTGCAGGTTGGCGAGCGCGAAGCCGGTCGTCGCACCGCGCCGATCAGCCACCAGCGAGCCCGACGGACGCGTGCGGATGTCGCCGGCCCACGGCTCGTAGCCCTCGTGGATGTGGTGCAGCAGCCCGGTCCCCCGCGTCTCGGTCAGGAACTCGGTGCGGAAGCCGATCAGGCCGCGGGCGGGGACGAGGTACTCCATCCGGATCCAGCCGGTGCCGTGGTCGACCATCTGCTCCAGCCGGCCCTTGCGCAGCGCCAGCAGCTGGATCACCACGCCCTGGTACTCGGACGGGATGTCGATGGTCATCCGCTCCATCGGCTCGTGCAGCTTGCCGTCGACGGTGCGGGTGACCACCTGCGGCTTGCCGACGGTGATCTCGAAGCCCTCGCGCCGCATGATCTCGACGAGGATCGCCAGCTGCAGCTCGCCGCGCCCCTGGACCTCCCAGGTGTCGGGCCGCTCGGTCGGCAGCACGCGGATCGACACGTTGCCGACCAGCTCGGCCTCGAGCCGGTTGATCACCTGGCGGGCGGTCAGCTTCTTGCCCGAGCTACCGGCCAGCGGCGACGTGTTGATGCCGATCGTCATCGAGATGGACGGCTCGTCGATCGTGATGACCGGCAGCGGACGGGGGTCGTCGGGGTCGGCCAGCGTCTCGCCGATCGTGATCTCCGGGATGCCGGCGATCGCGATGATGTCGCCCGGCCCGGCCGACTCGGCCGGGAACCGGTCCAGCGCCCGCGTGATCAGCAATTCGGTGATCTTGACGCGTTCGATGGCGCCGTTGGCCCGACACCAGGCCGCCTGCTGCCCCTTGCGGATCGTGCCGTTGTGTACGCGGCACAGGGCGAGGCGACCGAGGTAGGGGGACGCGTCGAGGTTGGTGACGTGCGCCTGCAACGGCGCCTCGTCGTCGTAGGTCGGCGCCGGGATCGACTCCAGAATCGTCTCGAACAGCGGCTGGAGGTTCTCCTCCTCCGGCATGCCGCCGTCCTCCGGCCGCTTCAGCGAGGCCCGGCCGGCCT
>JAVHVD010000369.1:0-2826 GCA_032160745.1 Pseudonocardiales bacterium
TCCTCCAGCGTGGCCCACCAGCTGAAGGTGCTCGAGCAGAAGGGCTTCCTGCGCCGGGATCCCCACCGCCCGCGGGCGCTCGAGGTGCTGCTGCCCGACGAGCAGGCTCAGGCGCCCGCGGCCGGCCTCGGCCTCGCGGCCGAGAGCGGGCTCGACCAGACCGGTGTCGGCGATGCGTACCCCGCCCCCGTGCACGTGCCGGTGCTCGGCCGGATCGCGGCCGGCGGTCCGATCCTGGCCGAGGAGCGCGTCGAGGACGTCTTCCCTCTGCCGAAGGAGCTCGTCGGCGACGGCACGCTGTTCCTCCTCGAGGTGGTCGGTGACTCGATGATCGAGGCCGCGATCTGCAGCGGCGACTACGTGGTGGTGCGCCAGCAGCCGACCGCGGAGAACGGTGAGATCGTCGCGGCGATGATCGATGGCGAGGCGACCGTGAAGACTTTCCGTAGACGGGACGGTCATGCCTGGCTGATGCCGCAGAACCCGGCTTACTCGCCTATTCCCGCTGACGACGCAACCATCCTGGGTCGGATCGTCGCGGTGCTGCGCAAAGTCTGATCACCGTTTGAGCATCAGCACGCACCAGTGAGGGGCAGTCGCCGCCGGGGTGACCGCCCCTCACTGATATGCGATCAGGAAGCGCTGGTGTTGATGTGCGGCTTCGGCCCGTTCGTGTCCGCGATCGGTTCGCTCGGTGCCGTCGGCGTGACCACCGGCGGCACAACCGGCGGGGTCTCGGTCACCGCCTCGGGCTGGACCACCGGTGCCGCGTTCTGAGGCGCCGGAGTCGGAGGCACCACCGGCGGAGGCGGTGTGGCAGGAGTCTCGGCAGCCTTACGGGTGGCCTCGTCCTCGTTGAGACCCTGCATCTCGGTCTTGAAGATCCGCAGCGAACGGCCGACCGAGCGGGACATGTCCGGCAGCTTCTTGTAACCGAACAACACAATCGCTGCAATGGCAATGATCACCCAGGCCTTGGGATTTTCCAGACCCATTTGAATCTCCTCGAGTGGGAAGCAGGTACGTGGCCTACCTTACGCCGCGACCAGCGGTTCCTGGGTCCGCCCGGAGCAACCGAGCTGCGGATCGTCAGGAGATCGGGATACGCGGTTGACTCCTGCGAAACAGACCTGTTCTGCTCAGCCACGGACCACCCGGCAGGCCGGCGGACCGGACGGTCAGACAGCTACGAAATTCTCGAGCGCGGCAGCGAGATCAGAGCGCACCCGAGCACTGATGAGCGTGCCGTCGCCGGTGTGGTCCTCGGACAACACCTCGCCGTCGGAATGGATCCGCGCCACCAGATCGCCCCGGGTGTAGGGAATCAAGGCGGTCACCGATCGGTCCGGGCGGGGCAGGCGGCTGTCGATAAGACGGGCGAGTTCAACCACGCCAAGCCCGGTCCGCGCTGATACGAACAACGCGTCTGGCACCAGGCTGCGCAGCCGCATCTGTGTGTCCGCATCCGATGCGTCGACCTTGTTGAAGACGATCTGCTCCGGGACGTTCAGGGCATCGATATCGGCCAGAACTTCCCGCACAGCGCGGATCTGCGCCTCCGGGTCCTCATCCGATGCGTCTACGACGTGCACGATGAGGTCCGCCTCGGCGACCTCTTCCAATGTCGAGCGGAAGGCCTCGACCAACTGGTGCGGCAGGTGCCGGACGAAACCGACGGTGTCGGTCAGCGTGAAGACCCGCCCGTCCGTCGTCTCGGCTCTGCGTACGGTCGGATCCAGAGTCGCGAAAAGGGCGTTCTCCACCAGCACCCCCGCGCCGGTCAGGCGATTCAACAGCGAGGACTTACCCGCGTTCGTGTAACCGGCCAGGACTACCGACGGAATAGAATTGTTGCCCCGGCGGGATCGCTTGACGTCGCGCGACGTCTTCATCCCCTTGATCTCGCGGCGCAGCTTCGCCATCCGCGCCGTGATCCGGCGGCGGTCGATCTCGAGCTTGGTCTCACCGGGCCCACGACCGCCGATACCGACGCCGTTTGCTGCCCGGCCGCCGACCTGTCGGGACAGGGATTCACCCCAGCCCCGCAGCCGCGGTACCAGGTATTGCAGCTGCGCCAACTCCACCTGCGCCTTACCCTCACGCGAGCTCGCGTGCTGGGCGAAGATGTCGAGGATCAGCGCGGTGCGGTCGACCACTTTCACCTTGACGACCCGCTCCAGCTGCCCGAGCTGTCCCGGCGTCAGCTCGCCATCGCAGATCACGGTGTCGGCGCCCGTCGCATCGACGATGTCGCGCAATTCCTTTGCCTTGCCTGAACCGATGTAGGTCGCCGCGTCAGGCTTGTCCCGTCGTTGGACGATGCCGTCGAGCACCTCTGAGCCGGCCGTCTCAGCCAACCGGGCAAGCTCGCGTAATGAGTTCTCTGCCTCGGTGAGCGTGCCCGTCGTCCAGACGCCAACCAGAACGACCCGTTCCAGCCGCAGCTGCCGGTATTCGACCTCTGTGACGTCGGTGAGCTCGGTCGACAGACCGGCGACCCGGCGCAGGGCAGCACGCTCTGAAAGGTCGTAGTCGCCCAGGGTCAAGTCGCCCGCGGTGTATTCGTCGCGTAGGTTTTCGCCCAATGCAGGGTCGCCCAACGGATCGTCGTACAGGCGACCGTCACCCGATGGACCGTCGCCCCAGGTGGCATCGTCGATGTTCGGTAGTCGGTCGAGTCGTTCCTCAGCAGTCATATGACTCCATGGTGACAGGCCCAGTGCCCGGATTGCGACAGAATTTCGCTACCGGCGTTCAACGATGCTCGGCAAGCCATTGCTCGCCTAGTTGCACCTCGGCCACCAGCACAGCCGGACCCGTCAGGAT